>CAZVIC010000078.1:0-5797 GCA_964627735.1 uncultured Planctomycetia bacterium | reverse complement strand
CCCCTGACCCTTCATAACTAAAACGTATTCCTTTATACTCAACGTCTCTTTTAGGCATCTCAAGAGTCCGTGCATTAACAACTTCAGAGACAGATGGCTCTTGATCTAAAAGCTCAAATATCCTCTCTCCTGCTGCAAGTGCAACTTGATTAAAATTATAAACTTTAATCAAACGTTTTACCGGTTTCATTAAAGCTGCCATACCTGCTAAAAATAGCATAAACACACCAAAAGACATCTCTCCTAATATAACCTCTCTTCCTCCTACGATGAGAATTACAACACCAGCAAAAGCAGCTACGATCTCCGAGGCTGGATTAATAACAAGAGTCCTACGCATTGTCTTAAGCATAAGACTGTAAAAATCTTGGTTTAAGATTTTAAACCTTGATATCTCTTCGCCCTCCATGGAGAATGCCTTGACTACATTCATAGCAGTAAAAGTCTCCTGCATTCTGGAGTTTAGATCACCCATCTTAGCTTGAGCCTGTTTGGATATTTTGCGCAATTTCTTACCAATCTTTATAAGTGGAAAACCAACTATCGGCATAACAACAAGAATTATCAAAGCTAATTTGGGGTATATAATAAAAACGATGCTTGAAAATAATAACAATTGAAAAGTATAGTATATACCTTCAGCCAAACCTTCAGTAAGAACATGGCGTATCACGTAGACATCATAGGTCATACGGGATACCAGATCGCCAACTCTACTCTTAGAGAAGAAATCCATAGACATATATTGAATCTTTTCAAATATCTTCACCCTAATATCTCTTATAACTCTCTGTCCGGCAATCTCCATTAAAATGGACTGAAAATAAAAAGTAATACCTTTAAAGCATATAAGAACCAATAACGTTATAGAGAGCAATACAAGCAGTTTCATCTGCGGCATACTATTAGCCTTAACTATAAGCTGACTTATAAAATCAGGAATATTACCTTGCGGTAAGACTATCGGTTTATTTGTTAAAACCTTATCAGCTAAAGGAGCAAGCATACTTAGAGATGCTCCATCTGTCAGAGTAGAGATGATCATAAATACAACAGCAAATGCAATCACACCTAAATAAGGTTTGGCCATCTTTAAAATTGTAAAGTATAACTTCATGGCTTAAGATTATAGCATATTATTTGGATAATTCTCGATAAATTCTCTCTCTTATTAACAGGCTCACTCTTGCTTTTATGTATAACCCTCCTGGGCTCCTCTTTTTGTCAACTATACTACTTTGATCAATAAAATCAAGAACCCCTAGCTTCTCCTCTGGTAAGAATATACTCAAATAAGATTCGTATGATGAAAATTCCTCACCTATTCTTTTAATAAGAGAATCTATGCCATCTCTATTTAAAGCAGATATCAAAATAGATCCTGGATATCTTAAATTCAAATCCTCACGATTCAAATTATCCAACCTGTCTATTTTATTCAAAACTGTTAAAATATTTTTATCTTTGACCTCAAGCTGATCTAAAACCTTATAAACGGAATCTCTTTTTTTAACAGATAGCGGATCTGATATGTCTAATAGATGTAAAATTAGATCAGCCTCTACCACCTCTTCAAGCGTTGCCCGAAAAGCATTAATAAGATGGTGTGGCAAATCATTTAAAAAACCTACTGTATCTGAAAAGATTACTCTCTGTTTTCCAGAAAGCATGTAGGAGCGAGCGACAGGATCAAGAGTTGTAAACATGCTATTAGATGAAATCTGCTTCGAAGATGTTAAAGCATTCAAGAGAGTGGTCTTTCCTGCGTTTGTATAACCAATTAAAGCTACTAAAGGTACCTCATTCCTCTCTCTTTTTTTACGCAAAGATACTCTTCTCTTTTTTACCTCTTTTAAAGCTCTATCTAAATGCTCTATTCTCCTCCTTATTCTTCTCCTATCAACTTCAAGTTTTTTCTCACCCGGGCCCCTTGTTCCAATCCCGCCACCCAACCTCGAGAGCATGACACCTTTGCCGCTAAGACGTGGCAAGAGATAGCTAAGTTGTGCCAGTTCTACCTGAAGCTTGCCTTCAGAGCTTCTTGCATGGCGTGAAAAAATATCAAGTATAAGCTGTGATCTATCTATTATCTTTACACCAGCATCATCTTCTATGTTCTGCTGCTGCGTAGCTGATAGATCTTCAGATATTATAACGACATCAGATCCTGAATCTTTGGCCCTTTGAGCTATTTCAGCTACTTTGCCTTTGCCTATAAAATAATGTGGGTTTACTCTTTTTACTCCAACAGTATCTTCAGCATTGATATTGCAACCAGTCGATAGGACAAGCTCTCTCATCTCATCTGCCTTCTCATTGAGGCTCCAGGAATCTTTCTTGTCCGTACTAACGGTGATCACATAGGCATTCTCTTTCATTTATTTTTCTAAATCGTTAAAAATAAACTTAGCTATACTGAGAGCTGAATCAAAGTCTGATAGATTTATCCACTTTATACGACTATCTCTCTTTAACCAAGAAAGCTGCTTTTTTGCAAGACGACGACTATTACGCTTAATAAGCCTTATAGCTTCATCTAGGCTATACTCACCCTTAATATGGCCTATAAGCTCCTTATAACCTGCACCTTGATAGGCAGTTAAGCTTAATCTATCCATTAGGGCTCTTACCTCATCAACTAACCCTTTAGATATCATCTGATCAACTCTTCTATCTATTTTATCATAAATTTTAGCCCTTCTATCAGATAAAGCATAGATAGAGATAGCATACTTAGATGAGATGCCATCTCTCTTCTTCTTTAGTCTAGATATCCTCTCTCCAGTTAAATAGTAAACTTCAAGTGCACGAATTATTCTCCTTAGATCATTCTGGTGGATTTTATCAGCCGCCTCAGAATCAAGCTCTTTAAGTTCAAGATAGAGCTTTGCGAGCCCTTCATCTTCGGCTCTCTTTGTAAGTCTCTCTCTTATCTTATTATTACGAGACGGCCCTTTAAATATGCCGTCTAAGAGAGAATGCAAGTACATAATAGAACCGCCCACAACAAGAGGAGTATTACCTCTAGATAGAATCTGAGCTATAACCTCTGACGCCTTATTTACATATTCTGCAACATTAAAACTCTGACTACTATCAACTATATCGATCATATGATGTGGAATCTTAGCTTGAATATCTAGAGTAGGTTTAGATGTCCCAATATCCATCTCTCTATAAATCGCCATAGAGTCAGCAGAAACTACCTCTATTTTTTTAATAATCTTGGAGAGTTCTAAAGAAACTTCTGTCTTCCCTATTCCGGTAGGTCCTGTTAATACAATCAGTGAATTTCTATCCATAAAATTTAATAATCTTTAAAATAAAAGTATATTTTTAGGGGTAGATCACACCACTGTAACCTAAAGAGATAAGCTTTTTAAATTGAGACTCAACCTGACTTTTGTTGTTAAACTCACCCACACGCACCCTGTAATAAAGCTTACCTTTATGAACGACTTTTTTAATATAAGCATTGAGTCCTTTCGAAGTTAATTTTCTTGAAAGATTATAGGCATTATCATAATTCAAAAAAGAACCTATCTGAATTGTAAAACAAAACTCATTATCATCTAATATCTTCCGAGCATAACTACAAGAGAGAGAGTTAGGATAGCGATTAATTAAAAGATTAAAGTTCTTTTTGGCTTCTTCCCAGCACCCTTGTTTTCTAAGACATAGACCACGTTTATAGATTACATCAGATATTATATCGCTTCTTGGAAACCTCTCCATGAAAGTATCATAAAGAATATCGGCATCATCAAAATTACCGCTTAAAAAAAACGTGTCGGCCCGCCCTAAGAGTGCATATTCACTCCACTTCCCACCAAAATTTGAAAGTTTATCACAATAGATCCTGGCATCCTCAAAACGGGAACGCTTGGTTAAAAGCAGAGATTTAAGATAAATATATTCAGGTGAAGACTCCCCACTCTTAAGATATCTATCTACTATCCGCTCTGATACATTATATTTCTCTTTAAGAAAATAGACCCAGGCATCATTAAAATCTTCGGCAAAAGATACACAACATAACAGACCAACAAATATAACGCTTATAAAAAATATATTGGTAACTTTAAATATTTTATTCAACCATATCTCCAATCAGATTATTATCAACTATTTGCGTTATTTTAACATTTTTCAGACTTCCAACCAAACCATTTCCTTTAACTTTAATAGAATAGTTCTCAGAAGACCTACCTAAACCATACCCTTTTTTATCCTCAGCTTCAAAAAGAACTTCAGAAAACCTACCCACCAATCCTTCTTTCTTCTTTGAAGTTATCTCTTTTTGAATTTGAAGCAAGGTATTATTCCTATCTCTCTTATCCTGATCAGAGAGATTATCAATAAAACCAGAGGCTTTGGTCTCAGGCCGCGAAGAATATTTGAATATAAATGCAGAATCAAACTCTATCTCTCTTAAAACTGAGAGCGTCTTTTTAAAATCATCCTCATCCTCTCCGGGGAACCCAACAATAATATCAGTTGTAATCGCTCCTTGAGGATTAAGCTCTCTATAGCGCTTGATCAAATTTAAATAATCAGAGAGAATATAGTTTCTATTCATAAGCTTTAAGATCTTATCGCTTCCAGATTGAAGAGGAAGATGTAGATGATTACAGAGACTCTTCAAATCTCTCATTGCCTTAAAAAGATTTAAACCTGCATCCTTTGGATGTGAAGTCATAAAGCGCACTCTCTCAATACCTGTTTTATCTATTCTCTCTAACAACTTTACAAAACCCCCATTTTGATAAGAGTTTACATTCTGGCCAAGAAAAGTTATCTCCTTATAGCCTCTGTCTTTTAAAGATTTAACTTCACTCACTATCTCCTCTATCGGTTTAGAGCGCTCTCTGCCTCTTGTATAAGGAACAATACAGTAGGTGCAGAAATTATCACAACCTTCCACTATGGAGACAAAAGCACTTAAAGACCTCTTCCTATAATCTCCTTCCTTATGAAAACACTTTAAACCACTCTGCTTTCCTACTGCTTTAACTTTCTTACCTTTTAAGACTTTGTCTATATCGTCAATCAACTCATTCTCTTGAGAAGGCCCAAAGACTCCATCTAAATGGCCATACCTTTTAAGAAGACCTTCACCATAAACCTCTGCAGTACATCCAGTCAGAACGATCTTAAAATTTTTCTCGTTCTTAAGTTTCCTTAGGCTTCCCAGAAAAGATATAGCACGATGCTCTGCATGGTAACGTACAGAGCAAGTATTTATGATAACAAGCCCCGCATCATCTATTGTCTCTGTCAAAATCCATCCAGATGCAACAAGCTGACCCAGCATCCACTCTGAATCTCTTTCATTCATCTGGCAGCCGAATGTACGCAAAAGTATACGCTTTCCTCGATGCTTTTCTTTCTCTTCTTTCGACATATTTCTCCTTTTCCAACCGTGTCATCCTGAGCGAAGCGAAGGATCTCATCCTCAGCCAGATTCTTCGCCTTGGTTCGACTTCGCTCACCACAGGTCGGCTCAGAATGACGGACTTTCAACGCCTCGTCATAGCACATCTTCCACGGCTGATTAATATCAACCTTAACAATTTCTTGATTTTGAATATATATCCCTTTAAATATAATTCTCATAAACGTCTTAATAAGATAATCCATTTGCTGAGTGTTGGGATTACTCCTCAGCTTCAAAAGAAAATCCTGAGTAGCCTTTACCAGATTAACCTCGTTTCGCTTCTCGAGGATTTTTAACTGAATCGCCTTTATATCCTGCCTGAGCTTTTTCTCCTCATTCCTGAGAAGCTCGGCTTTGTCC
>CAZVIC010000077.1:0-5842 GCA_964627735.1 uncultured Planctomycetia bacterium | reverse complement strand
TTTTTTGTAAGTTATTATCCATTTAAATATATTATCAAAACAACAACTAAGATTGCAATAGCTCTAGATGAATAAATTTGATATCTAGTAGGCTATTAAATCAGGATTAAGAAACCCAGAGAGAGACCATTCTCCACTCTCTCTTTCAAGAAACATCATAGCTGCTGTATTAAAATCAAAGTTAATACTATCTTCTGATGTTGATAAAAGAGATGCGGCTAACTTAGATAAAAATGGTAGATGTCCTACAATCATTAGATCACTGTTGTAATCTTCTATATCAGAATGGATAGTTCTTGTAGGATCATTTGGCGCCAAATCATCTCTCTCAATCAAATTACTAGAGAATCCATACTCTTTGAATATCTCGGCAGTCTGTTTAGCTCTAAGCTTATTACTCATCCATATAGCACTGGTCTTTATTTTTACAAAATCAGCTACCTTTTTTACTTCTTCTATCCCTTCTTTAGAGAGAGGTTTATCAGAATCCAAGCTTCCACTAGAATCCGCTTCACCATGTCTAACTAAATAGAGCCTCACATTACTCTCCAAGATTAAAAATATTTTTTATCGCTTGCCCTGCTTTCTCTGTTATCTCTTTAGCGCTTTCACCTAAACTCTCACCTACCCCGACACCTTGTTTTACGCCGCCCCCAAGCTCTCCTATTGTCATATTAAGCGTATCAGCAGTTAGACCCTGAAGGTTTTTAATCTTAAAATTGGCAATATTTGTATTGATAAGAGCTCTTACTAGAATTAATCTAGCCAATGCTTGTGGGTCAGTTATATTATCGTAACTATCATCTATATTTAAATCATACTCTTTTATAGAAGGCTTTGGCCCAGAAGAATAGTCTTTATATACAACTCGCCCTATCTTTAGCTTAAGATGGTCAACCCTAAAATTTGTTTTCTTTTTTTCTTCTTTAGGTTTCTCTTTTTCAACAGCCACCTGATCTTGCTCTGCTGATTTAACGATTTTAAGCGAATCAATATTAAGTTCTCCATCTCTATTTTTAACAATTATCATTTCACGTAGATCAATCCTAACCTCTTTAAGATGGATATCGTTTTTTAATATTGCAGACAAATCATAATCTACATATATCTCAGGCATATCAACCATTAGCCTGTCCTCATAACCTTTAGGGTTGTATATTTGCATACCATTGATACCTATAACTGTCTCTGGAATGCCTAGGTTTAAATCTGTAATATCTAGCTTTAAACCAGTCACCTTCTTAACTCCAGTTGAAACTACAAATTTTACTACTTGATTTCTAAATACAAATAAAACTCCAATTAAAACCACAACTAAAATACAGATAACAAATAACGCTTTGAATACTTTTGCCATTATCCTGCCTCCTTTTTAAATTTATGGATTATATTGTATCTAAACATAGCCTACCAAGCAATAAAAATGACCAAAAAAGGGTTGACTAAGCCTAAAGATAGAAAGTATATTAGAATAATAACCTTAAAGGAGAATATATGTATAAAACACTGAAATTTTTAGCTATCGCTTTTTTGCTGTTTTCAACTCTGTCTTGTTCTAAAACAGATTCCGAATGGGGTAAATCTATAAAATACAGAGGAAGTGATCTTTTCTATACATCCAAAGTAACTAAGAGTGAGGTTAAAAAATTAGGAGATTATCTGCTTGAGACAGGTTTCTTCCAAGAAGAATCTAAAGGCAGTTCACAAATAACAAGAGATAATGATACATACCAGTTCCGTATAGTTGTTAATAAAGAAGTTTTCGGCAATAAGGAATTCATTAAAAATGCTGCGATGTTTGCTGCTACTATATCAAAAGGGATTTTCAACGACAATCAAGTTGAAATCCATCTCTGCAATAAGAATTTTGAAACTGTTAATATTGCTACCTATACCTACAGTAACCCAGAAGCACTAGAATAAATTTCTTCATCAAATCTGATTGAAAAAATGCACCAATTTTAGAATTGAGAGAAAATAAACTTATAGTAATCAATTATCGTACTAATTGAATGAGCTAAATATTTTCCTAAAAAATAACTTAATACGAGAATAATAACTGTAACAATAGTTTTATTTTTCTTGCTAAATCTAGGGTTTAACCATAGTAGAGGTAGTGCAAAAGGCCCAAAACAGATAAATGCTATTACCAGATATGAAGTTTTAAAAAACCGCTTCTCTTGAGTATTTTTCTTTAAAAACTCATTGCAGAATCGACACTTTATAGCTTCGTCTTGAATCTCTTCGTAACAATAAGGACACTTTTTCATTGCTCAACCATATAAACCTTGTCATTTTCGTGGACTTTTTTAGATACCTTAATTCCAACCTCATCCCCTCTCTTCGCCTTAGTAATACTCTGATGATCGACCTCTATAGATTTAACTGTTTGCTTAAAATCATCATTAGCACCTTTGATATGAATCTTATTACCTACTTCAAGAGGAGCTTTGAGCTTAATAATACCAACAGATATTTTACTGAAATAGTGAGTTATTCTGCCAATCTCTTTAGGTTTTGATTTTTTAACCGGCTTAGCTGAACTAACATTTTTTTTAATAACTACCTTTTTAGTAGTCTTAGCTTTTGTCTTCTTAGACTCTTTAGGTTTTGATTTAAAAATTCCAAATAGCGCCATTTGATTCTCCTTTGTTTGTCTCAACTCTTGAGATGTACAGTATCTCCTTTAGCTGGAATCTGAGGGTTAATATTGAGCTTCTTCCTTATCTCTGCCCTTAAACTATTGAGTTGTTCTATTTCACCGTGAACCAAAAAGACCCCTTTAAGATTTTTACCTACACCACGAATATAGTTTAACAATCCGTTTTTATCTGCATGAGAACTGAAAGCATTGACTGTTATAACCTCTGCATTAAGTTCATATATTCTACCAAATATGCGAACTGTTTTTGCTCTTTCAACTATGCGTTTACCCAAAGTATTGTTTGCCATAAAACCAATAATTATTATAGTATTCTTGGGGTTTTCAATGTTGTTCTTCAGGTGATGCAATATTCTTCCGTTCTCGCACATCCCTGAAGCTGAAATCAATATTATAGGTCTTGTTATATCATGAATCTGTTTTGATCTGTTGACATCCTTAACATAGGTAACATTGTCATAACCAAAAGGATCACCGCTGTTTAAAAACTCTCTAGCAGTATCTGCGTCAAAATAGTCTGCGCTCTCTCTGAATACATCGGTTACATTTACAGCTAAAGGACCATCAACGTAGATGGGAATTTTTTTAATCTTCTTCTTTCTCATTAACTGACTTATAAAAAATACTATTAATTGAGTTCTCTCTAAGGCAAAAGACGGTATTATAACCTTGCCGCCTCTTTTGATGGTCTTATTTATAGCGCTAGCAAGTTCAATCTCTGCATCTTTTATGCTGCTATGCTCCCTATTCCCATAAGTGCCTTCAATCATAAGATAATCTACATCACTAGGAATCTCAGGGTTTTTGAGTAACGGCATGTCAACTCTACCTAAATCAACTGCATAGGCTATTCTCAAAAATCTTTTCTTCGATTTTATTTCAATCAACGGTATGGCTGAACCAAGAATATGACCTGCTTCATAAAAAGTAAGTTTAACATCTTTCGTTAAAGGAAAAACTCTATGATAGTTGATAGACCTTAAATACTTCAGCGCCCTTCTTGCCTCTACCTGAGTATACAATGGTTCTCTTGGAGGCAAACCTCGTCTTTTATTTATCTTATTAACATACTTAATGTCCTCTCCTTGAACATAACCAGAATCTAAAAGCATGAAACGGCAAAGATCTTTTGTGGCCGGGGTGCAGTAGACAGAACCTCTATAACCTTGCTTTATAAGATTTGGAATATTGCCACAATGGTCAATATGAGCATGGGTTAAGACAGAAGCATTGATATTGTTTAAGTTGAAAGGAAATTTAGAATTAACCTTATAGTACTCATCTCTCCTACCTTGGAAGAGACCACAGTCAAGAAGTATCCTAGATTTAGAAGTAGATAAAAGATGCGTTGAACCAGTAACAGTCTGAGCGCCACCGCAAAACTTAATTGATGTAGCCAATTTTAACCTCCTTTATGGTTCTGTTTTTTATTATACTTACTATTAATTACTTAATCAATAGAGAGTTAAAGAAAATGAAGTTTTAACAGTTACATATTAAATATATTTCCTATATAATAATTTAAAATTTAAAAACGGAGGTAGTAATATGAAAGAGATAAAAGATAGCTTTAATCTTCAAAAATACCAGTTCTTAAAAGATAAACGACTCTCAAAAAGCATCTCTTTTTTGCTTTTTTTTACTTTTCTCATAAGCTTTCTCTTTGCATTCAAATCAACTTTATTTGTAAATAGAGAGCTTCCCAATCTTGCTTATAAAGCAAAACAGATTCTCGAAAAAAATCTAACAGACATACCTTTAATAGAGATTAAAAACGGTATAACAGTAAAACCGGAACAGAGATATCAAAAAACATGGAAAGAGTTCGCATTTATAATTGCACCTAATGAGAGTGATCCTTACAAAATACTTGAAGAGTCCGAATCACTTCTAGGATTGACCAGAGAAAACTTGATTATAAAATCCAAAAAAAGAGAGGTTGAATCAGAAATCAAAGTCTATGACTTAAAAAACATTGAAGAGCTTTTTATAACACCAATTGAAAAAGGCATTAGAATATCTTCTGGAGAGTTCAAATTTGATCTAACACCTGATTTTATAAATCGATTGATGAAACGCCTTGCAGTACTATCTTTTCCAGTACTATTGGTGTTATTTTTAACTGCTCTATTTTTTTCTAAATTGATTCACCTTCTATCTTTTAGCCTCTTCAGTCTAATATTTAACAATAGAATCAAAGCAAACCTTAGATACAAACAACTTCTAAATATAGGTATATATGCCTTAATACCTCCTACTATTTTATCCGTAACCTTACAACTATTAAACCTAAACACACCTTTAAACTGGGCATTGCATAGCACGATCTACATTACATTAATATATAAAGCAATTAAACTAAATGTTACACCTGTAGATGTTCTACTTGAAATTGAATCAAATCCTAAAGAAATAAACCAATCTGAACCTGAAAACAAAGATATTTGATTATTTAGACAATAAACAACTCTAAAAAAATAAAAGATTAACAAAAATGCAGCACCTTAAAAGGTGCTGCATTACATTTGCTGCATAAATTTTTAAACTATCTTATTTTATCCAAGGCATCATTTCGCGAAGCTTAAAACCCACCTTCTCTATTTTCTCTCCCTCTGCCTTCTTTCTAGCTGCGAGGAAATTTTTTCTACCAGCTTTATTTTCATCAATCCACTCTTTTGCAAAAGACCCTGACTGAATCTCTTTTAGAATTTTTTTCATTTCAGAGCGAACCTTTTTATCTATAATACGTTTGCCCCGAGTATAGTCACCATACTCAGCAGTATCTGATATAACATACCTCATCTTTTGAATGCCGTATTTATAGATCAAATCTACGATAAGTTTTAGCTCATGCAAACATTCAAAATATGCAATCTCAGGCTGATAACCTGCAGAAGTTAAAGTATCAAAACCTGCCTTAACAAGCTCTGTTACTCCACCGCAAAGAACAGCCTGCTCTCCAAAGAGATCTGTCTCTGTCTCTTCTTTAAAAGTTGTCTCAATAACACCTGCACGCGTACCGCCTATAGCCTTAGAGAAAGCCAGAGCAATATTCTTTGCTTTGCCTGTTGCATCCTGATATACAGCTATTAGATTAGGCACACCTTTCTTCTCTTCGTACATATCACGAACAAGTGTTCCTGGGCCTTTAGGAGCGACCATAAAGACGTCGACAAAGTC
>CAZVIC010000076.1:0-5914 GCA_964627735.1 uncultured Planctomycetia bacterium | reverse complement strand
AAACAGAAAGGCTGTATTTAGAAATCATAATATAGGTTTTGTATTTCAGTTTTATTATTTAATACCAGAGCTAAGTATTCTTGAAAATGTTGCATTACCTCTTTTTATAAAAAATATCAAAAAAGATAAAGCCTTAGGTATGGTTCAAGAGATTTTGGAATTTCTACAGATTGACAACAGAAAACACCACTATCCTAATCAAGTTTCAGGTGGAGAGCAACAGCGTGCTGCTATTGCCCGAGCTCTTATAGTAGAACCTAAGATTCTTCTTTGCGATGAGCCTACAGGAAATTTGGATTCTCAAATGGGCAAAGAAGTGTTAAAATTACTTAAACTAGTAAATAGAGATAGAAGCACCACTATTATAGTTGTAACCCATGATAGCAATGTAGCCTCTTGGGCTAGGAGAGAAATTTATATAAAAGACGGTTTTATAGAAAAAGGTGATTAGCTTAAATAGTAGTTTGAGGAGGATAAGATGAAGATTTATCTCAACGGTGATATTGTAGAAGAAAAAGATGCAAAGGTCTCTGTATTTGATCATGGGTATCTTTATGGTGATGGTGTATTTGAGGGAATAAGATCATATAGTGGTCGGGTATTTAGATTAGATGAACATCTAGATAGGCTCTATAGTTCTGCCCATACCATTATGCTCAACATGCCTTTGACTAAAGCAGAGATGAGAGAAGCTGTTTTGGAAACATTGAAATCCAACAATTTAAAAGATGCTTACATTAGACTTATTGTATCCCGGGGAGCAGGGGATCTAGGTTTAGATCCTAGAAAATGTAAAAATTCAACTATTGTTATAATTGCAGATAAGATCAAGCTTTATCCACAGGAACTCTGTGAAAAAGGTCTTGAAATTATTGCAGTTCCTACGAGAAGGAATATTGCTGAGGCTGTTAATCCTCAGATTAAGTCCTTAAACTATCTTAATAATATTATGGCTAAGATAGAAGCTATTCATTGTGGTTACGAAGAGGCTATAATGTTAAATAACGAAGGCTATGTTGTAGAGTGTAGCGGTGATAATATATTTATATTTTCTGGCTCCACTCTTTATACTCCACCTGATCATTTAGGTGCTTTAAAAGGTATAACTCAGGCTGTAGTTGGAGAGTTGGCTGAGAAGATGAATATCGGAATTGTACGAGAAGTTTTCTCAAGGCATGATGTTTACAATGCTCAGGAGTGCTTTTTAACAGGCACTGCTGCCGAGATTATTCCTGTGGTTAAGGTTGATGGTAGAACCATTGGATCTGGTAAGCCAGGGAAGATTACTCTTCAGCTGATTAAGGAGTATAAAGAGATTACTAAAACCGAAGGTGTTGTGGCTTATTAATCGGAGGTTAGATTATCAGTATGGTCTGTGATATTTGTAATGGAAAAGAAGCCTCAGTTCATTTAACTGAGATAATAAATGGTAAAGTTACAGAGCTGCATCTCTGTGAAGAGTGCGCTAGGAAGAAAGGAACACAGATGGAGCAGCACTTTGGAATATCAGATCTTTTAGCTGGACTTGCTGATTTAAGTTCACCTTTAGAAGTAAAAGAGGAGTCTGATTTAAAATGTGCTAATTGTGGGATGAGCTATAATGATTTTAAAAAATCGGGACGTTTTGGTTGCAGTGAATGTTACACTGTTTTTAAAAAACATATTCCATCTTTGCTTAAGAGAATACATGGTGCTACTAAATATGTTGGAGATATTCCTAAAACCGGTGAGTTTAAAGTTGTTAGAAATGAGTTGCAGCAACTGCGTAAAGAATTACGTTCAGCTATTGAAAAGGAAGATTATGAGAAGGCAGCGGAAATAAGAGATGAAATGAAGGTATTAGAAAAGAAAAGAAAAGAAAAAAATGAAGAACAGTAGTGTAGATACTTTATTGAATCAGACTAGTGCTTGGCTGAAAGGCACCGGTAATGATTCTGATATTGTTATTTCAAGCAGAGTAAGGTTTGCTCGAAATTTAAAAAATATACCTTTCTATCATTGGGCAAACGATAAACAGCGTCAGCAGAGTTATTCTAAAATAAAAGAGGTTTTGGAAGATGTCCCGGATTTTAAAAATGGGATCTGGTTGGATATGGACGGGCTAAGTGAGCTGGATAGATATTTTCTTCTTGAGAGACATTTGATAAGCAAGGAGTTAGCTGATGAAGGTGCCTATAAAGCTGATCTCATAGGTGATAGAGAGATAGTCTCTGTTATGGTTAATGAAGAAGACCATATTCGCCTTCAGGTCTTAGAGTCAGGTTTCTCTTTACTTGAGGCTGTTGATATAGCTAGAAAGATAGATAGTGAGTTGGCAAAGAGGCTTGATTTTGCCTTTAATTATGAACTTGGGTATCTTACAGCTTGCCCTACTAATACTGGGACTGGGTTGAGAGCGTCTGTGATGATGCATCTACCTTTACTTGTCATAAGCAAACAGATAGCAAATGTTATTAATACAATAGCAAAGTTAAGTTTTACTACTCGTGGTTTCTATGGAGAGGGCACTGAGGCCAGTGGAAATTTTTTTCAGATCTCTAATCAGGTTACTTTAGGAAGGGCCGAAGAAGAGATTATTGAAAATCTTCAAAAAGTTATAGTTCAAGTTGTAAGTTATGAAAGAGCAGCCAGAGAGAAATTTTACAAAAAAGACAAGCTCTCTTTAGAAGATCAGGTATTTCGCTCCTACGGCATGTTACAGAACTCACGTCTTATAAACAGCAAAGAGGCTATAGAGCTTCTTTCAAATCTGAGATTAGGGGCTGATTTAGGTATCATAGACATAGATTTAAAGCAGATTAATGAGCTATTGCTATATATACAACCTGCTCATTTACAGAAGATTGAAGGTAAGATTTTAAGTTCAAAAGAGAGAGATATAAAACGTGCAAAACTCATAAGAGAAAGAATAGGATAGGAGGTTTTATGAAGATGTTTAATAGATTTACCGAGCGTGCTAGAAAGGTGATAATAATTGCTAAAGAAGAAGCTAAAAGATTCAATCATGATTACATTGGCACAGAGCATGTTCTTTTGGGTTTAGTGAGAGAGGGTGAAGGTGTCGCGGCTATTGTTTTAAAGAGTCTTGAGCTTGAACTTGGTCAGATTAAAATAGAGGTTGAAAAATTTGTACAGCCTGGACCAAATGCTGTTATTTCAGGGGATGTGCCTTTTACCCCTGCGGCTAAAAAGGCTATTGAGCTGGCTATGGACGAGGCTAACTCTCTTGGTCATAATTATATTGGCACAGAGCATCTTTTGTTGGGTTTAGTGAGAGAAGGTGAAGGTGTTGCTTCCCAGGTGCTTTTTAACCTTGGTTTAAACGCCAATAAAATACGAGAGTCGGTAATGGATCTTTTAGGTACTCCATCAGGCCAAAATTTAAGCGGTTCCGGACCAGGAGGTGGACCTGCAGTTAAGAGTAAGACCCCGGCTTTAGATACATTTGGAAGGGATTTGGCATCTTTGGCTAGAGAGGATAAACTTGATCCAGTTGTAGGCAGAGGAGATGAGATTGAAAGAGTGATGCAGATATTATGCAGAAGAACAAAGAACAGCCCTGTATTACTTGGTGAAGCTGGAGTTGGAAAGACTGCTATCGTTGAAGGATTAGCGCAAAAGATCGTCTCTGGTGATATTCCGGAGCTTCTTAGAGGTAAGAGGATTATTGCTCTAGATTTAGCTCTTATGGTTGCAGGAACTAAATATAGAGGTCAGTTTGAAGAGAGAATAAAGGCAGTAATGAATGAGATTAAGAAGACAGAGAATATAATTCTCTTTATAGATGAACTACATACTCTTGTAGGTGCAGGAGGAGCTGAAGGTGCAATAGATGCATCTAATATACTTAAGCCAGCCTTATCTAGAGGTGAAATTCAGTGTGTTGGGGCAACTACTTTAGATGAATATAGAAAGCATATCGAAAAGGATGCTGCTTTAGAGAGACGTTTCCAAACCATTATGGTTAATCCACCCACAGTTGATGAGACAATAGAGATACTTAAAGGATTAAGAGATAAGTATGAGGCGCATCATAAAGTTGAGTTTACAGATGAGACAATAGTTGCTGCAGCTAAGTTGTCAGATAGATATATTGCAGGCAGGTTTTTGCCCGATAAAGCGATAGACTTAATTGATGAAGCAGGATCTAAGGCTCGTCTCTCTGTTCTAACTATGCCTCCTGAGCTTAAAGATCTTGAGGGTAAGATAGATGATATTAAAAAAGAGAAAGAGGCTGCCATTAAAGGTCAAGATTTTGAACGTGCAGCAAAATTGAGAGATCAAGAGAGAGAGACCAAGAAAGATTTGGAATCAAACAAAAAAGATTGGGAGAGAACTAAGAGCGAAGAGCAACCCGTTGTTACCGCAGAAGATATTGCAGTAATTGTATCCAAGTGGACAGGCGTACCGTTAATGAAATTAGAGGAGACTGAAAGCGATAAGCTTTTAAAGATAGAAGAGGAGATTAAGAAGGGTGTTGTAGGTCAAGATGAAGCTATTCATGCAATAGCTCGTGCTATAAGAAGATCGCGTGCAGGATTAAAAGATCCTAAACGTCCGATAGGTACTTTTATATTTTTAGGTCCTACCGGTGTAGGTAAAACTCTTCTTGCAAGAGTGTTGGCGGAGTTTTTGTTCGGAGATGAAGATGCCTTGATACAGCTTGATATGTCAGAGTACATGGAGAAGTTTAATGTCTCTCGTCTTGTAGGTGCTCCTCCGGGTTATGTGGGCTATGAAGAGGGTGGACAGTTGACGGAGAAGATTAGGCGTCGACCTTATTCAGTCGTTCTTTTAGATGAGATAGAAAAAGCCCATCCGGATGTATTCAACGTATTGCTCCAAGTTATGGAGGACGGCAGGCTTACAGACAGTTTTGGGCGTCGTGTCGATTTTAGAAACGTTGTCTTGATAATGACTTCTAATGTTGGCGCGTCATTATTAAGAGCCCAGGGGGCAATAGGTTTTAAGGCGAAGGCAGATTCTAGTGGAATGGATCATGATTCCATGAAAGATAAGTTGATGGATGAAGTTAAAAAGACTTTTAAACCCGAGTTTTTGAATAGGGTTGACGATGCTATAGTTTTTCATTCTTTAGACAAAGAACATCTCACTGGAATAGTAGAGATTGAGTTAAAAGAGGTAATAGGGAGAATACAAGAGCAAGGCCTTGATATAGAACTAACAAAGGATGCAAAAGATTTTCTAATAGATAAAGGCTTTGATCCTGTATTTGGTGCCAGACCTTTGAAGAGAACCATACAGAGGTATATAGAGGATCCTCTTGCTGAGGATATTATTTCTGGGAAATTTAAATCTCCTGATATTATTTGTGTTAAAAAGGCGCCACGCAAAGAAGAGTTGGAGTTTAAAAAGAAAGATTGAGTTTGTTGATAATCTTTTTCAGTGTTAGTTGTTAAATTCTAATTCAGACCTTATTTTAAATGTACATATCGTATTTTAAAAAAAGATACAAAATAGTTTCTGTTTTTATAATAGCTATTTTAATATTGTTTTCCTTAAGTTTTTTTCTTTCCAATATCGTGCTTAACATGGTTGTAAAAGATTTAGTAGCTGAATCATCTATTCCATCAGATGTTAAGCTTAATGTGAGACAGTTTGTTTTCTCATTTAAGGATGGAATTGTATTAAAAGATTTATCTATATCTAAAGGAAGTAAAAGTCTTATCATTCCTAAAATTGCAATCAAGAAAGACAATAATCTTATTTCGTTTAAAATAAAAGGTGTTTTGTTAGATTTAGATTTACTTAAAAGCTTAGTGGTAATTCCTGCTACTACCAGTTCTTCTAAATCAATGCCTTTAAAAATTATGTTAGAAGATGTAGGGTTTTTATTTAAGGGCAAGGTTATAAATTTAGACTATGGGTTTTTATTGTTTGATAAAGATGGGAT
>CAZVIC010000075.1:0-6099 GCA_964627735.1 uncultured Planctomycetia bacterium | reverse complement strand
AGCGGAAAAATTAAAAAAATTATTGCCTGAAGCAAGGATTGCTGTTGCACATGGGAGAATAGGAGAGAAGGATCTTGCTGATATTATGATTAGATTTTTGAATTCTGAAATAGATGTTTTAGTCTCTACAACTATAATTCAATCTGGGATTGATATACCAAATGTTAATACTCTCATTATAAATAGAGCAGATATGTTTGGTTTAGCAGATCTCTATCAGCTTAGAGGAAGAGTGGGGAGATACAATCGAGTTGCCTACGCCTATCTTTTGACACCTAAAAGTAGGCCTACTTCAGATGATGCTTCAAGAAGACTCAAGACTATAGTAGAAGAATCGGATTTGGGTGCTGGTTTTAAGATTGCTATCCAGGATTTAGAATTAAGAGGGGCGGGTAACATCTTAGGACAAGAGCAACATGGTTTTATACAATCTGTCGGGTTTGATCTTTATTGCAGGATTCTTAGGCAGGCAATATATAAATTGACAGGAGCTGAAATAAAAGAGAGAATGTTTAGCAAAATTAATAATTGAATATGGGGGTCTTATGAGGAAGTTTTTGATGGTAATAACGCTATTTTTGCTGATGGCCAATATCTCAGAGGCTGTTTTAATCAATAGAGTAGTAGCTATAGTTAATGGAGAGGTTATAACTGAGTCCGATTTGGTTCGCTTTGCTAAGAAGATGGCCATAGCTAGGAATATAGATTTAGCTCAGATGGATAGAGAGACAGAAGATAAGGTCGTTAGAGAATCATTAAATGAACTAATAGAAGATATGTTAATCCTTTCTCATGCTAAGAGGTTGGGTTTCGGTATAAATGAAAAGGCTGTTGAGAAGAGGATTACTGCGATTAGAGATGATTTTGATACTGAGATGGATTTTTTGAGTAGACTAGAGAAAGATGGTTTGAGTTATGATAATCTTTGGCAGAGGATATATGATGATATATTAAAAACAAAGACTGTTGATTATTTTGTTAAAAGCAAAATAGAGATCCATCCTCAAGAAATAGAAGAATATTATCTTGCCAATAAAGGCGAGTTTATAGCCCCTGAAGCATCTAAAGTTAAGAAGATATATATCAAGAAAGGTAAGAGCAGTAGAGATAGAATTGATCAGATAAAATTATTAATTGAAAAAAAGGTTTCGTTTGAAGATTTAGCTCAGAATCACAGTGATTCCTCATCTGGTGATGTAAGAGAGGGAGAATGGCTTCAGAAGGGTAGAGTTAGCGAAGAGATAGCCAATGCTGTCTTCAATCTTAAAGTTGGAGAGGTGAGCGATATAGTAGAGACTGATGGTGCCTACTATATATTTAAAGTTATAGCTAAGTCTGAATCCCATCTGGAAGAACTAGATAAGGTTAGAGATAGGGTCTATAATCGTATATATCAGAAAAAATTTTCTGAGAAGTTTAATGAATTTATCGCGGGGCTTAAAGAGAATGCCCAAATCGATATTAAAATATAAGAAGCTTTTACTTTATACTCTGGGTGATCCAGCCGGAGTAGGTTCTGAAATAATTGTAAAATCTCTAAATCAAAAAGATGTTCTTGATTCTGCTATTCATCTTATAATTGCAGACCATGGTTCTATTCTTAAGGCTGTTTCAAATTTAGAGTCAAAGATCGCTTTAAACCCAATGACCAGTTTCAATAGCAGTCTTTTAAAACCCGGTGTTTTAAATATTTTAGACCTATCTAATGCAACAGATGTAAAATTAGCTCAACCTGACCAAGTCTCTGCTAAAGCAAGCTTAGAATATCTTGATAAAGCTATAGATATAATTAAAGAACATAAGTCAGACATAACCTCTTTAATAACTCTTCCAGTATCTAAAGAAGCAATATCATCATTGGGGATGGGTTTTAAAGGGCATACAGAATATTTAAAAGATAGTTTTGGTGTAAGTTCTGTATTGATGATATTTTTAACCCCAGCCTTTTATCTATATTTAGCTACTCGTCATATTCCTTTAAGAGAAGTATCGGATTGTATCAATTATATTGAGTTAAAAGATGCTATTAAAAAGATGGATAACTTTTTTTCAAGAGTCGATAAGCATAGATCTAAAATAGCTGTTTTAGGCCTCAATCCTCATGGAGGTGAGAATGGAATGATAGGAGATGAAGAGAAATTGATCATCAAACCTCTAGTAGAAGAGTTAAAGGTTGAGGGCCTAGATATTGATGGCCCTTATCCCGGAGATGGGTTTTTTAGAAACAGAGAGAGGTCTAGCTACAATATTGTTGTTAGTCTCTATCACGATCAGACATTACCTGTTATTAAAGCTCTCTTTGATAATACAGTTAATTTTACTTTAGGCCTACCTTTCTTAAGGTTTTCTCCTGACCATGGTCCAGCCTACGATATTGCAGGCAAGGGGATTGCAAATCCGGCTTCGTTGCTTAAAGCCATTGAATACTCATTAACCTTGAATGTATCTTAAAGATATTCTTAGACAATATAACATCAGGCCTAATAAAAGATTGGGTCAAAATTTTTTAATATCAGAGCATTATTTAAATAGGATAGTTAAGTCTATAGCTGTTAAGGGTGGAGATGCTATCTTAGAGATTGGGTCTGGCTCGGGCAACCTTACTCGAGATTTAGTTAAAGATGCTGCTTCTGTAATAGCAATTGAGAAAGATGTAAAACTTTTTAATGTTTTGGTTGAAATATTTAAAGATAGCTCTAATTTAGTTTTAATTAATGCCGATTTTTTAACTGTAGATTTAAAGAGTTATTTTAAAAAATATGGTCTTTTGAGGATAGTCGGTAATCTTCCTTACTATATATCTACGCAGATAATAGAGAAGATCATAGAAAATAGAGAGTTAATCAAAGATGGATATCTTATGCTTCAAAAAGAATATGTTGAACGAATGGTTGCAGTATCTGGAAGCAAGCAATATGGCCGTCTCTCTATATTTGCTCAAACATTTCTAGATCTTAAAAAGTTGTTTAAAGTCCCAAAAAGTTGTTTTTATCCTCAGCCTAAAATAGATTCTCATTTTATCTCTTTCAATATCAAGCACGATTGTGCTATAGCTGATACTGCTATTTTGTCATTAGTAACATCTGAATTTTTTCAAAAGAGAAGAAAAAAGATAGCAACTATAATTAAAAATTCTAAAATTCTTACTAGACTTAATATGGTTTCTATAATGCATAATTTAGGAATAGATTTAAATCAAAGGCCTGAGCAGTTATCGGTTTGTGAGTATATAGACATTGTTAAAAAAATGGAGGAGTAATGCATCCTATTATAATACAATTTGGAAGCTTAGCCATTAGAAGTTATGGAGTTGTTTTAGTTATAGCTTTTTTGGTAGCGTTCTATCTAGCAAAGTATGATTCAAAGAGAATTAATTTAAATGAAAAGAGTATGGATTCAATTGCAAACTATCTTTTGCTTGGGGGTTTGATTGGAGCCAGATTATACTATGGCCTATTTTATGACCCCTACTATTATTTCACAAAACCATGGTCCTTATTATTTATATGGCAGGGTGGACTTGCTGTCCATGGTGCTATAATAGGCGGCATCTTATCGTTGTGTATTTTTTCAAAGAGACATAGCGTTGAGTTTTTAAAATTGGCGGATCTTTTTGCGCCTTTTCTGTTGCTTGGTCAAGCTATTGGAAGAATAGGTTGCTTTTTAAATGGCTGTTGCTATGGTCTGCCTACAGAAAAGCCATGGGGTGTGATATTTGCAAAGGATAGCCTCGCTTATTACCAATATGGTTTTAAAACTCTTCACCCAACTCAGCTTTATGAATTCTTGTTGTCTCTTGTTGGATTTGTTGTGCTTTGGGTTATAAGAAAAGATTCGCCTTTTCGTGGTTTTATCTTCTCGTTATATCTTATATATTATGGCTTAATAAGGTTCTACATATCTTTCTTTAGGTCTGACTCGCTCTATATCTGGGGCACTGATCTTAAGATTGCCCATATTGTGAGCCTAGTTTTAGTATTATTTGGGGTAACGGTATTAGCTAGAGGCAGCTTAAAAAAATAAAAAAAATTAATATCGTTCGTATTCTCTTCTTTTTAAAAATAGTTTTTTAGGTTATAATTTAGCCAAAATTGTTTAATAAATATAAACCGGTTTAAATTATGGAAATAGAGAAAGCAAAGATAGAAAACGGAGTTGATATATACAATCTCATCAATGAAGCGGCCAAAGAGTATGAGGTTTTACCGCGTGCCTTAGGCTATATATATGAAAACATAAGGGATTTTTGGATAGTTAGAGATATAGATAAAATAGTAGGTTGTGTGGCATTACACTTTATCTGGGAGGATTTGGCTGAGATAAAATCTTTAGTTTTAGATAATAATTTTAAAGGTGCTAATGCCGGTGCCTTCTTGGTTGCAAAAGCCCTTGAAGAAGCTCAAGAATACAAAGTTAAGAAAGTTTTTGTGCTTACTTTTATTCCTGAATATTTTAAAAAATTGGGTTTTAAAAATGTAGAAAAGTCTCAGCTACCCCACAAGATTTGGGCTGAGTGTATAAATTGTCCGAAGTTTCCTAATTGTAATGAAGAAGCAATGACAAAGGAGTTATAGATGGGTATGACCATAGCTGAGAAAATTTTGGCAAGACATTCTGGAAGAAAAAAAATTAGCCCTGGTGAATATGTACTTGCAAAAGTCGATCTCTCTTTTGCAAATGATATTACTGCTCCTCTTGCGATAAGAGAGTTTAAAAAGTCTAAAGCCAAGCTCTTTTCTAAGAAAAAAGTAGCTCTTATTCCAGATCACTTCACTCCTAATAAAGATATTCGTTCAGCTCAACAGGCTAAAATCTTAAGAGATTTTGCAAGAGAAGAGCATATAGAAAACTATTTTGAGATAGGAGATGTTGGAATTGAGCATGCTTTACTTCCTGAACGCGGTCTTATAAAACCAGGAGATTTAGTTATAGGTGCCGATTCTCATACCTGTACTCATGGAGCATTGGGTGCTTTTGCAACTGGTATGGGTAGTACTGATATAGCTTTTTCGTGGGTTAGCGGTAAGTGTTGGTTAAAAGTTCCTCAGACTATGAAGTTTATCTATAAAGGAAAGATGGGTAAATGGTTTACAGGGAAAGATATAATATTACTTACCATAGGTGATATAGGTGTTGATGGAGCATTATATAAAGCAATGGAATTTTCAGGACCTGTTATAAAGAGACTGAGCATGGATGGTAGATTTACAATATCAAATATGGCCATTGAGGCTGGAGGAAAAGCTGGAATAGTTGAACCTGATAGCGTGACAGTAGAATATCTTAAAGGGATACTAAGTTTAAAAGACTTTAAAGAAGTTAAGAGTAATATTGAGTTTTTAGTGAGTGATAAAGATTCATCTTATTCAGATATTAAGGAGTATGATTTAACAGGACTTGAGCCAGTTGTCTCTTGTCCGCACTTGCCAAGCAATGTTAAGGGAGTTTCTCAATTAAAAAAAGTAAATATAGATCAATCTGTAATAGGTTCCTGCACCAATGGAAGAATAGAAGATTTAAGATTGGCGGCAAAAGTTCTTAAAAATAAAAAAGTTAATTCTAGGGTAAGATTGTTGATATTTCCTGCAACGCAGAGAATATATCTTGATGCTTTAGCTGAAGGTCTGTTAGAGATATTTGTAAAGTCTGGAGCTGTGATTTCTCCTCCGACTTGCGGTCCTTGTCTCGGAGGTCATATGGGCGTCTTAGCAGAGGGTGAGGTTGCCATTGCAACAACCAATAGAAATTTTGTTGGTAGGATGGGCCATGTTAAATCATCCGTATATCTTTCAAACCCTGCAGTAGCTGCAGCTTCGGCAATTAAAGGAAGAATAACAGACCCAGATGAGATATAAATATTGTTGTTTTTATTTTAGCTGTCGTGTAATAAAAGAATAGATTTACTATTTAGTGTTTGATTAAAAGAGGGGTTGTTAAGTTTTTGTAAATTAGATTTTTTAGTGTAATTAGAAATATTTGTTGATATAATAAGTTTAGATCTTTGATAAGAAAGTTTAAATATTAATAATTGGAGACCCGGTATTCCTGCCACAACCCCACGCCCGTGGCCAAGCCCCCTCCTCCACCCCCTAAATACCG
>CAZVIC010000074.1:0-6201 GCA_964627735.1 uncultured Planctomycetia bacterium | reverse complement strand
TTCGATTTCCTGGGATTGTAATACAGGCTGTTGGTCTTACTTTTGGAGTGCTCTTTACATTGTTGATAGCATACAGATCTGGACTGATTAAGCCGACACAGAACTTTAGACTTGGTGTCGTAGCCGCAACAGGGGCTATTGCTCTGTTCTATTTCGTTTCAATTATACTTAGTTTTTTCGGGATACACCTATCTATGATCCATGGAAGTGGTCCTATTGGAATAGGGTTTAGTATCTTTGTAGTTATTATTGCAGCTTTAAACTTGGTTTTAGACTTTGATTTTATAGAGCGTGGAGTAGAGTCTGGAGCTCCTAAATATATGGAGTGGTATGGAGCATTTGGTCTTTTAGTTACACTCATATGGTTGTATATTGAGATATTAAGGTTACTTGCCAAATTAAATAGTAGGCGTTAAAAAAGGAGGATTTATGAGTCTTAAAGAGATTACAATGGATGATTTAAATGTAGCTAGTTTTATTGACGAAAAGATAGAGGAGCTTAAAAGTATAGTAGGAGATGGCGTGGCTATAAATGCTCTATCTGGTGGTGTCGATTCATCTGTAGTTACTATTCTTGCTCATCGTTCTTTAGGTGATAAATTAAAGACATGCTTTATTGATTCAGGTCTTATGCGTCAGGGAGAGCCAGAATATATTGTTGATATTTTTAATGGTATGGGAGTTAAGGTAGATTTGATAGATGCAAAGGAAGATTTTTTTAATGCATTATCAGGATTAGAAGATCCCGAAGAGAAGCGCGAGGCTATTACTCAGACTTTCTATAAGACTGTTTTTGGTAGAATAGTCAAAGAGAGCGGGGCAAAGGTCTTGCTTCATGGGACGAACTATACTGATGTTGAAGAGACAATAGCTGGAGTTAAAAGGCAACACAATATTTTAGAACAGCTGGGCATAGATACTGAGAAAGCCTTTGGCTATAAGGTCCTAGAGCCTTTGGTTGCTCTTAGGAAAGAGGCTGTAAGAGAACTTGGTAGAGAACTAGGATTGCCTCAGGAGATACATGCTAGACCACCTTTCCCAGGTCCTGCGCTTGCAGCACGTGTAATAGGCGAAGTAACACCTGAACGTGTCGATACAGTTAGAGCCGATACAGTTATAGTAGAGGAGGAGTTAAAAGATTCAGGAGCATTTCAATATCTTGCAATTTTACATAAAGATCGAGTTACCGGGATGAGGGATGGAAAGCGAGATTTTGGATTTCAGATTGAAGTCAGATGTTGGGATAGTCGTGATGCAACAGTAGGAACTCCTACTAATATTTCTTTTAATATCTTAAAGAGACTGGGAGATAGAATCTCAAGCGAGGTTCCAGGGGTTGTAAGTGTTACCTATAACATAGCTTCTAAACCACCTTCAACGATAGAGGCCATTTAAGCTTAGATTGATTGTTAGTGGAAGAGAATTGTAGAGAAGTAAATTCCAAATGCTATCAGAGTAAGCCCGCAGATAAATACAATTATCTTATATGTTCTATTTGATATAAATTTTTTGCCTTTACTTATTGTTAAAGAGACGATGCTATACCAGCTAAGGTCAGCAAGTATATGACCCATTAAAAATATACAAATTCCTATTAAACCTAGCTTGCTTGCTCCTAAAACCAGTCCTAGCCCTATAGTTAGCCACCAGATGCTCCAGCAAGGATTGATAATGCTCATTGTTACTCCCAAGAGGGGCAAGTTGCTGTTTTTACTGTTATCCGGCTCTAACTTTAAAGAGATATTTTTAATAGATTTAAGCATATTGATGCCAAATGCAAGAAGTATGATTACCCCAGCAATAGATATACTTTTTATTACCTGAGGTCTGTTTATAAATTTCGAAAGTCCGAATACTATTGCTACAACCATTATGATCTCTAATATAGCATGACCTAGAATAATAGCTGGGCCTGCCTTAGAACCGTGGCGAATACTTTTTGTGACGACAGCTGTAAGGAGAGGTCCTGGCGCAAGAGCTCCAGATAAGGCTATAGTGAAAGAGACTAAAAATATTGATAGATAGTCCATACTTAGATTATATTAGTTAGGATTTGATTTATCAAATTTAAGCTAGTATTATAATTGTTGCTAACTTAATAGCTTTGGATTAGACTATATTAAAATGAGGTTAAAATGAAGAAATTTTTTTATATATTTTTGGTTTCATTGATATTTCAGGGTTGCGCTGCATATAAATCTGTTCACTATGGGCAAGATTATTCTCCCCCTACAGATGTTAATAATGTTGAAATTTTTTCTTTTAATCCTGGAGGATCTTATATTGAGTTGGGGGAGGTTACGGTATTTGGAGTAACACCAACAAATAGAGCTCATATGTTAGGACGTCTTAAAGACATGGCTGCTGAAATTGGCGGTGATGCAATAATAATAGAAGAACACGGGACTCCAGCATATATGCCAAAACCGATACAAGGCTTGGTTATAAAGTGGCAAGAAGAAGAGGTTCTAGATTCTGAGAAGGTGGATAATCCCGTAGTTGGCCATGAAGATAATAATCCACTAGAAGATAAGTCTGAGTATATAAAGTAAGGAGGAAGAATGACGTTTTTTTTAATTAAATCCCTGGGTGTATCGCTTATTGTTTTAGGAGTGATGTTTTTAATTGATAATAAAAGGTTTCAGGGGTTTATTGAATTCTGGAAGAAGGGAAATAATATCTATTTGGCAGGAGTTATTAAAACGTTAATCGGAATCTTGCTTATTTCGGCTTTTACAGATACAAATTTATTGATATTTATATTTGGTATGCTCTCTTTGATAGCTGGAGTAATAATTTTTATTCTAGGGCCTGAGAGGTTAAATAGACATATAGATTCTTGGGTAGGCAAAACAAGTAAAAGTATCTCCTGGATAGCGGGCTGTTATTTAGCTATGGGAGTTCTGCTAATATATTTAGTTTGATAGTCTATTTATATAAAAGAGAAGGAGATTAAAATGGCTAATGAAAATAGACGGAAATATTTCAGACTTGAATTAGATGCAAATGTTAATGTCTATAGTGAAGAAAAATCGAAGAGTGTCCGTGACGATAAAATATCTGCAACTCTTAAGAATATAAGTGCTGGAGGAGTATGTTTTAGTTCTCGAACGAAGCTTACGCCTGGCAATATCATTAAGCTGGAGGTTTTATTGCCTGGTGAAAGTATGCCGTTCTGTCTTAGGGGTGAAGTTCTATGGTCTAATCCTGTAGATGGCGGTGATATATATGATACGGGGATCAAAATGCTATCAGTGGGAGAGGGTGATGAGCAGAAATTTATCAAGTATATTTGTGTTAAGATGTCAGAGAGGCTTAGTAAATATCTCCATTTTTAAACAAGAGGTGATTAAATGTTAAGAGAAGTATTAGATAGGGTATATTTGGGTAATAGTGTTTTAGATTATGTTGTAGCATTAGCAGTAATTATAATAGGAGTAATAGCTATAAAAGTTTTTAAGGTTGTTATTGTGCGTCGCCTTAAAAGACTTGCTCAGAAGACCCAAACAAAATTTGATGATTTTTTAATTCGTATTATAAAGAAAGTAGCTGTACCTCTTTTTTATCTTGCCTTTTTTTATTTTGCTTTAGCTGCTCTTAATCTAACAGCTCAGGTTCAAGGAGTTGTAAATAAGGTATTTTTAGCAATTGTGATTTTTTCAATTGCAAGGTTTGTTAACCTGCTGGTTATTTATGGTTTTACAAATTATCTTAAAAAGCATGGTCAGGATATAGCATTAGAAAAGAGCCTTAATACAACTTTAAAGATTATTAAGTTTCTTATCTGGTCTTTTGCATTAATATTTTTTATGGACAATCTTGGGTTTAAGGTTTCAGCTGTTATAGCTGGTCTAGGTGTTGGGGGTATAGCTATAGGTCTTGCAGCTCAGGCTGTACTAAAAGATCTCTTCAGTTATTTTTCAATTATATTTGATAGACCTTTTGAAGTGGGAGATTTTATTATAGTTGGAGATTTATTAGGTACGGTTGAATATATCGGTGCTAAGACTACCAGGCTAAGAAGTCTTGGTGGAGAGCAGTTGATATTTTCAAATACTGATTTAACAGATTCAAGAATAAAGAATTATAAAAGAATGGAAAGGAGAAGGGTTCTTTTTCAGCTTGGGGTAGTGTATCAAACTTCTTATGAAAAATTGCAACAGATTCCAGATGTTATAAAGAACATCATAGAGGGCGTGGAGGATACTGCTTTTGACAGGACACATTTCTCTTCTTATGGCGACTTTAGCCTTGCTTTTGAGGTTGTTTATTACGTTGTAGGGAGCGACTATAATAAGTATATGGATATACAGCAAGAGATAAATCTAGCTTTATTTAAAGAGTTCGAGGCTAGAGGAATAGAGTTTGCTTATCCTACGCAAACGCTCTATATTGATAAAACTAATATTTGAAAAGCAGTTCAGTGTATAGATCTATTCTTTTTTTAACAAGTCTTGTTATTGTTCTCTCTTTCTTCTTGCCTTGGTTTAGCGTTGAACAGATTCAAATAGGAGCTATTAAGAAGGTTTTTACAGAAGAGGTGGTAATTATAATCTTGTATTAGGTTTAGCAAAGTTGTTTAGTCCGGGGTTAAGAGAGTTTGCCCATAAGAGCTGGATTCTATGGTTAGTTCCAATAATAGCCGTAGCTATTAGCAGGTCATCTAAAAGGTATAAGAAGAGTAAGCTCTTTAATTTTTCTATTACCTTGCTGGGGTTAGGCCTCTCTTCGATGGTAATTTATAGAATCATGAATTTAAATCTAGATAATTTTATTTATCAGGTAAAACTAAAAGAGGGTTTTTGGATTACTTTAGGCTCTTTTTTTATTATAGGAGTGCTTGGGCTCATGCAGTTTAACAATTTAACTACAAAGAAGCCCAAGCATTGAGATCTTATTTTATAGACACATCGTCTATGTAAATAGCACCTTCTTTCTTAGTTGCTGTCATATCTTCAAATACCAAAGTAAGCTCATCTAAATTGGATAGATCGTTTAATCCACCAAAACTCTTAAGAGGTATAATCACTTCTTGCCAATCATTGCTTACGCTACTAACATAATATTTTCCGACCTCTCCTTTTTCATTCTGGAGCTCTACTTTGAAAGTTGTGGTGTAACCTCTCATCTTATCACCTTTTATCCAGAAACTTAAAACAGAACTTTTTGAAGCATCAAGTCCGGTTAAATCCATCCAAAATCCGTTATAAGCAGGATTAGGTGAATCAACATCATAATATATTTGAACCGAATAGCCTTCATCGCCCCGTTTTATGGTAGATATAAAGCTGTCTACTGCATGTTGAGTCATATCTTCCGGATCTCTATCCCAGGCTCCGAAATCTCCACCGATATTGTTGGGTTTCTCTCCAGAATCAAAATCTGCAATGATTATTAAATCCCCGTAGCTCATAATCATAGGCTCAATATCCTCTACTACCAATTTTTCTAGAGATTCAGCTGTAGATTCATCTACTACTGTTTCTCTTTCCCCTGACGGTGCTTTTCCGCAGCTAATGCAAAAGATGCATAGAAAAGCTAAAACCATAAGTCTTTTTGCCATGCGACCACCTCCTTGTTTAGTAGCACTTATTCTATGTAAAATAAGTTTTATATGTCAACAAGTAAATAATTGATTTTTTTTATTCTTGGTATACACTATATTGATGCAGGATTTTAGCATTAAGAAGCGTATCTATTATCACGATACTGATTGTGGAGGTGTTGTTTATTACGCTAATTACCTAAGGCATTTAGAAGAGGCAAGAACAGAGTTCTGTATAAGTAGAAATATAGCTCTTAAAGTGCTACAGGATGAGGGTATATATTTTGTAGTTTCAAAAGTTGATATAGATTACAAATCTCCTGCTAAATATGGCGATCTTATTGATATATCAGCCAAAGTGGATTACATTAAAAGATCGTCTCTCTCTTTTTATCAAGAAATCAGAAGAGATGATAACCTTTTAATAAAAGCCAATACGCTTTGGGTTTGCGTCGACAAGAACTTTAAACCACGCATTATTCCTGAAGAATTAAAATCTTTATTTATTGTTTAAATTTTGGAGAGATACCAAAGCGGACGAATGGGCCTCACTCGAAATGAGGTGTTCTGAGCAATCGGGACCGGGAGTTCAAATCTCCCTCTCTCCGCCATTGTTGACGCTCAGTCGAACCCTGTTCCTCATGAAGGAGCGGGGT
>CAZVIC010000073.1:0-6273 GCA_964627735.1 uncultured Planctomycetia bacterium | reverse complement strand
AGTTATATTAGTTCTGAGAATGAGAAAGACTTAAAGGAAGCTAGAAAAAATGGGCTTAGCTCTGCGATGATTGACAGGCTTTATCTTAGTCCTAAGAGAATAAAAGAGATGTCAAGGTCGCTAAGAGAGATTGCAAAGCTTAAAGATCCTTTAGGTGAAATTACTAATTTTTGGGATAGACCAAATGGTCTTAAGATAGGTAGAGTTCGTGTTCCAATAGGTGTGATTGCGATTATATATGAATCACGCCCTAATGTCACAAGTGATTGTGTGGGGCTCTGCCTTAAAAGCGGTAACTCTGTGATTTTAAGGGGCGGTAGCGAAGCTTATAGCTCTAATTGTGCTATATATAAAGTTTTAATAGATGCAGCCTCTTCTATAATACCGAAGGATGCCATAAAGCTAATTCCAACGAAGGATAGAAAAGCATTAGACTATCTGTTGAAGCTTAATTTCCAGATAGACCTGTTGATACCTAGGGGTGGAGAATCTTTGATAAAGTATGTGGTTAAGAATGCTACTATGCCTGTAATAAAACATTACAAGGGTGTATGCCATGTCTTTGTTGATAAGTCTGCAAATATAGATATGGCAATAGATGTTGCCTTTAATGCTAAGGTGCAAAGACCTGGAGTATGTAATGCTATTGAGACATTGTTGGTTCATAAAAATATAGCCAAAAAGTTTCTTGTTCTTATGGGTGAAAAATTAAAAGATGCAGGAGTTGAGATTAGAGGTTGCAACAAGAGTAAGGTCCTTCTTCCTTGGATAAAAAAAGTCAAAGAGGAAGATTATTACAGGGAGTATTTAGATCTTATTCTTAACCTGAAGATAGTCGATAATATAGGTGAGGCTATTTCTCATATCAATAAGTATGGTAGTAGTCATTCAGATGCAATTGTAACAGAAGATCATGAAGGTGCTTATAAGTTTTTAAGAGAGGTTGACTCTGCCTGTGTCTATCTCAATGCTTCTACTCGTTTTACCGATGGTTTTCAATTTGGGATGGGGGCTGAGATGGGTATATCTACAGACAAAATACATGCTAGAGGTCCTATGGCTCTTGAAGAGCTGACAACATACAAATATATAGTTTTTGGTAATGGTCAAATCAGAATCTAACTGTAAGAAATCAAAAAAGATCGGAATTCTAGGCGGGGCTTTTGACCCCCTGCATATGGGTCACCTTGTCTTAGCAGAGCATGCTTTAGGTGAATTTGGATTAGATGAGATAATATTTTTACCTTACAATGTCTCTGCCTCTAAAGAGCCTCCTCAGGCATCTTCTCGTGATAGATTAAATATGCTTAGGTTAGCAACTATGGATAATCCTTATTTCTCTGTTTCTGATTTAGAGATTAAAAAGGGAGGACTCTCTTTCAGTTATGACACTTTGAAGTTTTTAAAAAAGAGAGACTCTGGAAGTAAGTTTTTTTTTCTTATAGGTTCCGATGCTTTTTCTGAGCTTGAGAGCTGGAAGAATTATAAGAGCCTAGTTAAAATGACGAGTTTTATAGTGGCTGTTAGGCCAGGAGTAAAAATAAAAAATATTAAGGGGGCTAAATATAATAGGCTCTTACTTCCTCAGATTGCAATATCTTCATCTTCTATTAGAAAGATCGTAAAGAGTGGTTCTTCATTGCGCTATCTTGTGCCTGATAAAATCAGAGATTATATTTTAAATTTCAAACTCTACCCATGAATCTTGTTATACATTGTTATCTTTTACCGCTTTTTTTGATCTTATCTGCACTGTTTTCTTCTGCAGAGAGCTCTATTTTTTCTCTTACTGAGTATGAAAAATCAAAGTTTAAGTCTAGGCACTCTAAGGCTTATAAAAAACTCTCCTCTTTTTTGAAAAATTCTACCAAAACTATATCGTTGATTATAACTGGTAATACGATAGTAAATATTGTTGCTACTAGTATAATGGGAGCCTTGCTTCACTATCTATTTCCTCAGATATCGGTTGTTCTTTCAATTTTTGTTGTAACTTCAGTAATACTTTTTTTTGGTGAAGTTATTCCAAAGTTATTAGCTTTGAGATTTGCAACCAGTTATTCTTTTTTCTCAGTTTATTTTCTCAATCTAATTGCCAGGGTAATATCTCCGTTAGAGGTTTTACTTAGCAAGGTAGCCACAAAGCTCTTGTCTTTCTTTTTATCAGGCGGAGTTGAGTTTTTTGAAGATAAGCCTGCTTTATCTGAAATATATGCAATTGTGAAATCAGGAGAGGAGAGAGGATTTTTAGAGAAAGAGGAGAGAGTTTTAGCCGAGAGAGTTCTTGATTTAGGTAAGAGCTGGGTAAAAGAGATAATGACACCTAGGATTGATGTCGAAGCTTTAGAGGAAAAAAGTTCGCTAGATGAATTGAAAACATTGATAAAGAAGACAAAACATACTAGGCATTTAATCTATAGAGAGAGATTAGATTCTATTATAGGAGTTATATACTCAAGAGACATTCTTTTTTCTAAATTTGATGTTTGGAGCGATTTGATTCACCCTATTTTGACAGTACCTGATTCTATGGACATAGATGAACTTTTGATCCAATTTCAAGAGAGAAACGAAGAGGTTGCCTTAGTTGTTGATGAATACGGTGGCACAGCTGGGATGGTTACTTTGGAGGATATTCTAGAAGAGCTTGTTGGAGAGATAGAAAATGAGTATAAGAGAGATAAGAATAAGATTAAAAAAATTGACTTAGATACTTATACTGTTACCGCAAGCGTATCGCTTTCTGATCTTAGCGATGAATTAGATCTAGATTTAAAGACTCCCGGAATATCTTCTTTGGGAGGGTTATTACTTAACCTTTTTCAGAAAGTCCCTTCCAGTGGTCAATTTATTGAATATAAAAATTTAAAATTTTTCATCGATGAAGTAAGTAGAAATAGAATCAAAAAGATAACTATAAAAATAAATAGATGAGTGTTTTAACATTAATTATAACAATTGCTTTTTTCCTCTTAATTGCTGGATTTTCTTCTGGCTATGAGACAGGTTTGATATCTATTCCAGTATCTGCTGTTGAGAAGCAGAGAGGTTTAAACAGAAAATCTGATCTTTGGTTGATAGACAAGATGCAACATCTTGAAAAACTTGTCTCTATAACGCTTATTATGACAAATTTTGCTTTGAGTGCAAGTACGATAATACTTCTCTCTGCGATTGTAAGATTTTTCACCGAATCAAAAGCTGAAATGATCACAATTGTTTTGCTTACACCACTAAGTATTATTTTTTCAGAGATAGTTCCGAAGAGTATTTTTAGGACAAAGCCATCTCTGATCTTTAGGACGGCTAAGATGTTCCAGATTTTATATTACATAAGTTATGGTTTTTCTTATATATTCTATTTTTTACCTTCAAAATTGATTGATAAGTTTAGCAAAATGCCTGTTAGGGTACGTTCTCTTGGCTCTAAAGAGCAGATTAAAGTTGCAATAATTAAGAGTGAAGAGAGAGGCGTTCTTCAAGAACATGAAAAGGCAATATTACATAGGGTTTTTCATCTTGGAGAGAGACAGGTAAAAGAGATAATGATATCCGAAAAGAGAGTTGTCTCAGTCACAAATGGTTTAGATACAAGTGCTATCATAGAGGAATTCAAGAAGTATGAATTTTCGCGTTTGCCAGTCTACGATGAAGGTAGGCAAGAATATATAGGGGTAATAAATTACATGGATTTATTGATTCAAGATATAGATAAAGATAAAGACGTGGATTTGAACAATTTTATTCATGACATCTTCTATGTAGATGATAATACATATTTGGACGATCTGTTGGTTCAAATGCTTAGGAAGAATATCCACATGGTTGGGATACGCAATTCGTTGGATGAAGTTGTTGGCATAGTAACCTTAGAAGACGTGATGGAGGAGATAGTAGGTGAGTATTGATTTGCTTAAATAGAGTTGCGTTAAAATGATAATTTTGATATATTAATCGAGCTATGAAAATGACTGGAGCAAGTATTGTAATAGAGGCTTTAAGGCGAGAAGGTGTTAAGGATATCTTCGGTTATCCCGGAGGTTCTGTATTGCCTCTTTTTGATGTCTTATATGATGCCCCTGTAAATTTTATATTGGCTCGACATGAGCAAGGTGCGGTTCATGCTGCTGATGGCTATGCAAGAAGTACTGGCCGTGTAGGTGTCTGCATTGCTACATCAGGGCCTGGAGCTACTAATCTTGTTACTGGTATTGCAACCGCTTATATGGACTCTATACCGATAGTCTGTATAACTGGTCAGGTTAAAACACACTTGATAGGCAATGATGCTTTTCAAGAAGCAGATACAACTGGTATAACGCGGCCAATAACAAAGTATAATTATCTTGTTAAAGATATAAAGGATTTAGGTAGAATAATAAGGGAAGCTTTTCACTGTGCTTCTACTGGTCGTCCTGGTCCTGTTGTAATAGATCTACCTGTAGATATAACTTTGCAACAATATGATTATAAATATCAAGAGAAGGTCTCTATAAGGGGTTATAAGCCTGTCTTAGAAGGCCATTCTTTACAGATTAAAAAAGCAGCTCAGATGATTGAAAAATCGAAACGCCCTGTTCTTTATACGGGTGGTGGTATTATTATATCCGGGGCAGATAAGGAGCTTAAGAAGTTATCAGATAAATGTCAGATACCGGTAACAACTACGCTTATGGGCTTAGGTGGATTTCCTGAAGATGTAGATCTATCTTTAGGCATGCCGGGTATGCATGGGACTGTCTATGCAAATCTTGCAATACAGAATTCAGATCTTCTTATTGCGGTTGGGTCAAGGTTTGATGATAGAGTTACAGGTAAGATTGAAGCCTTTGCACCAAAAGCGAAGATTATTCATATCGATATTGATCCTTCAGCTATAAGTAAGAATGTAGATGTTGACATTCCAGTTGTCGGTGATGCAAAGAAGATATTGATTGAGCTAAATAAAATAGTTAAGAAGTCAGATTCTTCTGATTGGATTAAACAGATTAAGAGTTGGAAAAAAGAATTTCCTTTAAAATATAAAAAGATTGCAACTGGCTTAAAGCCTCAATATGTCATAGAGCAGATCTATAAGCTGACAAAGGGTGATGCTATTATAGCAACAGAAGTAGGTCAAAATCAGATGTGGGCAGCTCATTGGTATCAATATACAAAACCTAGAACATTTATCTCATCTGGCGGTTTGGGTACTATGGGCTATGGTTTTCCTGCTGCCATAGGTGCTAAAATCGGTAATCCCGATAAAATTGTAGTAGATATAGCGGGGGATGGCAGTATCCAAATGAACATACAGGAACTTGCAACAGCTGTGAGCTATGAGGTCCCTGTTATAATTGCTATTTTGAATAATGGTTGCCTAGGTATGGTTAGGCAATGGCAGGAGATGTTCTACAAAGAGAGATACTCTTATACTTGTCTTGATAATCCTGATTTTATAAAGATAGCTGATGCTTATGGAGCAATCGGCATAAGAGTTAAAAAACAATCTGAAGTTGGCCCTGCTATAAGGAAGGCTTTAAAGAGTAAGAAGAAGCCTGTAGTTATCGATTTCATAGTAGATGGTTTTGAAAACGTCTTTCCTATGGTTCCTGCAGGCGAGGCTATAGATAGAATGATAGGCGGGATGGCTTAATTCGGCCAATAGCTAGGCAGTAAATAAGGAGATAGTAGTATGAAAAATTATGTATTATCAGTTTTAGTTGAAAACAAGGCAGGTGTTCTTGCTCGAGTGTCAGGTCTTTTTAGTGCTAGAGGATTTAATATCCGCTCTTTAGCTGTGGCTGAGACAGAATCTCCATCAGTATCACGTATGTCTATGGTTGTTAATGCCGATGAGAAGACATTTGAGCAGGTAAAGAAGCAACTTAACAAATTAATAGATGTTGTAGCTATACAAGATTTTACAAAAAAAGATTTCTTAGACAGAGAACTGTTGCTTATAAAGCTGCAGTTTACACCTCAGAGCCGCTCTCATATCATAGAGATTGTAGAGCTACTTGAAGGTAAGATACTTCATGTCGGTACCAAAGTTATCTGCATCGAAGTTGTTGGAGACAAAGAGAGAGTTGCTACATCTTTGCAGCTCTTAAAGCCGTATGGCATAAAAGAGGTTATGAGAACAGGCGTTGTAGCTATAGGAAAAGATTAAGGAGGTTGGAATGGCTAAAGCATATTATGATAAGGATGCAAATCTGGCTTTAATTAGGAAAAGAAAAGTTGCTGTTATAGGTTATGGTGCCCAAGGTAGAGCTCAAGCCTTAAACTTACGTG
>CAZVIC010000072.1:0-6321 GCA_964627735.1 uncultured Planctomycetia bacterium | reverse complement strand
CTTAATATTGGGGAAGAAGAGTCAAAAGGTACTGATTTTATGAGAAGTGTGAATAATCTTCTTCGAGAAGGAGCACCTAATTACATAGGCAATATAGAAGGTAGGGATATATTTTTCGGTAAATGCGATGTTGTAGTAGCGGATGGTTTTGTAGGTAATGTTGCTTTGAAGGTCTCTGAATCTGTTGCTATGGCTACTGCTGGATTATTAAAAGAACGCATAAAGAAAAGTTTTTTATCTAAGCTTGGTGCGTTGTTAATGTTGCCTACTTTAAAGAGATTGAAGCGCGATCTAGATTATACAGAGTATGGTGGTGCTCCGCTTTTAGGTATAGATGGCAATGTAATTATATGTCATGGTTCCTCTTCCAGTAAGGCTATAAAAAACTCTATTAAGGTTGCAAAAGAGATGGTTGAGTCGGGTTTAAAAGAGAAGATTAAAAATAAAATAATTTCAGTACAAGTAGAGGAGAGAAGATGAATATAGGTATAGTTGGCTGGGGTTTCTATGTCCCAGATAGAGTGCTTAGCAATGCTGATTTAGAGAAAATGGTTGATACAACAGATGAGTGGATAACAACAAGAACTGGGATTAAGACAAGAAGGATTGCTGGAGATGATATGGCTGTTAGCGATATGAGTGCTAAAGCTGGGATGAAAGCCATAGAGAAAGCAGGGCTCTCTCCAAAAGATATTGATCTTATAGTAATTGCTACTATTACTCCAGATATGTCTTTCCCTTCAAGTGCCTGTTTTGTACAGAAAGCTATGGGGGCAGAGAATGCAGCCTGTTTTGATATTAGTGCAGCCTGTTCCGGGTTTATATATGCAATGGATGTTGCCAGAGGATTGATCTCTCTCTCTGGCTATAAGAATGCTTTAGTGATCGGAGCTGAGAAACTATCTTCAATAGCTGATTGGGAGGACAGAAACACTTGTGTCCTCTTTGGAGATGGAGCTGGAGCTGTTGTCTTGTCGGAAGTAGAGAGCGGTGGTATCTTAAGCAGTTATTTAGGTGCAGATGGAACCAAAGATGAGATGCTCTATCTCCCTGGAGGTGGTTCTAGAAACCCTGCAACACATAAGACAGTGGATGAGAAGATGCACTATCTTAAGATGAAGGGAAATGAACTGTTTAAGATCGCAGTTAGAATTATGGCAAACTCTGCAGAGGTAGCACTCAAAAAAGCTGGGCTAGAAAAAACAGATGTTAAGCAGCTTATTCCTCATCAGGCAAATTCTAGAATAATATGGGCTACTGCTAAGATGCTTGGTTTAGAAGAGAAGCAGGTCTTTGTCAATATAGATAGATATGGAAATATGTCCAGTGCTTCAGGTGCTGTCGCTCTCTGTGAAGTTTTGGATTTAGACGATATAAATAAAGACGATATATTGCTCTTGGTTGCATTTGGTGGCGGTCTTACTTGGGGTGCAGCTGCAATTCAGGTTAGCTAGAGTTTAATTATGAATTTAGGTTATATATTTCCAGGCCAGGGCTCTCAATATATAGGTATGGGCCACGATCTCTATGAACACTTTGATTTAGCTAAAGAGATGTTTCATCAGGCCAACGATATACTGGGTTTTGATATTATGAGGCTCTGTTTTTTTGGTCCTACAGAGGAACTCACGGAGACTAAAAACTGTCAACCAGCTGTATTCCTTGTCTCCATTGTAGCTCTAAGATGTTTGGAAGAATATTTCTCTGCTAAAGATTCTAAGGATCTGATAAAGCCTGCTATTACAGGAGGGCTAAGTCTTGGAGAGTACGCATCCTTGGTGGCTGCTTCCTCAATCTCTTTTAAAGATGGCTTGCTTCTTACCAAGAGAAGAGGTGAATTCATGGAAGAGGCTTCTAAGGATAATGAAGGAGAGATGAGTGCTGTAATTGGCTTAGATAGAAATAGCTTGGAGGAGATAGCAAAGAGCGCTGGGGCTGAAATCGCCAATATAAACTCTCCTAATCAGATAGTTATAGCAGGAAGTCCAGAAGCTATCAAGAGAGCTGAGACTATGGCCTTAGATAAAGGTGCTAGACGGGTTATGAGGTTAAATGTCTCTGGAGCTTTTCATAGTTCTTTAATGGAGCCTGCAGCGCGAAAACTCATGCTTTATTTAAATGATTTAGAGGTTTTAAAACCCGAGATAACAGTCTTAAGCAATGTGAGTGCATATTATTCTTTTTTTCCGCAGGAGATAAAAGCCAACCTTGTGAATCAGGTTAACCATACTACGCTATGGTTAGATTGTGTCAAAACTATGGTAGATTCAGGCACAACTAGCTTTCTGGAGATTGGTTGTGGCAATACATTGAAGGGATTATTGCGCAAAATAGATCCTAATTTAATAGTTTATAATATAGAGAATTATAATGATATTGAAAATCTTTATCAGGATTTAATCTTAGAGGAGGTATAATTATGGGCATGCTGGATGGCAAAGTTGCTTTAATAACAGGAGCTGGTAGAGGTATAGGTGAAAGAATAGCTTTAATCTTTGCAGATCAAGGAGCTGATATAATCTGTTTAGACTTGGATAGAGAAGGTGTTTTAAGTACAGTCTCTGAGATTGAATCTAAGGGTAGAGATGCTTTGGGTTTAGTCTCTGATATCTCTAATATTAAGGAAGTTGAAGATGCTTTAGTTAAGTCTTTAGAGAAATTTGACAAGATAGATATTCTCATAAATAATGCTGGTATTACAAGAGACAATCTTCTTCTTAGAATGAGTGAAGATGATTGGGATTTGGTTTTAAAAGTAAATTTAAAAGGAGCCTTTAATTGCAGTAAGGTTATATCCAAGCATATGATAAAAAATAGAGCTGGTAGGATAATAAATATAGCTTCTATCATAGGCATTATCGGTAATGCTGGACAGGCAAATTATGCAGCTTCTAAAGGTGGGCTCATTGCTCTTACTAAATCTTTAGCTAAAGAGTTTGCTCCAAGAAATATCAATGTAAATGCAATAGCACCTGGCTTTATAAGAACCAAGATGACCGATGCTTTAAGCGATGAAGTAAGGGCTAAAATGTTGGATGGTATCACTCTTAAGAGATTTGGGGAACCGGATGATGTTGCCAAAACAGCGCTCTTTTTGGCTTCAGATCTCTCTGATTATATTACATCTCAAGTGATAGTTGTAGACGGGGGTATGATATCCTAGAGTTATAAAACATTGACTAAATTAGCTGAATATGATATATAAATTTAACTTTATTATTAATCATTGAAAGGAGGAATGACATGGGAGTAGCAGAGAAAGTGAAGAAGATTATTTCAGAACAGTTGAATGTTAAAGAAGATGAGATCACGGAAAATGCCTCTTTTGTAGACGATTTAGGTGCTGATTCTCTTGATACAGTTGAGCTTGTAATGGCTTTTGAAGAAGAGTTTGGTATTGAGATACCTGATGAAGATGCTGAGAAGATTCGCATGGTATCAGATGCTGTTAAATACATAGGGGAAAAAGCAGGGAGTAAAGAGGAATAATTTAAACAATTTTATAGTAATGCTATGCCGAGCAATGCTCGGCATAGCATTATAATGATATGAAAAGACGAGTTGTAGTTACAGGTTTAGGAGTTATTTCACCTCTCGGTAATGAGGTGGAAAAGTTCTGGTCAGCTATAATTAGCGGTAAGAACGGAGTATCTCCTATAACTCAACTTGATTCAGCAGCTTTTACCTCTCGAATTGCAGGAGAGGTACATGATTTTGATCCCAGCGAATATATTACAGGCAAAAACTTAAGAAGGATGGAGCGTTTTACTCAGTTTGCTGTCTGTGCTGCTCAAAAAGCCTGGAAAGATTCAGGGCTTAATATCGAAGAGATAGATGAGCATAGGGCTGGAGTTATAATAGGTTCTGGTATTGGGGCTCTTAGATTGGTAGAGAATCAAGTTACAGTATATCAAGAGAAGGGTGTTCGCAGGATAACCCCCTTTCTTATTCCTTTAATGATAGTAAATATTGCTCCTGGTCAGGTTGCCATTGCTTTGGGATTGAAAGGACCTAACCATTGTGTCGTAACAGCTTGTGCTTCTGGAAGTCACTCTCTTGGAGATGCTTTAAGGGTAATTCAATATGGAGATGCTGACATAATGGTTTCAGGTGGTACAGAGTCTTGTATTACAAACCTTGGTCTAGGGGGTTTCTGTTCTCTTAAAGCTCTTTCAACTAGAAATGACGATCCTGCTCATGCATCCAGACCGTTTGATAGAGATAGAGATGGTTTTATTATGGGCGAAGGTGCAGGAATATTGGTTTTAGAGGAGTATCAGCATGCAAAGAAGCGTGGTGCTAATATCTACGCTGAATTTGTCGGTTATGGAGCAAGTTGTGATGCCTACCATCAGACAGCTCCGGATCCTGAAGGAGAGGGCGCATATTATTCTATGAAAAAAGCCCTTGATGATGCTGGAGTTAATACTGATGATTTAAGTTATATCAATGCTCATGGCACATCTACTCAGCTTAATGATAAGATGGAGACAAAAGCTATTAAGAGGTTGCTTGGTAAAGATGCATTTAATATGCCTATAAGTTCAATTAAATCTATGATTGGTCATTTACTTGGTGCAGCAGGAGGAGTTGAAGCAATAGTAGCTGTCTTAGCCATAAGAGATGGAGTCATACCTCCAACTACTAATTATGAACATCCTGACCCAGAGTGTGATTTAGACTATGTCCCCAACGAAGCTCGTAAAGCCAAATTAAATTTAATCTTATCTAACTCCTTGGGTTTTGGAGGCCATAATGCCTCTCTATTGTTTAAGAAATTAGACTGATTCTTTATCTACCCCCAAAATTTAAATAATTATTGACTCTTTTTCTATCCTAATATATATTCTACAACACGGCGGTTTTGGAGGTATGCAGTAGAGGGGTCGCGGGTTTTTTTATTTTCTAATCTAGTTGTTTTCATTTATAATATATTCTAATAATCTATAGGAGGTTTAACATGGTTAATGCTATTGTTTTAATGACAGTAGAGAGGGGTAGGGTAAATTCTGTAGCTGAAGAACTAGCAGGTATAGATGGAATAAGTGAAGTATATTCAGTAGCTGGCAAATATGATCTTGTAACAGTAGTAAGAGCTAAAAAAAGTGAAAAGTTAGCAAGTTTAGTTACAGACCATATGCTTAAAGTTCAAGGCATACTATCTTCAGAGACGTTGATATCTTTCCGCGTCTATTCTCGTCACGATTTAGAGAGCATGTTTTCAATTGGGCAGGATTGAAATCATACTTTTTAAATTAATTCAAAATATTGAAAAATATAGGTTTATATGGTATAAATCTGTTTAATGAAGGTTGTTTATAATTCTATAGTGCTATTTTTAGTGGTCATATCTTCTGTTTTTTCATTAGCTTATGCAGAGGATATAAGTTGGCCTGTAACTCAATATTTAGATTATGGTTCTGTTAAGACTTTTAGTCTATATGAAGTTGATGATATAGATAATAGTGATGCTTGGGACGTCTATAATTATGTAGAACGTTTTTTTCTTGATCCTGATAGTGAGATATCCAATGGTTTTTTAATGTTAAGATTGGATGTTCCTTACAAAGATGAGTATTTTTATACTTTAAAATATGATAGCAATAATAGAATTATTATGAATGGTTTAGATTTAGGGGTGAGTTATAATTTATTAACAGAGTTAAACTATCTTGATAGTCTATCTGTGACATATACTCCTGGCTATATCAGAGATTCTTGGGGCTTAAGTTCTCCAACAGAACTTAGATTAGCTGAGACAGAGTTTGATGTTAGAGATTTTCTCGATTTTTCAATACCAAGGAGTCATCCTTTAGCTGCTTGGGACATTGCTTATGACAATAGGGTTGAAGGTGAAGAGGGTAAAAGGAATACTGATTTTGCTCCGGAGCTACCTTTAATTGTAGACATAGGTAGTATCTATGGATTGTCAGAGAATGATATTAAACTTTTAATTGCTATAAGAGTACATGAGAATAGTCATGTTGGTAATGAGTTTGGAGTAAAGAGAGCAGTTGACACTAATCTTATTGAGCAGGCACAGTATGCAGCTGGTACTATAAGAAATAAGCGTTATGATCATAATCCAAATGTTGATTTTATCGCCTATCTGGGTGCAAGCTATGCTCCTACGACTCATGATGTACCTAAAGATGAAAGAGAGAGGAATGAGAATTGGATTCCTGGAGTCAGAAGGATATATGAGTTCCTGGAACCTTATTCCCTAAATGATTTATTAGATTATTTGCATTGAGTTATTTTTTATGAAAACTTATTTAATAATTTGACAAAGTAATTATTATGTGGTTTATTTATTAGGGG
>CAZVIC010000071.1:0-6475 GCA_964627735.1 uncultured Planctomycetia bacterium | reverse complement strand
GATTATCTGATTAATATGGCTCCTGTTAGATTGAAGGATGTACAGGATCTTATTGCAGGTACAGGCATAGGAACAAAGGCCTACTCTCTTATGGAGCAGGGCAAGATGGATCTTATAGTAAGCTCAAAGCCTGAAGAGAGAAGGTATGTATTTGAAGAGGCAAGCGGTATAACACGTTTTAAAAATAAAAAGAAAGAAGCTTTGCGTAAATTGGAATATACCGACAATAATCTTTTGCGTATCTCTGATATTATCTCAGAAGTCAGACGTCAGATATCTTCTCTAGAACGGCAGGCTCGTAAAGCAGAGAAATATAAGGTTGTTTATGAGGATAGAAAAAATAAAGAGGTGCTCTTGGCTGCGGTCAAGATAAACTCTTACAAGGATTCGATCTCTTCATTTTCGTCTAAGAAAAATATGTTTAATGAAGATTCCAGCAAGATGCAGAGACTTTTGGAGTCCAAAGAGATTTTGGCAAAAACATTAAGAGAGAATATATCCGAAGCTTCTGAGAGCATAGCCCAAGAAGAGAATAGATTAAGGGACTCTTCTTCTAAGCAGCAGAGAGACAGGGAGAGAGTTGAATGGAATAATCAGGTTATAGGGGATAGTGAAGAGAGGGTAGGCATATTAAAACAAGAGCTCGAGGATATAGCAGCTAGGCTTAATATCTCTCAGAACAAGATGGCGGAATTAAGCGGAGAGAAAGACTACTTTGATCAAGAGAAGGGAGGACTAGACCAAGGTATCAATGATAAGAAGAGAGAGATTGAAAGTATAATTAAAGAAGAAGGTGAGAACAAAGAAGAAGTAGAGAGAGCAAAGTCTAAGGTGTTAGAATACAATTACGAATTTACTCAAAAAAATAACTTACTACTAGAACTTGAAAGCGAACTCAAATCTCTTAGGATGCGCATTGAGAGATTGAAAGATAATCGTAGCGGCGTAGCCCTTGCCTTAGAGGAGCAAAATTCCAAATTAGGAAGATTAGAGTTGGAGCTTAAAGATAAAGATCAAGAGTTCAATGTATTAAAGAGTGAATTAGACAGTATATTTAATAATAAGGATTTACTTGAAAAAGAGAAGGAATCTCTAACTGCTGATAAGGTTAATTTAGAAAAGAAATCTGCTAATTACGAGGCTAGACTTGATGGTTGGCTTGAAATCCATTCTAAAGGTCTAGGTTATTCAGAGGGAACTAAAGCTATAGCAAGTAGATTCTCCGATCGGGCCCTGGGGAGAGTCTCTGATATTATAAGAGTGGCTCCGGAATATGTAGATAGAGTCGAGCTTGCTTTTGGTGAAAAATTAAAATCTATCGTTGTAAGTGAGAGAGAATCTGCTGTTGATATACTAAAGCATTGTAAAAGTGAAGGTCTATCAGATATAGAGGTTATAGTTCTTTCGGAGTTAAAATTTGAGGATCCTGAATATATTGAAGGAACCTTTCCCATCTCTTATTTTATAGAACTTGATGCTGACAAAAAATCTATTCTTTCATTAATTTCAGGTATATATTATGTTGAGGATTCTGGGCAGGCTCGAGAGTTAAGTTCTAAGTATCCAGCTTATCGATTCTTAGCCAAAGGTCACTTAGTTTTTCAGGGCCCAACTTTGGGGATAGGTTTTGATCCTACTAAAGATCTAGGTTTATTGGATAGAGAGGGTAAGATAAATAGACTTAAAGAGGAGATTGAAGTATTCAAGAAGAACTTAGAGGCAATCTTAGACCGTATATCAGAATTAGATAAAAACTGTTCTTTAGCAGCTGATAAACTATCGAATTGTGAAGCTAGAAAATCTGAATTAAATTACGATCTTATCGGGTTGAAAAAAACCTTAGAATCAGAGCAGGCTAATAGAGAGAGACTGTCTCAAGAGCAGGAAGTGTTGGATTTAGATATAGAAGATATAGGGGCTCAGCTCAATAGTGATGCATCACGTAGAGATAGACTAAAAACAGAACTTGATGAGGCTGGCACTAAAGTTAAAGATGATGAAGAGAGATTAGCATCTTTACAGGATAATCAATCTAATTTTCTTGATAAAAAACATGAATTATCTATCGAGTTGGCTCAGCTTGAAACCAAAGAGGCTTCTTATGTGGAAAGAAGACAGAAGTATGATGATATATATAAATCTGTTGAGATAGAACTGCAGAATTTAAATATAGATAAACAGAAAAGAGAGAATGAACAGGTAGAGATTGGAATTAAGATGGATCAGCTCAAAGAGGAAATAACCCGCCTTGAAAGTGAAAACGAAAGTCTAGAGATTACACTAGAAGAAGGTGCTAAAAGATTAATGCAGGACAAGAGTAAATATGAAGATTTAAAATCTCAGTTTGAAAAAGAGGAAGATGAACTTATAAAGCGAAGGAATGAATATGCTACTTATAAAGATGAGGCTCACAGTATAGATTTAAATATGAATGAAGAAGAATATAAGGTTAAAAGTATAAAAGAGAGGCTTAATCAGATCTATGGTATAACTGAAATTCCAGATAAGGTTGAAGGCGAAATTAATATAGAGGTTGTAGAGAGGGAATTAAAAGAACTTCATGAAAAATTAGAAAGAATGGGTGAGGTCAACCTTGTTGCTATAGAGGAGCATAAGAGTTTGAAAGAACGCTCTCTCTTTCTTGAGAATCAAGAGAGAGATCTTTTAGAGGCAAAAGAGTCTCTACAAGCTGCTATTAGAAAGATAAATAAGACTACGCGCGATATGTTTTCAGTGACATTTCAACAAGTGAGGAACTCTTTTAAGGAAATATTTCCGCGTTTATTTGGTGGTGGAGATGCAGATCTTGTTTTAGAAGATGGTGTAGATTGCCTTGAGTCTGGGATTGAAATATTAGCTAGACCTCCAGGCAAGAAGCTTCAAAGTGTTAGCTTGCTCTCAGGAGGAGAGAAAGCACTTACCGCTCTATCATTGCTGTTTGCAATCTTTCAATCTAAACCATCTCCATTCTGTATTCTTGATGAGGTTGATGCTCCGTTAGACGAGTCGAATATCGATAGATATAGGAAGATGATGGAAGAGTTCTCCCGCGTATCTCAATTTTTGGTCATAACTCATAATAAGCGTACAATCTCAACGGCTGATATTATTTATGGTATTACTATGGAAAATACAGGCATATCTAAGATTGTATCTGTAAAGCTTCATAAGACAGAAGAGCCGGCGTTAAGCAACTAAACGCTATATCTTGACTCGAACTATCTTATCTGTTATCATTTTTCAAGAATAGTTAAGGAGGAATATTGTGGAAGATGAAGAGATGTTAGATGTTGATAAAGAGATTGAAGAGGGTAGATTATTTGCGATTCTTGCCTATATATCCTTCCTCTGTTTTGTGCCTCTTTTTTTAAAAAAAGATAATAGATTTGCATTCTTTCATGCTAAGCAAGGGTTAGTTATATTTATTGGAGAAGTTTTAGCAGCTGTACTCTCAGTTGTACCTTTCTTTGGTGTTATTGTTCAGTTTTTAGCTATATTGGCTTTTAGTTTAGTCTCTGTTGTTGGAATCATTCAAGTTCTCATGGGTCAGTATTGGAAGATGCCTTATGTATATCCAATAGCTGAAAAAATTAGCATATGAGACATATAGCATTAATAACTTGGATTGGGATATTACTCTTTGCTGGTGCAATAATAGTAAAATTTAGAACTGTGGCAGCTGGAGATTACGAAGTCTGGTTAGAGTTTTCCAATACTATCCTTTTGATTTCAATAGCTGTTTCTTTGATTCATCTTCTCAGAAAATTTAAATAATATTTTAAATATTTATGGGGAAGACGCCCCTTGTTTTATTCAGCAAAGGTTATTTATTTTATTTATATTTATTAATTATAGTGAGAGCTATTATAAGATTTAAAAGTTATGAAGATAAATAATATAGAGATAGAGTTTAAACATAAAGATATCACTGATTTAAGTATTGATGCCATTGTAAATCCTGCCAATACAGAATTAATTATGGGCGGAGGGCTAGCTCTTGTTATCAAAAGAAAAGCTGGGGATGAGGTAGAGAGAGAGGCTATTAAGCTAGCTCCCATTGGCTTGGGTAGTTCTGTTGCAACATCTGGAGGCCGATTAAAAGCAAAGTGGGTCATACATTCGGCAACTATGAAGATGGATTTTAAAACAGATCAGAATATTATAAGAAAATCTCTAGATAGCGCTTTAGATCTTGCTGATCAGAAAGGCCTTAAAGATATTGCAATACCTGCGTTAGGTTGTGGTACAGGAAAATTTCCACTGGATAAGGCTGCTAAAATTATGGTTGATGGAGTTTTAAACTATGCTCAGAGGTCTGGCTTGCTTAAGAGAATTATTTTTTCGTTCAAAGATGAGCAACCATATTTAGAGTTTAAAGAGAGTTTTTTATCTTACTATGGTTATCAATCAAGAAAATTGGCTCAGATCCCGATACCTACAGTAGATGCTATTATTCCAGTTGAAGATAATGAAATTATTCTCATAGATAGGGAGAATACTCCCTATGGCCTTGCTCTTCCTGGTGGGTTTTTAGAGTATGGTGAATCCCTTGAGGACTGTATCCGGCGGGAAGTAAAGGAGGAGACCTCATTAATAGTAACGAAATTAAAGCAGTTCCATACTTATTCAGCCTCAGATAGAGATCCTAGGTTCCATACTGTTACCACAGTCTTTATAGTAGAAGTAGAGGGCATACCTAAAGCCAATAGCGATGCTAAGGCTATAAGCCAGATTTCGTTAAATAAGATCCCTCCTAAAGAAAGTTTTTCTTTTAATCATTGGGAAATATTGCAAGACTGGCTTAAAGTTCGTTAAAAATAATCTTAAAATAATTACTATCTAAAAACTTGACAAAAGTATTTTTTATGTTATAAATATATTAGAGAAAAGAGGATATGAAAATGAAAGATAAAAAAACATTATCGAACAAGAAAAACTCAAGCAGCAGGATAGAAGCGTTTCTTGAGGATTTTCAGGAGTATGAAAGAAATACCCTTACTCATAAGGCTGAAGATGATTTTCTTGATGCTTATTCATGCTGGTTAAAGACAAAAGCGCTTAAGGATAAGCTGGAAGCAATAAGGAAAGGTATGAGGTTTGAAGCTATAAATCCGCAATTTTCTCTAGCCTTTTTATTCCCCCTCAAGTAGTCTCTCTCTTTTTTTATCTGTTTATGTGAAAAAAATCACAATTTAAACTTGACACCTTTGTGTTATATGCTATATTTATTCCATAGTTGTATCAAATAGGAGCAATAATGAAAGTAAATAAACAGTGTATAACAAGACTTGCTCGTTACAGGAATGCCCTCTATAGACTTAAATCCTTAGGTTTTGTAAGAGTTTTCTCTGATAATATTGCCGATGCTGTTGGTGTTACCTCTTCTCAAGTCAGGAAAGATTTTTCTATCTTTGGTATTACAGGACAGAAAAGAGGTGGTTACAAGATAGCTGATTTGATAGCGCAGATTGGTTCTGTTTTAGGTAGAGATCAAATGCATAGAGCAATTGTCGTAGGGGTAGGCAATATCGGTAATGCCTTGATAAGTTATCCTGGTTTTTTAAAAGAGAATATTAAAATAGTAGCTGCATTTGATATAGATCCTTCAAGGCAGAGTCAGAAGAGCGATATACCTGTATTGCCTTTAGATAAAATCAGTAGTTATATAAAAGAAGAGAAAATAAAGATAGCTATAATTGCAACGCCTGATATTGCTGCGCAACAGGTGCTTGATATTATGGTCTCTGCTGGTATAAGAGGTGTATTAAATTTTGCTCCGATAAGATTGAAGGCAGATTCTAAGGTTGTTGTTTCCAATGTGAATCTAGGCCTAGAGCTAGAGACATTGATATATTTTGTAAAAATTTTTAAAGAAGAAGAGGGCTATGAAGAGGATAACGCTTAGAAAGAATATCCTCCGCTCACTATTGAGTCTTGTATTATTTCTGGGGCTATGTATCGCTCTCTTTGGCTATTACGTAGTTAAGAAGCATATAGTTGGCAAAGCTCAAGGTGAGGTGGTAAATAATCTTCAGATGGCTCATAAGGTTTATAGTGGGCAGCTTCAAGAGATGGAATATATTTTTCCTCTTTTGAGTGAAGATGTAGAGCTTGATTTGATAAAAGATAAGGTTGGTCTAGATTATCTTTTAAGAGTGAATCCTAACCAGATTGAACAGGTGAAGAGCGAGATCGTTAGAAAGTCTTACAGAGAAAGATCATCTTTAGGCTCTATGAGAGTTATAGCTGAGAGCGAGCTTAAAAATTTAGGACAGTCAATATATGAAAATTCTTTGATAGAGATTAAACCTACCCTCAAATCTCGTCCCAGCGATAGAGAAGCATTAAAATCTGCTATGAGCATAGAGTATGCCTATCCTAGATTGGATCATAAGGGCAATGTTGTCGATGTTCTATATGGAGGTAAGATTATAAATAATAATTTTACAATGATAGATGAAATATCAAATTCTAT
>CAZVIC010000070.1:0-6542 GCA_964627735.1 uncultured Planctomycetia bacterium | reverse complement strand
ATAACTCATAAAAAGAAGGAACAGATTTTGATAGTTTTTCTTTTTTAACAACCAGTAAAAACCAACAACAATGACAAGAAAAGATATATATCGCAAAGTACTGAAAAGTATTACCATTAATTCATCCTCTTAAAATAAAAATATTTAATAAAAATTGATGACAGATTTAAAAAATATTTTATTCGCCTCGGCTGTTTTAAAGATGACACTATTATATTTTTAAATATATAGCTCCATCGAAAATAAAATGAGTTGTACGCGTATTTTATAAGATAAATTATTTCACTTTTGCTTAAATTTAAATGTCCCATTGCAAGATTCTTATATTTTGGAGCATCTAAATCCGCCCACTCTTTGAATAACAGTAGATTTTTCTCTCTGCCATACTCATATAGCTTAGTTCCAGGATATGGTACTGGAGGTAAAAACAGGGTGAAAATGGAGTTAAACTTTTTAGATATCTTAATTGTATTTTTTATACTCTCATAATTATCTCCCGGTAAACCGATTATAAAAGTTGAATATACATCTAGCCCTAACAGATTTGCCCAATAAAATGAATCTTCTATCTGTTTAAAAGTTACCTTTTTGTTTATATTCTCAAGTATAACTTCGTTGGTTGACTCAACTCCTATCTGTATAAGAGAACAGCCAGACTCTTTCATAATTTTAAGAAGGTTAAAATTAAGATTATCTGCTCTTGCAGAGCATATCCATTTTACACCAATTTTTTTTAATCTTTCACATAATTTAACAACTCTCTTCTTATCTAATGTAAAGCTATCGTCGAAAAAACGTATAACACATTTTGGATGTTTTTTAACACGGCCTTTAATCTCTTCAATAACATTACCCACTGTACGCTTGACAACCTTATGACCAAATATAGTTCCAGAAGCACAAAAAATACAATCAAATGGACAGCCTCTGGTTGTAATAATTGGAATAACAGGATTACCATACATGTTATAAATAGGATCTTTATAGTTAGAAAGCTTTAAAATATTAAAATCTGGAAAAGGAAGTTCATCTAAATTTTCTATACGCCTTAAATTAGAGCTACAAAAGACTATATTGCCTTTTCTATATGACAAGCCTGAAATAGAATCAAGATCATATCCTTCTATTAAATCTAAAAAGGATTTCTCCCCTTCTCCGCGTATAACCATATCAAAATTTTGATTTTGCTCTAACACCTCCCTATGAAGACCGCTAACATGGGGGCCACCAAGAATAATTTTAGCTTTCGATAATCTTTTGCACAGAGTAGCTAGGTCTAATACTCTAGAAAAGCTAGCACTGACTGTTGTTATACCTATAAAATCAGGTTGAAAATTAGCTATGCGTAAACTTAACTCTGAAAAAGAACTTCTTTCTACATCATTATCTATAATATCAACAACAACTCCTCTTTTTTTTAAAAAACTAGCAATATAGAGAAGGCCTAATGGCGGAGAAGATGATTTAATAGCCCTAGAAGCAGGCCCTAAGGTTAATTGGGATCCATTAGGTCTAATAAGTAGCACCTTATGTTTTTTTTTGCATAAGATTTATCTTTTTTCATGCTTTAGACGGCCTTCTAAAAACTGCAGCCAAAGCCACTCCAAGAGGTGACTTAAAACTTTTTAAAAAAAATAATATCTCCACCTTTGAAATGATAGAAAAAACAGGTATCAAAAATCTAGAATGAAAATTCCTTACTTTTATATTATATTTTTGAGTTATTTTTTCTATTTGCGAAAGAATGTAGGTCGGTATAAAAAACACTACATTTATATATCTAATATATATATCAGAAAATCCAGCTCTCTTTAACTTTAAATTTAGATCTTTATACTGATACCTTCTTTTATGATGGCTCATCACATCATGCCTAGTCCATAAGAAGCTCAAAGCCGGAACAACAATAATACATAATCCGCCTTGTTTTAAAACTCTGCCAAACTCAATCAACGCTCTTGAATCATTGTCTAAATGCTCTAAAAAATCTAAAGCTATTAGAACATCGAAACTTTTAGTTTTAAAAGGAATATTATAAGTTGTAGCAACTATTGTATTTTTAGAATAAACACTGTGAGAAAAAGCTATAGATTTTTTGTCTATATCAAAACCATAAGTATCTCCATAATTCTTTAGAACCTCCAACATCTTTCCGCTACAACATCCACTATCGAGTATTTTCAAATCACATCTATTAGGAAGATACTTTTCTATAATCTTTTTTACAATATTACGCTTTATAATATACCAGAGATGGCTATCTTCTTTATCTAAAATATCGTCATATACTAAGCGTTCCATAACATTCTAAATAAACTAACCCTTATTTTTATAAGCATATTTTAATGCTTTTTTAACATTTACAGCAATATACTCGAGCTCATCTACAGTTAACTGAGGATATAACGGTAGGGTAACAATTTTAGAAGATAGATATTCTGTTTTCTCTAATTTTCCAATTGAACCAAGATATTTTTTATAGAAAGATGTTAAATGCACAGGCGGATAAAAATGTACGCTAGCTTCTATGCTTTTTCTTCTTAAAAAATTTATAAAAATACCCCTATCAATATTACTAGAAGTTAAAGTAATACAGTACATTTGATAAACATGTTTGAACCCTTTAGGTTCTACGGGGAGCTTGATATTTTCAAAACCTGAAAGCAATTTTGTCAAAATTCTAGCATTTTTACGTCTTTTATTATTTAATAAATCCAATCTACGCAATTGTGCTATACCTATAGCAGCCTGAAGGTCAGTCATGCGAAGATTAAACCCGGGATATATAGCATCACGAAACCAGGGCATCTTTTTTTTCTGAATGTCTTTATCAACACCATGGGCAATTATAGATCGCACTCTTTTTGTAAAATCTTTATTATTAGAAGTAATCATACCCCCCTCTCCAGTAGTAATATTTTTTGTCGGGAAAAAAGAGAAGCATCCAATTCCAAAAGAACCTGTTTTTCTGCCTTCTATCTCAGCTCCTATAGCTTCGGCAGAATCCTCTATAATGCTAAGGTTATATTTCTTAGCTAAATCTTTTATTTTAACCATATCGGCTGATAAACCTGCAAAATGAACCGGCATAATTGCAACTGTATTTTTTGTAATACTATTTTCAATGCTATCTGGATTTACTGTATAAGTATCGCTATTTATCTCAGCAAAAACAGGTTTACACCCTGCAGCAATAATTGCATTAGCAGATGCGACAAAAGTGAAGCTTGGAAGAATAACTTCACCTTTTAGATTCAACGCTAATAACGATACCATTAAAGCCGAAGTGCATGAGTTTAATGCGACAGAGTATTCAACGTTTATATAATCTGAAAACAGGTTTTCAAATAATTCAACCTTCTTTCCTGAGGCCAACCAACCGGAATTTAAAACATCTACAACCAAAGATATCTCTTTCTCTGTAATATCAGCTTTAGATAAAGGAATTTTATAGCAACTCATTTAAATGGCATAGTTTGGGATCCTATGGATATAATCTTTTAAACCTAATTCAAGAGAAAAACGAGGCATATATCCAAATATATTGCTAGCCCGATCAATAGATAGCGCACCTCTTTTAGGGTAAGAACGGGTAGAATCTCTTACTTTTAGCTTCAGATTAGGAAAATATGATTTTACAATACCTACAAACTCTGCCAGGCTACGACCTTGACCATATGTAAGATTGAAGGCAATATCTTCAGACATTACCTTAGAACTTAAAACTCTAATTATACCTTCTGCAACATCTCTTACGTATGTAAAATCAAGTTTAGATTTAATATCTCCGTAAATAAAAATAGGCTCTGATCTTGAAGCGTTATCTACAATAATCTGACTTATCCTATTATTTGTATCACCAAATCCATATACAGAAGAAAGCCTTAATATACTACAATCTATAGCGGTACTATGCAGTAGGTTGTAAGTTAAATCCTCACCGGCTATCTTTGTTTTACCATATAAATTAGAAGTACTAAGAGAATGTTTTTCGTCTACAGGAAAATAATTAAAATCACCATAAACAAAACTTGAAGAAATAAATATAAACTTTTCAACCGTATTTGATTCTTTAATTATCTCGCATATATTCTCCATGCCACCTATATTTATAGATATAATATCATCTTTCAATCTTCCTTTAACATTAGAATTAGTAATACTAAGCGCTGCTAGATTAATGACATATTCCGGAGATACTTTTTTAAATACTTCTTCTAATCTATTGCGAGCTCTGATATCGCCTTTATATATGGATGCCTCCCCTAGCACAGAAAGCCTTTGCTTCAACCTTAAGTCGTAATCTTTAGGATCAAATTTATAATTTAAAAATGCATCGTATATAAAGACTAAATAACCATTATTGATTAATTCATTTGCCAGATAGGATCCTATGAACCCTCCCCCTCCAATAAGTAATATCTTTTTAGGCATATAAAGAAAACTTTTTAATTCTAATAAATGCTCTAAGTAGTTCTGGAAAAGCAGTTAAAAATTTAATAAAGAAGCTATATTTTGATCTACCTTTTTTCCTATCTCTATGCCTTACAAGAATTTCGCACATTTTGTTTAAACCTCTGCTTTTAAGTATCGCAATCAAATATCTGTGATCATTGTTAAAAAGAGTTAGTCTTTTTAAAAACTTCTTTCTAATTGCAACAAAATTACTTGTAGCATCTTCTATAGATAGAGAGAATATCTTTCTCATTATTCTGTTAAAAATCTTTGAGCCCAAACATATAAATAATTGATCCTGACGCATAGCCCTATATCCATTAACCAAATCATAACCTTGATCTATCTTCTTTAACAGCAGCGGTATATCTTCAGGATATATCTGTAAATCAGAATCCATAGTGACCACAACCTGACCTTTAGCTATTTGGAATCCAGAGCTTATGCACCCTGCCTGACCTAAGCGATGATTATGACAAAACAAGCGAATATTAGGACATTGCCCTACAAGAGAACGCACTACATCTAAACTATTGTCCGTGCTCTTATCATCAATAATTATATACTCCCAATCATATCTTCCGCAAAAATGATTCATTGTCTCTACAACTCTAACAATTAACTCTTCTATGTTCTTAGCCTCATTATATAACGGAGATATTATAGAGTATTTCATAAGCGAAATATATTTATGAAATACATATTACTATGTGAATATTTTGATAGCAATATAAAATAAATTAACTTTAAATCAACAAATATTAATTTTACCTATATATACTAAAATGATATAATCATCTTCAAATTATATTTAAAATGAATACAGCAAAAGAGCCTATATTATCTTTAGTAATACCTTGTTTAAACGAATCTAAAGGACTCAATAATCTACTTTCTGTATTACCAAAAAACATTGATGAAATAATAGTTGTAGATAACGGTTCAACTGACAATACTATCGAGATAGCAAAAAAACATAGAATTAAAGCTATATCTGAACCAAAGTTAGGTTATGGCAACGCAATATTTAGTGGACTCAAAGAGTCTAAAGGTAAGATTATAATAATAATTGATCGAGACAACAGTTATTCATTAAAAAATATAAATGATATATACAGCTATATGCAAAAAAATGAAATTGATTTTATAAGTGGCTGCAGGCTCCCTTTAAAAAATTTAAAAGCAATGTCATTTTTAAATCTAATCGGTAATTATATAATATCATTTTTTATAAGACTTATATTTAAAATAAGCATTAAAGACTCTCAATCTGGAATGATGATATTTAAAAAAAGAGTTCTCGACAAAATAAGAATGGAATCAAAGGGAATGAACTTCTCGCAAGAACTTAAGATAAAAGCTTGGATAGAGCCTACAATAAGATGTGCTGAGTTAACTATTGATTATAACATAAGAGAAGGTAATACAAAATTTAGAAAGATAAATGACTGCATATTAAATCTATATTCTATATTTTCTTTAAAATTAAAAACATGTCTCTTGAATCATGAAAAATCTAACTCTATTATTTAAAGATATTATTACTTCTAATATTAAACGACCATCTTATCCTTACAAAATTACATTTGCTTTAACTTACAAATGTAATTTCAAATGTAAAATATGCAAAATATGGGCTAAAGAACCGGCTAAAGAACTCAGTAGCTCTGAAATAAAGCTTATATTTAAAAATCTAAAACATCTAACTTGGCTTGATATTACTGGAGGAGAGATAACTTTAAGAGAAGACCTTATAGAAAATATAAGGGCAATAACAGATAGCGCTCCCAATATAGCAATATTACATATATCAACCAATGGCAGCAGAAGAGAAAAGATAGCCTCTCTAGTAAAAGAATTAAAAAAGAAAGGTAAAAAACCTATAATAAACATAAGCATAGAAGGACCTCAATTTTTTAACGATAGATTAAGAGGAGCTAAAAACTCTTTTACAACAGCTATTGAAACTTTCAAAATGCTAAAAAAAGAATCCGGATGTTACTGCTATATAAGCTGCACTTTATCTAAGCATAATATAAGCTTAATAGATAACATTTTAATTGACCTTAAACGTAAACTACCTGAAT
>CAZVIC010000069.1:0-6579 GCA_964627735.1 uncultured Planctomycetia bacterium | reverse complement strand
TTCTTTTTTTTACATTTTTGAATTATCTTCTCTAAAATAGGTTTAATGCGAGAAAAATCTTCTTCATGTAGAGAATAAATAAAATGTATGGTAGGACCATTTGAAATTTCTTGAGAAGATCCATTCTCAACTAACAAATTCATGATCGGCTGACTTAAAACATATTCATTCCAATTTTCAATAAAACCATCTATTTCAAATACTACCTTATTCCCCTTTGCATTATATGTAACAATTTCATCGCTTGTTTGTATAATATCAGTCACCAGATAATACCCTTCTCCCGTCCTATAAGCAAAAAATGGAGTAGGAACATTTACTAAATCCGTTTTTTTTATTTTAAAACATTGCATAAAAACACCTTGATTGCGTATTAATGCAATAATTTGAGAAGCAAGCTCCTGGGGTCCTGCCAAATGTTGTGAAAAATTCATTTGTTCAACATTTTTTAAAAAACTATCCTTGTCTAACTTATAATTTAAAACTTGAAACATCTTAGCAGTATTGCTCATAAAACCATCGGTAAATTCATTTCCATAACTAATATTACAAGGTAAAACAAAAAAAATACCCACCATAGAAAATTTGACTATATTCCGAATTAATTTTTGAATCATTTTATAAAAGTATTAATGTCCAATATTAGAGTTGTTTAATAAATCTGCCATTACTACAGGTAGAGTTGTAACCGCAAGCATTGTTGACATCACTGTTGACATAAGACTATTCACTAATGGATTTGTAAGTATATACCCATTTTCACCTTGTTCGCCCGACCATCTGCGCAGGAATGCTTCTTTAGTCGAGATAACAATTTCATTGCCATGTTCTCCGTCACGCTGATAAACAATAGGATGTGTAGACAAAAAATTGCAACCAAAAACTCTACCTATAATTTCACTTAGATTAATCTCCTCGTTATATGCTTCCGCAAAACCTTCTATTCTTATGCGGCTAAGATCGGCGGACTGACTAGTCTCCACCCCGTTCACCTCCAGCCATTCACTTATAGCTTCAAAAAAAAGCTCGTTCACTCCATTTTCTGAATCCCTAAGAATAGAGACATTATAATACATTTCACCATCTGCATCAATCTCTTCATAATCCTCAACTCTAGAATCATCTAATGAATAATTAGCTAAAGAAACCCATAGCCCCCTAGAGTAATAAACACTAGGGTCCAAATCCTCTGGGACACTTAAAATCTTTAAAACTTCAACAAGTTCTCCTTCATTCGCAAATTTTATAAAATCTTCGTCATAAATATCTCCATAATTCACAAGCCTTGCTTTGAAATGAGGATAGAGCGAAATCTCTCGAGAAAATTGAACTATTCCATCAACATCTTGAATATTTCTCTGAAATACTATCTCTCCTAGTTTAATTTCTTCATCTATTGCTTTAGAATCAACATAATATGTCTCTGATATTTCATTACCAGAAGTATTGAAAGATTTTTTAACTACTATTTCTATGGAATTTCCTGTCTCTAAAAGACCATCGCTAGGATAAAGAGTATAAACGAATGTACCCTCTGAAAAATCAACTTTTTTATTAAAATACAAATTATAATCACCCGAATCTAAAAGGGTAGAGTAAGCTTTGCGATATTCGCTTAAACAGCCTTGGTCATCAAAATAAAACGTCATAGATAATTCTCCCGATCCATCTCGTCCTTTTAAAAGTAAGTTGTTTCCACTGTATACCACGCGATCTTCCGGTAGTACACCACCATCCCAGGCCTCCAAATACTCTGGATCCACTATCTCGAATCCTGGCAATATATCACTCAGCCAGACTCCTATATCTTCCCTGGACTCACCTATATGATAATGGATATCCGACTCGATAATCTGAGCCACCTGAAGTAGGCCCTCTTGTAAATCTGCTTCCTCAGCATATATTGCTTCACGCAATAATAACAACTGGCTACCTGCAAAGTTAGGAATACCTCCACCAGAAACATATGCAAAAAGGTTTGGGGCCCCTATCGAGCTAAGCTCTGCACATGTATCCCTTAAAGATATTCTTAACAGAGAATCTATCTCCGGCTGTGAAAATAAACCTGAAGAATACAAATAAGACTCCATATCCACCCTGTCAGGAGAAAGTACAGGTGTCCACCCTAATATTGAAGTCGTAATTTCATCATTTGGGTCAACTCCAAGCACAACCGGTAAAACTGGCAATCTTATCCCTCCCTGCTCTATTTGAGAATTTTCTTCGTTTTCATTGCTAGCACCAATCTCTACGTGGAATATTATAATTGCAATACATAACACTGTTATTAATCTTATTTTCTGTTTCATATCAACCAACCTCCTTTTATATATACTAATATCATTTAGGACCTAATAGTTTTCTAAGAAATTTAGAAGGCACCTCGCCGAAGCAGATGCCCCGACTAGCACCACCTTCATAGAGATTATAACTAAAATTACCAAAACCATCATTTACCATTCCTAGCAGATATCTTTCGCCGGTAGCTGTATTCAAACCTGATACCTCATAACCGGAACCAGGTTGTCCATCGGTTCCGATTTCTCTTGGAGTTCCCCATTCCACTCTGGCATTAAAATTCACAGCTGCTCCAGGACGTGCTAAACCCATCAATATCGCTAAAGTAACTGTTTCAAAAACATACTCTGCTACAACACGTTCATCTCCCTCTACTCCTAATGCATCTATCACTAAAGGCTCAACCCATTTTTTTGCTGCCATACTACCACCTATAATAAATGGCATTAAGGCAAGTTTATCTGATAAACTTCCTGCTATAAAATGTCTTGCAATCCATGCTGAATTAGGAAGTACACTAGTGATCCCAGGACTAGCAGCTAAACGACCAAAGAGCGGTAATCCTGTTTTAAATGCTCCATAGCCAATGGCCCCTGAGAGTAACCCTACCAATGATCCTCTTAATACTCCATTCCTAAATAAATCAAACATACCTTCTAAGGAACGATATTCAGGATTAAAAGCCACTCCAAAACCAGTTTCGATAACCCCAAATCCGATACCGTACATAGCGCTACTAGTGAGTAACTTACCAAGAGCAAATCCTGCTCCTTGAGTCTGGATTCCTATAGCCCCGGCTACTGCCGGAGAAGCACCGGCAATAGTAGTTCCGTAAAAGAAGCCTGCTGTAGCCGGAATTGCAAAGGGCATTGCAAGTACTACGCTACAAGCAGCAATAGCTACATAAGAAGCTATTTCAAAACCACGTTCTAAATTTGTCACCGGTCTACCAGCAGGTAGATATGTTCCTTCTTGTAATTCTGAAGACAACTCTGAAGAATATCTTTGTAATGTATCATTAAACCATCTTTCACGTGTACTTGATCTCTCTTCTACTGTATCGCCTTCCCATTCATTATAATTTTCATAAATATAAATTATTGAATGTAATAACTGTTTACTTTCAGGACGTGGAGTATAATCGTAGTCAAAAGACGCCATGAGAGCAACAAACTCACCGCCCTGATCAAAAAATTCTTTCATCTCTTGAATGTCAAAATCATAAGGAACAAAAAACTCAGGATTCTCATCAAACGAATCGAACCTGCCCATTGCTTGAAGCTCCCCTGTATCCAGAGTAAATGTTAATTCATCTGTCCTATAGAACATCTTTGGATCGTAATGATGGACAACTGATTCAGAACCAGAGCCACCTGTTGATTTCTCTATGTCTCCACTGCTAATAAACTTTACATTACCTATAGTATCGCCATCTTCTATAGCATCTCCTTTCTGCCACTCTGCAACAGCAAAACAAATTTCAGAATCAGAGCAAGAAGATGTCACCTGAACAGCTTCATAAAAACCTATAAACTTACCAGCTTCATCATATTCCATCCATACTCCTTCACCTTGATCCATTGAGTCTGTATAAAGAACGTACTGGTTAGGTCCAACTGCTATCCGTTCCGATACTGTTACTGCCGAACTGGTAATAGAATCCGCAATCTCTTCTGGCGTTGCACCTTCTGTAAAGCTTGGCTTCTCTAACGCTCTGAGTATAGTCTTCCCTCCATTATCATGATCAATAGTAAGATAGCCTATATCTGAACCTGTATCAGAATATTGCGAAAGTTGATAGAGGTAGATCGGGACTGCTTGAAATCCTGAATCAGAAACATCCGAAAGCTCTAAGCGAGAATATTCAAAGTATTGCAGTTCATTAGTTTCGCTATTATAGCTACGAATATCTTTTAACCAATTATCGCCATCTCGAGAATATTTCGAGATTACTCTTAGCTCCCCAGCATCTTCTTCAATATCGACATATTCTAAGTTCCTTTCACTATCATATGTATAAGTGGTTCTACTATCGCCAGTTATCCATTCATTATTCTCTTTGTCAAAAGTATCTAACTCATGATGTGTTGCAATAATTTTACCATCATCAGCATACTCAGACTCCCAGTTTTCTCTAACTACTACACTTTCTTCTTCGTCAATTACAATAGTTGAAACCGAAGAGATTTGCCCGTCAACAATGTTTATTGTAGTATCAACCTCCTTACCATCAGGTAAATACCTTGTGCAAGACTGAGTAAAAGAAGTAGCTCCTTGCAACCACTCAAATACAAAGCTCTTAATTATTTCATTCCACCCTTCTTCCATTGAGCTATCAGCAAAAATAGAGTTTTGAGAAATATCGGCAATATCTCCGCTAACATCGGATACAATAGCTGAGATATCACCGCCCTGCATTAAGATAGGTCCAGCTGCACCCGCACCATATTTAATATGCTCATATTCTACCTTATACCATTCCACGTCATTCTTAAACGCAGTCGCCCTAATAGACCCATCTGTTGTAATTGCAATATTTAATTCATATATTCCAGCTTTTATAGTATATTCATCCCGCCCCTCTATAATCTCTATGGACTCTCCATCAACCATATATTCCTTACCATCTTGATCGTAAGTAAAACCAGTAGACATTTGATAATAATTTTGCTCGATACCAAGAGGTGCTCCTCCAAAAGCATAAACATAGTTACTATAAAGAAGTAACTCAACAATTACTATATTAACAAAAATTCTAAAAAGATTTTTCATTCTAACGTCCCCCTTATCTCTCTTGTATTATTCCTAATCGATCATATAAAATAAATTCTCTTAAATTATCTCTAATACTTTCTATTTCAGCATCTACTCTCTCTGAACGTTCTGATGCTGTCATTATATCCATAAGTATATATGTTTCACTGAAGAATCTTCTTACTTCTAACCCTAACGCCTGTATAAAGGCAGCTTTTACCCCTTCTCTAAACTCATCCACATCAGGAACATCAGAACTCCAAGTTAACCCTAATGAATCTATAAAACTATCCGTATCATCTACAATGCTCTCTTTTATATCATCTATAGAGGTATAGAATGAGCCTAAAATAGGATCCATACTCAAAGAATTTTGAGTTGCTGCAACAATATTGTTAAAACTATCGCTCATTGCTTTTTGAAGATCTCTTATTCCGCTAGGAATTATCTGTACATAGAGACCCTCTTGCGTTGTACCTCTCGGGCCACGGCTTCCCAATTGAAGATTGGTGGCAGCATCAAAAACTCCTACCCCTACAACTACCAATTTATTCGTTTCAGATATAATGTTTACTCCACGATCAATAAATGTTGTAATTGTGACTTTCCCTCTCTCTCTTGCTGCTGCAATCGTTAACTCCACTCCTTCTTCTCCAGCTTGATGTTGATAAATCGCATCTAAAACTTGGGTAAGTTGGTCCTCTTCAATAAATCCTTCTTCTTGAAGTGCTGCAGCAAGACTTCGTGCTTGAATCATTGTCTGGCATCTTATAAGAATAGGGCTACCTACAAAATCTCCATAAAGTTCTCCCTCTCCTGCAACTATCCTGCCTATTTCTTCAGCCACCTCATTTAATCCATAATCAGATACTGTGCTAGATACTTCAACAACATGATCTGTAATACGAACTTGGTTATATCCCGGCATCGCAATAGTATTAATTCCATACGTCTTTTCAAGAAATTCAGAGAGAGCACCGTAATCTAATGTTCCTGATGCAAGTGTTAATCTGTCTCTAAAGACTTCATTTGCAACAAATGAATAGGTCATTGCAGCTTGAGATCTTGTAGGGGCATGCATATCTATGTCTAGCAAAGCCTGTAAGAACTGCTGCATACCTCCACTATAGCTATGTGTCGGCAAAGCCTCTCCTGTAATCCTATCTATCAAAACAAGTACACTTTCTGTTTTACGCCACAAAAACCACCCGCTACTTTCGCTATGGACATAGAAAGGATCGCTTGCGCCTCCTGTATATTGAACAAATGTCGCTATTGATTTAAAGGCTGTAGAGCGAATATAATCTAAAGCAGCTTCTTCTTCTGGAAGATTGAGTACTTCTCGAACACTGTTTAATTCTTCTACTGATATATGTTGTTCAAAAATTTCATTTATTTGATCTAAGCTCATATTTTCTACATTACTACTTTCGCTTATCTCGCCACACACTGCCTTAACTTTATCCATAAAGCTAGTAATTATATTGGTATCGGCGGCGTTCAATAGCCCAGCAGAACCGTCGCTAA
>CAZVIC010000068.1:2416-6744 GCA_964627735.1 uncultured Planctomycetia bacterium | reverse complement strand
ATTTTGATCTTAATTATAGAGATAAGGTTTATAGGATAAATGATTTAAATAATGCAGTTTCAAAATTAGATTCTTATTGGATTGCTGCCTTAAAATTAGATTGTAATTTTAAGGATGGTTTTTTAATTTATTTTGGAATAAATAACCTCTTTAATAAGAAATATTCAGAATATGGAAGTTATAGTAACTCATCGGGAAATATGGCCCTATATCCATCTCCTGGAAGAAACTATTATGCTGGAGTGAAATACTCATTTTAATATATGGGGTTTCTCTTCTATGTTAAAATAGTGTGATGTTAATCCGTTTATTAATAAGTCTATTATTAGTGATTCCAATATCTTATGCCCAGGCATTAAGAATTATCTCTTTAAGTCCTTATCTTACCGAGTCTATTCTATTGCTTGATGCTGAGGATTCTCTTGTTGGTATCACGATAGTATCTAAGAATTTGTTTGGTCTTGATAAAGAATTAGTAGGAGATACTTTGAATATCAATATAGAAAAAGTTGTTTCGCTTAATCCTGATATTATTCTAGCAACTCCTATGAATAAGATTGAGAGGATAGAGAGAATTAAAGAGTTAGGTTTTAGGGTTGAATATTTTGAGATAGAAAAAAATTTTGAAGATTGTTGCAGTAATTTTATAAGACTTGCAGAGATGATTAACAGAGTTGAAAAAGCAAAGATTATGATAGTTGAATCAAAAGAAAAGTTAGATATTTTAGATCAGGGGCTAAAATCAAAAAGTATGAAGAATATTTTCATAGAAGTTGGTCATAAGCCGCTTATCACTGTAGGTCGAGATTGCTATTTAGATGATTTAGTGAAACATGCTGGTGCTTATAATGTGGCTAGCGATATAGGTAGAGGTTTTTTTAGAATAGCCAGAGAAAAAGTTCTAGAGTTAGACCCTGAATATATCCTCATTCTCTCTGAAGATTATCTTTTGAGCTCTAGAGTCTGGGGCGGGTATGATTTTTTAACCGCAGTCAAATATAAACATTTAATCAAAGTAGATGATGGTATTTTTTCAAGACCTAATCCTGTGAATTTTGTTCAAGCTGTTTATGTATTGAATTCTAAGATGAGTTTGGAGATATTAGATGAAGATTAAAATTCTGATAATTATAATATTGTTTTTAACTGTAGTTGCATTTTCTTTAAAATTAGGTGAAGTCGAAGTCTCTTGGCAGGGAATATTTAAAGTTATAACTGGTAATTCTGGTTTTGGCTTGGAGAGTTCTGTTATAAGAGATATTCGTTTGCCTAGAATTTTAATCGCACTTATAGTTGGGGCTGGCCTTGCTGTAAGTGGTGGTGTATTTCAGTCTATTCTAAGGAATCCTTTGGCAGAGCCTTATACTCTTGGCATATCGGGCGGTGCTTGCTTTGGCGTTGCTCTGGCGAGTTTATTACTTGGATTTAGGTTCTCTTTTTTAATACCATCTGCTGGTTGGCTAGGAGCACTGGCAGCGGTATTTATTGTCTATCTGCTTTCTTTGAGACGTAATTTTACAACTATAAGTCTTATTCTGTCGGGTATTGTAATCAATTTTTTGTTTTCATCTTTAGTGCTGGTTTTATTTGCATTTATTAAGCCTAATAGGGTTCAGTCTATGATACTCTGGTTGATGGGAGATCTTTCATCCTCAAATTTCAATCTCGTAAGGACAGGATATATTGTTATCTTGCCAGCGATATTAGTTATTATTGCCTTCTCTCGCAAGCTCGACATTTTAAGTTTAGGTGATGATAAGGCACACTCTTTAGGTCTTAATGTTAAAAGAGAGAAACAGTTTTTTTATATCTTAGCCTCTCTCATTACTGGTACGGCTATAGCACTATCAGGAGTGGTTGGTTTTGTCGGTCTTCTTATTCCTCATTTAATGAGAAAGTTTCTTGGGACTTCAAACAGAAATGTCTTAATTTTTTCTGCTCTATCTGGAGCAGTTTTTTTGCTTTTAGCTGATACGTTTGCTCGGACTATAATATCGCCCCTAGAGTTACCTGTAGGGGTTGTAACTGGCCTTGTCGGCGGATTTTTCTTCCTACTAGTGCTTATCTTGGGTAAGGAGTTTAAGGTTGGATAATATCTTAGAATTAAAAAATATATCCTCTGGATATCAAGGTAAGATAGTTGTAGAGGATGTTGATTTTAAAGTTAAAAAAGGAGAATTTATAGGTTTGATCGGACCTAACGGTAGTGGTAAGACTACTCTTTTTAAGACCATTGTGGGTATATTGAAACCTGATAAGGGTAAGATCTTTTATAGAGATCAAGATATAGTAAATATGACTATTAAAGAGAGAGCGAAAAGAATAGCTTTTTTACCTCAGATATTTGAGGCTAAATTCTCATATACAGTGGAAGAATTTATTGCGCTGGGGAGATTTCCTCATCAGGATGGACTTAGTATTTATTCTAAGGAAGATCTAAAGAGAGTCAAAGATGTTATCGAAAGTTTTTCATTAACCAGTATAAAGGGTTGTAGAATAGATGAGATTTCTGGCGGTGAACTTCAAAGAGTATTGTTTGCTCAAAGTATTGCCCAGGATCCAGATCTATTGCTTTTAGATGAGCCTACAACTCATCTTGATATTGGACATCAGCTTGAGATTATGAATGCTTTAAGCGATCTTAATCGTGAAGGTCTTACTGTTATCACAATATTGCATGATTTAAATATCTCTGCAGAGTTCTGTGACAGGCTTATCCTTATGGATAAGGGCAGGGTAGTAAAAGATGGAGAGCCATCGTTTGTTATGGACTACAATATAATAGAGAGTGTATACAATGCTCGAGTTGTGATAAGAGAGAATCCTTATTCTGGAAAACCATTTTTGATATTGTATCGGAATAAAGCATAAGGTAAGATGTTTTTTTGTTTATAAAGGAGGAAATCAATGAAAGCAGTTGTTAGCGGTGGATGCGGTTTTATAGGTTCTCATTTGGTAGATGCTCTTCTTGGTGATGGGTATGAAGTTACAGTTTATGATAATTTAGAAGAACAGGTCCATCAAGGTAAGAAGCCTGATTATCTCAATAAGTCTGCTGAATATATATATGGAGATATCAGGGACTATGATGCTTTTAAGGGTGTTCTCCTAGACTGTGATTATGTTTTCCATTTTGCTTCTATGGTAGGAGTGGGGCAGTCTCAATATCAAGTTAGAAAATATATGGAGGTTAATGATCTGGGGATAGCAAATCTCTGGGATATTTTAGTAAACAATAAAAACAGAGTTAAGAAAGTTGTGGTCAGCGCTTCAATGTCAAGCTATGGAGAAGGGCTTTATAATTGTGATGATTGTGGCAGAGTTAAGCCACTTTTAAGAGAAGAGGCTCAGCTTATAGAGAAAGATTGGCAGCTGCATTGTCCTAATTGCAGATCTATTTTAACTCCTGTAGCTACCACAGAAGATACTCCGCTTATTCCCAATTCTATCTATGCTTTAGGTAAAAAGGTTCAGGAGGAGATCTCTCTTATAATGGGTAAGACCTACGATATTCCGGTGACTTCACTTAGGTTTTTTAATGTCTATGGTTCTAGGCAGTCATTGTCTAATCCTTATACCGGTGTCTGTGCAATTTTTATGTCTCGAATTAAAAATGATAAATCTCCTTTTGTTTTTGAAGATGGTAAACAGAGTAGAGATTTTGTATCAGTTAAGGATATAGCAAGAGCTGCTATTGGAGCAATTAAAAAGAGTGAATCAGATTATAAGATTTGTAATCTTGGTAATGGAAAGCCTTATACCATAGAATCTGTTGCGCTTGAGCTTGCTAAATTGTTTGGTAAAGATATAAAACCCAACATACCTGGTGGCTATAGAAAAGGTGATGTAAGGCATTGTTATGCAAGCATAGATAATGCTAAAAAATACCTTGATTGGAAACCTGAAATTGATTTTGCTACTGGAATGGGAGAACTTATTGAGTGGGCTAAAAATGAACCTGCTTTTGATAAATTTGATAAAGCATTTGATGAGCTTATCGAGAAGAATCTAATCAAAGAGTAGTTTATAGCAGGTTGGCAGTGTTCTTTTTTTATCGGATTTATTCAGGTTGATTCTAGATTTTTAAGTTCTATTTAAAAATATAATTATAATTTAAGTAAAATTTTAAACAGAGTGATAGCAAATAGATAGTTTAAAAATGAAAAGCAATAATAAGAGTTTGTCTAATGTTAAGCTTGTAATGTTTGATCTTGATGGCACCCTTTTAGATTCATATTTAGCAATTGAAAAAGCTTTAAATGTAGTAAGGTCAAAATTTAATTTAGAAAGTATATCTTCTCCTTTTTCCTTTCTTTTTTTCTCTTTTT
>CAZVIC010000068.1:0-2406 GCA_964627735.1 uncultured Planctomycetia bacterium | reverse complement strand
GGGGAGATAAAAGTCTTATAGAGGATTATTTTTCAGAAGATATTTCTATAGAGGCATTAAGTTTTTATCGTCAAGTACATAAGGATACACTTCTTGAATATGCAAAGTTTTTGCCTTATACGGAGGAGATTTTAAAATATCTTAAAGAGAGAGAGTATCTTCTAGCTCTTGGAACCAATAGGCCGGCTGTATTTACTAATCTTATCATAGAACATCTTGGTATTAATAAATTATTTGATTATGTAGTCTGTGGCGATGAATTAGAAGCTTTCAAGCCTAATCCGGAGATGATTCTTAAGACTTTGGAGAAGTTTGATTTAGATATTACAGAGATTGTTTATGTAGGCGATATGGTTATCGATCTTGAGACTGCAAGTAACGCTGGGGTAAGATCAATTGCCATTACAACAGGCTCTAACAGTAGAGAGGAGTTGGTTGCTGGCGATCCTTTTGCTATCATAGATAGCCTAGATCAACTCGAAGATTTTTTTTAAATCCTCTAATATTTATCCCTTGACAATGGTTATCTTGTATTGTAATATTTAGCACTCGAATATAAAGAGTGCTAAAGAGATAAGAATATGGTAAGAAGCAATAAAGAAGAGAGAATGGAGAAAATACTTACGGGTATAGTTAAAACCTACATAGAGACTGCTATGCCTGTTGCATCTAAGGCTCTTGTCTGTAAGTATAGGCTTAAGATCTCACCCGCCACTGTTAGGAACATTATGGCTGAATTGGAGGGATTGGGATACCTTAAGAATCTTCATACCTCTTCAGGTAGAGTTCCTACAGATAAAGGATATAGATATTATGTAAATATGGTGATAGAGGAAGAGCAGCTTAGCCCTTCTGAGAAAAAGAAAATCTTAATGCATATTATTAATACTCAATGGGATGAGATAGAGAGATTGTTTACACATGCTCTTCAGGTAGTTACAGAGTATACAAATCAGGCTTCTGTTTTATTGTACCATCGTATTCGTAACGTCTATGTAGAGAAGATAGACTTGGTCTATATTAATAAATTTAAAATTTTGTTTATAATAATAGCTGATAATGGAGATGTGTTTCACCTTTTTATAGAAAATGAAAACATCCCTTCCGTAGATGAGCTTAGAAGTTTTCTTAAGTTTGTAAACAGGGAGTTGCAAGGACAATCTCTTTTTGAGGTAAAGAACTATATAAAGAGAAAATTAATCTCTTTAGATGACTCTTTTTATCGTTTATTCTCTTCATTGTTTAATCTTTTGATTAAATCGTTAGATAATATGGATGAGAAGGCATTTATGTATTTTGGAGTTAACAGGATAATTCAATATCCAGAGTTTAGAGATATAGATGTTTTAGAGAGAGTTATAAAATTTCTTGAAGAAGAGTCAGGTTTGATTAAAATTATGGAAGGTGATATTGGTGGTTCAGATGTGAATATCCACATAGGTGGAGAGAGTCCTCTGATGGATATAGAAAATTGCTGTATCTTAACTTCAAAATATAAGGTTAAAAATAGAGCTTTAGGAACAATAGGTGTACTTGGGCCTACAAGGATTCCTTATGCTAGGTCTATATCGGTTGTGAAGTATGTATCTGATGTTTTAACTCAAGCACTAGAGAGTGCTGTATTTTAAAGGGGTAAGTTGATATGAAGAAGAAAGATAATAAAGACTCTAAACCCAAAGAACCTGAGTTAGAGGAGGTTCTTGAAGATGTGGGGTTAGCTAAGATAAGAGAAGAACTGAATGAAACTAAGGATAATTGGTTAAGAGCAGTTGCAGAGTTGGATAATGCTAAAAAAAAGTGGGCAAAAGAGAGACAGGATCTGTTCTCTTATGCTCAGATAGATCTAATCAGAGGTATTATACCGGTTTTAGACCACTTTGAGCATGCTATGCAACTTTTACCAGACGTAAAAGATGAGTTTGAACAGGGAATTGAAATGATATATAAAGAGATGAATAATACTCTTGATAGATATGGCTTAATAAGGATAGATAGTCTTAAGGGTAAAGATTTTGATCCTTTTGAACAGGAAGCTGCATCTCATGAAGAAGATGAAGAAGTATCTGAAAATAAAGTAATAGAAGTGCTAAGGCCGGGTTATAAATTTAAGGATATTTTGATAAGACCGGCCATGGTTAAAGTATCTAAAGGTAAAATTGAACAGGATCAAACAGGAGGTGAAGAAAATGGCTAAAGCTATAGGAATTGATTTGGGTACAACAAATTCAGTAATTGCAGTCTATGAAGCAGGAGAGCCGAAGGTAATTACCAACAAAGAGGGTACGCGTACTACGCCCTCGGTTGTTGCGTTTACCAAAACAGGTGAAACTCTTGCTGGAGGCCCGGCAAAAAGGCAGGCTGTAACTAATGCCGAGAACACAATTTTCTCTATTAAGAGGCTTATGG
>CAZVIC010000067.1:0-6951 GCA_964627735.1 uncultured Planctomycetia bacterium | reverse complement strand
GCTTAGCTGCTTCTACTTATTTTAACGTCAAAGACCTATTTATGCAATCATAAAACGCAGCAAAGCGGATAGCTTTAATCCTAAATTTTGGGACAGTTTGATATTGGAAATTCCGAATGGTACAAACTAAAAATAACTTGATGACTGAATTATGTTACCCAGCACTTGAACTCAGTGGTTTTACAATATGGCAAAGTCACGGAGTAAAATCCGCTGCTGCAAATTGTTAGGTATTTGTTTTAATTTTAAATTGATTCACCATATCGGCGAAAGATTTTTGCATATGTAGAATCATTGCCCGGAAATGAGTAGTTTGCTCCATTGAGTTGTTATACAGTTTTATTTTTCTGAATTTATCTTTTTTATTATTTCATCTAAAAATTCTTTTACACCAACATATTTGTTTGTAAATTCTTGTGCACATATACCACGCCTTTGTGGTTAGGTATATATGATACTCCTATGGGCTTATTGAGTCAAGGTGGGATGTGTTATGGGGAGGTGCCCCTATTTTAGCGATAAGATTACACCTATTGGACAGGTTTAATCTTCTATTTGGAGATATTTTAATAAGAGGTAACTAAATCTTAGATTTGGATTGGGTATTAAGCATCCTCAATAAGACTTGATTTTTCTATAAGATGCTGATTATATTGAGGATAAAAAAGGCGTAGCTGTTCTTGTAGGATATCCAGCGGTATTTGCCCAAGCCCAGATGGCTTATTAATGTAACTATAAGTAACTAATGATCCTGCCATTGGAAATGATAGACGAGATATAGCGCCAATATTCCCCAAAGCGATAGTAATGATATTTTTGCTCTTGTTTTTTTGCGTAAATTTCATTAACCTATTAACATCTTCTGCGTTATTCGCCTTAGTTGCAATTTTAACTATGTGGGCGCCTTTCGCTTTTGACTTATTGAGAATATTTGTCAAGATTTTATCATTCGGCGTTGATTTAAAATCATGCCATGAAATAACAATTATTTTTTTATTCCTCTTGGCAATAGCTGCAACCCCTGAAGCAATAGGAGACCTTAATTCTATATCAACAGCATCAACCAATGAAATAATATCTTTGAAAAGTCTAGACTTAGATCTGTCCGAAATATTCTTCTTGCCACCTTCTTTTTCGCTGCGAATAGTTAAAATTAAAGGTAAATTCAAATCCCTTCGAGTTATGATATTGCCCCTTACATAGCTAGCGTCCAATCGCTCGAATTGATCTAGTCGAATTTCTACAATATCGATATTTCGAGAGTCTATCGAGCTGTTCTGTTCTTTATCAGAGACAGCAATAGCTACTCTAGGTACACCATTAAGCATTACATTGCCTATTTTAATCATTTACAACCCCTTATATATATGCCTTTTATATTATATAATAATACCATAGTATACCATAGAAAACCTTTGTGTCAAGTGACTTTCTGTTCTTTGCCCGCAGAATCCAAAACATCGAAAAATTGCAAAAAAATCGTATATTTTATACTATTATACAAGCAAATCTACTAATCTTACACCCTGAATTAATATTTTTATAGCTTATACGATAAGTATCTCATAATAAAGCTCTTTAAAAAGTCTCTCATATTGCTAGACAGAAAAAAGCCATGTTTCCCATGGCCTTGTCCTTGTTTCTATTGTTAGTTTATTATACTAAATTATAGACGATAAGTCAAGGATAAAGTCCAACTACCAATCCCTCTCTAAACCACGCCTTTGTGGTTAGTGGCTATATAATACTCCCCCAGGCGTCAGCCAATCAGGGCCGTTAAATTTTCTGCTCAAATCCCTTGAGCAGAATATGTGGCTCCCCGGGCAAATATTCGATATAACATCCTCTCTAAATCCTACATCTAATTATAGCCCTAATAGGATAAATAATCCAGCATATATTTGATAATTAGAGAGGTATTTTGTAGCGAGTTTCAGGCCATGTCTAAAGGCTCGAACTTTGCATTTAACGGAGAATCTGGACAAGGATGGACAAAATAACCAATTTTCTGTCCAATTTTGTCCTGTATTTTCAGATCTCTAATTTCATAACTCTTTTAAATATAAAGAGTTACAAATGTCCAGCTTTAAAAGCTGGACATTTGTAAATAGCATATCCAAATAGGCCGAGGGAGGTTTGAACTCGACAATTCTACGCAACAGGACATTTCTTATCAGAATAAGCACAAATAACACAGCAGGTGTCTTTAGGGGCAGAAATAATCTTCTGACAACCATCACAGTTGTAGAATGGCAGGCAACTGCCTATTGGTATTTCTATTTGTTGAATATAATTACACTCGGGACATTTTATATTGGCTTTGTTGATTTCCCGACTTAAAAAAGTCCCTATATTGTCTTTTATCTTATCCCTTGTCTTCCTGAAAATCTTCATTCTTTCATCTTCGGTTCCTTGCACTTCGGCTGGATCTTCTAAGTTCCAATGAATCTTTTTATACTGCCCTGGAAATACCGGACATGTTTGTTTGGCATTGTTACAAACAGTTATAACATAATCGAACTGTTGTCCTAAGAACTCCTTTGCCGACTTTGATTTTTGATTTGAAATATCAACTCCAACCTCATCCATTACTTTAATAGATAATGGATTGACTTGTGTAGGATTAACACCTGCACTAAAAACTTCAAATTTTTTCCCTGCCAAATACTTTAAAAACCCTTCTGCCATTTGGCTGCGGCAGGAATTTCCCGTACATAAAAATAAGACTTTCTTCATATTTATCCTTTTCCTTGTCTTTGAATTTACTTATTTACAACTGGATCCACAACTTCCCCCTCCGCAAGCGGAAAGCAGCGATCTCATCAAATTTGCTTTTGTGATAGCATCTCCTTCCAGTTTTGCAACAGCTGTTCCTGGAGGAAGCAGGATAAAGACCGCTGTATCCTTAGGGGTCATTTTAAAATTTCCTCTCAATTTGGTCTCTTTTTTGTCATCTCCGCTGACATAGACACCTTTAACAGCTCCTTTAAAATTGGCTGCCACTGATTCGATATCGGCCTTAATCTTATCCAGATTGGGTTCTGCGGGATCGTGGAAACACAGAAAAACAACTAACCCTTGCTGAAGATACCCAATAATTTCGGACTCTTTCGGAGTCTTTGTATCTGTCTCGGCTATCGCAACAGACAGAAAGAAAAAGGAAAACGATATTATGGAAACAACTAAAAGCAATTTTTTCATTTTTATCATCCCTTCCATATAAAATAGATTCCGACAGCTAAAAGTAAAAAACCGGCAACACGCCTAACATAGATTGACCATCTGCCGGCAAATTTGCTTAACAGATTGCTGAATAAACCAATTGCAAAAATCGGAATGCTTTGGCCAATAGCAAAAGCTCCCATAATAAGAGCACCGTGCACGGGTTTCCCCTGAATAGCAGCATAAGTCAGAACTACCGGCAGTACCGGCAAGCAACAGGAAGAGCCAAATGCTATTGTTGCGCCTAAAAGCAACCCAAATACAAATGGGGCAATAAATCCGCCTTGTCTTATCTTTGGAATTTTAAGGTTAATAGGAAGTTTTATCACTCCCAGAACAAATAGTCCAACTATTACGCACACTGCCCCGATAAAATAAGGCCAGTATTGCCCTAATGATTTTTGCAGGGTAATGCCAGCAAAAGAAACCACCACGCCTAAAATAACCAAAATAACTATGGAGCCCAGCATAATAAATAACGGAACAGTGATCAACCGCCTATTATCTTTTTTGCATCCGGCTACAAATCCGGCTATCGCCGGAACAATAGGCAGACAACAGCTTAAAGCCGTTACACCAGCCAAAAATCCCAGCAGTAAAACTATTGGATACGTAAGAAATGTTACATTCTCAAGATATGAGGCAAACCTAGTAATTATATCGAACATCTACTCTCTCCTTACAATAAACGCTTTAACCTAAATCAAATTAAAACTTTTTGCAGAATATTAAAAATATACCCGGTAAAAATTATTGCCAGAGCAGTAACTCCAAAGAAAATTAAAATAAGTTTTAATTTGATTGCCCGCCTTAACATGATAGCCTCTGGCAAACTTAAAGCCGCTATTGCCATCATAAAAGCCAATGCTGTTCCAAGGGGAATGCCCTTTTGAAATAAAACAACGGCAATAGGCACAATCGCAGCACAGCTTCCATACATGGGAACCCCTAAGATTGTCGCTATCGGTACTGAGAAAACCCCAGCTTTACCAACGATTGATTGTATTACTTCTTGGGGGACATAATTATGGATTAGCGCTCCAATCCCGACTCCTACCAGCACCCATATCCAAATCTTTTTAACAATTGAAACAGCCTCGTCAAATCCGAACTTCAATCGATCACTAAATCGCTCGTAAGTCTGCTCTTTGTTATTCCCGGTTTGTTTACTTATAATATCCTTAACAAGATATTTCTCTAATCTCATCTTTCCTAAGACAACACCTGACAGAACTCCGATTAGCATGCCACTGGCTACATAGAGAACCGTTATTTTCCAGCCAAAAAAACCTAACATAAGCACTACCAAGTATTCATTTATAAGGGGAGAGGTGATCAAAAAAGAAAATGTTACGCCGAGCGGAATGCCTGCTTCTAAAAAACTTAAGAAGATTGGGATGGATGAACATGAGCAAAAAGGCGTAATAGCACCAAAAATAGAAGCAAAAAAATTGCCTACTATTCCTCTTTGTCCAATCCATTTTTTTATTCTATTTTGCGGCAGAAAAGTCCTCAAAACCCCGATAGCAAAAATCATCACATATAAAAGCAGGATAATTTTGAGGGAATCGTATACAAAGAAATTAATCGACGCTCCTAAATGAGAATCAGGGCTCAATCCAAAAACACCATAAACCAACCAATCAGAAAATTTTAACAGCACGGCTTCCCTTTACCTTTATTTGAATTATTACAACAACCGGCGTCTTTCGCCTGTTCTTCTAATTTTTTGTCCAACTTATCCATTATCTTGGAAATAAAACTTTTTTTGCTTTTTGCTTTCTTTTCCTGTTTTTTATTTTGCTCCGTAGACATTTTCGCCCTCCTTTTCATTATTCATTAGCAACTTCAAACCAACCCTTTGTTTTCAAGCAAACCTTTACCAGCATAAGCATAACCGGAACTTCAATCAACACACCAACAACAGTTGCCAGAGCTGCGCCGGATGAAAGCCCAAATAACATTGTCGCTGTCGCAATCGCAACTTCAAAATGATTGCTTGCTCCAATCATAGCGGACGGAGCCGCATCCTCATATTTCAATTTTAATTTCTTTGCCATCCAGTAAGTAATTGCGAAAATTAAACATGTCTGAATGAAAAGAGGTATCGCAATCCATAATATGGTCAACGGCTTAGAAAGAATAACTGCACCTTTAAAAGAAAACAAAAGCACAAGCGTAAAAAGCAACGCAATTATTGAAACTGGTGACAACATATGTAAAAATTTTTCATTAAACCAGTCGATACCTTTATGCCCGATGATCCATTTTCTCGATAAGAATCCGGCAACAAGCGGTAATGCAACATAAATTGCTATCGACAATAACAGCGCCTGCCACGGAACAGGCATACGCCCAACTCCAAGAAGAAAACCGCCCAAAACACCATAAAGCAACAACATGGTCAAAGAATTAATAGCAACCATTACCAGGGTATGCCCGTCATTGCCTTTTGCCAAAAAACCCCAAACAAGAACCATAGCTGTGCAGGGCGCAATACCGAGCAAAATACAACCAGCGAAAAAACTTCTCCATAAAGGAACTTGCAACATCTTTAATCCTTCATGCATAACAACCGTGCCTGCACCGTGGATAGATCCTAAAGCCCAATCCATTGCTCCCGGAGGTAGTTTTACAAAATCAACCGCCTCTGCGCCTATGAACCCTTTAAACAAAATTCCCAAAAATAAAAAAGCAATTCCATACATCGTAAAAGGCTTTATTAGCCAATTAACAAATAATGTCAGCCCAACTGGTTTTGGTGATTTTCCAGCTTTGATAACTTCGGCAAAATCGATCTTAACCATGATCGGATACATCATAAAAAATAGACAAATCGCAATAGGTATTGATACAACCTGTGCGCCATTAACAGACAGCGCAAGACCATCAAGGGCTCTTGCCATCTCAGGAGCGATCTTGCCCAAAAATATTCCCGCACCTATACATAGCAAAACCCATAACGTGAGGTATTTTTCAAAAACTGACATAGTTCTTTCTACTTTCTCACTCATTTATTTACTCTTCCAAATAGCAACTTGGCTATGTAATTTGGGTAAAAAATTTTATTTACAACACAACTTTTGTCGATCAGCTTTTTTAGCTTTTTGTAAATCCGCCTTAATGATGGCGTTATCATTAAGCCAATTATTGAGATTCTTCAAAAGTATCGTTGCATATATATTTTTTCCAGCAAGATAATAATTTGTCCAAAAACCATCCTGCTCAGATTCAATAAGACCTGCCTTCTTCATCTTCCTTATGTGACGTGAAATGCTTGGCTGAGTAAGCCCCAATATGAAAACCAACTCGCATACACACATTTTTTGCTTCTCAAGTAATTTGAGAATACGCAATCTATTTCTGTCTGCAAAGCATTTAAAAATTAAATCTAAATTTTCCATAATATTTATCCCATAAACTATATAACCCGATAGTTATTTAGTTTAATATAAAAAACCATTTTTGTCAATGGTTAAAACTTTTCCAGAACAAACCTCTGCATAGTTGTGTCAAACTAAACAGAGGATTTGTGGGATTTGGTGGGAAATAGAGAGAGGGATAGAAAGGTAATTCGCTTACATTTTAAAGACTCGCCTTAATTTGCCCAACTATCTTTTTGGTCTCGACCTCCCCCGCGAGGACTCGAACCTACAGGATAACTCAATCTCTGGATTGTTGACACTTATTTGCTATTACAATCCCTTTTATTCGATTGAATCGCTAAAT
>CAZVIC010000066.1:0-7002 GCA_964627735.1 uncultured Planctomycetia bacterium | reverse complement strand
CTGAAGATATTGGTGGTATGGCCTCAGCTGAAGGTATATTGACAGCAAGAGGCGGTATGACATCTCACGCTGCTGTTGTAGGACGTGGTATGGGCAAATGTTGTGTTGTAGGTTGTACAGCAATATTGATAAATGAAGAAGAAGAGTATTTTACAGCTGGTGAGTTAAAGATAAAGAAAGGCGAGATTATTACACTTAACGGTTCAACTGGCGATGTTATCCAGGGTCCGGTAAAATTGATTGAGCCTGAAGTCAGCGGTGGTTTTAAGATTCTTATGAGTTGGGTTGATAAGTATAAGACCTTAGGTGTAAGAACAAATGCTGATTCTCCTCATGATGCTCAGGTTGCACTTGATTTTGGAGCTGAAGGCATCGGTCTCTGTCGTACAGAGCATATGTTCTTTGGTGAAGATAGAATAAAAGCAGTACGTAAGATGATACTTGCAGATAGTCCAGAGGCAAGGAAAGAGTCGCTCTCAAAACTTCTTCCGCTTCAGCAGGGTGATTTTAAAGGTATCTTTGAGATCATGGACGGCTTACCTGTAACAATAAGACTCCTTGATCCACCACTACATGAGTTCTTACCTCAAGGTGATGAGGATATTGAGAGAGTTGCAGTAGATTTAGGAATAGATAAGAATGAGTTAAAGAGTAAGGTTGAGCAGCTAAGAGAGTTTAACCCTATGCTTGGACATCGTGGATGTCGTTTAGGTATAACCTATCCTGAGATCTACAAGATGCAGGCAGAGGCGATATTTAAAGCTCAGGCTGAAGTTCAAAAGTCTGGTAAAAATGCTATAGCTGAAGTGATGATACCTCTTGTAGGTCATATAAATGAATTGAAATGTTTAAAGCAGGATGTTATTGATGTAGCAGATAGTGTCCAAAAAGAACTTGGTATTGAGCTAAAGTATCTGATTGGAACTATGATAGAGGTTCCTCGTGCTGCCTTAACAGCAGATGAGATAGCTACTGAGGCTGAGTTCTTCAGTTTTGGAACAAATGACCTTACTCAGATGACATTTGGTTTCTCACGCGATGATATTGCAAAGTTCTTACCTGTATATATTGAGAATAAGATCTTAAAAGAAGATCCTTTTATGGTCTTAGATCAGGTTGGAGTTGGTCAATTGGTCAAGATGGGAATAGAAAAAGGTAGAGCTACAAAACCAAATTTAAAGATTGGAATCTGCGGAGAACATGGCGGTGATCCAGAGTCTGTTACGTTTTGTCATGCAGTTGGCATGAACTACGTCAGTTGTTCACCTTATAGAGTTCCAATAGCAAAACTTGCTGCTGCACAAGCAGCGCTTAGCTAAAAACTATATGAGCTTTGACGTATTGCAAGACTATTTTAGGGAGATAAGAAAGATCCCGGTTCTCTCTTTTGATGAAGAGAAGGATCTGTTTATAAGAGCACAGAAAGGAAAAGAAAAGGCGCGGATTAAACTTATTAGAAGTAATCTGCGCCTTGTTGTTAAGATAGCCAGGAAGTACGAAAGATTGGGTATGTCCTTAGCCGATTTAATCGAAGAGGGCAATATAGGCCTTATGAAGGCATTGAGTAGATTCAAGGTTGAATTAGGCTTCAGATTCTCAACCTATGCATCTTGGTGGATAAGACAGCATATCATAAGAGCTCTTGCTAATCAGTCCAGAGTTGTTAGGCTCCCTGTCTATTTGACCGAACTTCTCTATAAGATGCGCAAGATGCAGGAGAAACTTATTCAGAAGTACGGTCGCAGGCCTACAGATCAAGAGCTTGCCAAGGCTTTAGGAGTTAAGGTTACTAAGCTTCATAAGCTTAAGAAGGCTCAGTATAATGCTTCTTCACTTGATAGACGTGTAAGTGAAGAGGGTGATATTGAGTTTATTGATTTGTTGCAAGACGATGAGATAGAGGCGGTAGATGAACTTGTAAACCTCTTTGAGAAAGAGGAAGTTGAGGCTCTACTTCTTCATATGGATGAGCGTTCTAGAAGTATCGTTAAGCAGAGGTTTGGTCTTGATACTGGACTTCCAAAGACATTGGCTGAAGTAGCAAGAAAGTTCAATATTACAAGAGAGCGTGTGAGACAGATTGAAAAAGAGGCATTACTTAAGATGCGTGAGATTATAACTTCAGGAAAACCTCTTGTAAGAGCAGATGTAAAGAGAAAAGAAGAGGCTAAAGATAATAATAAAGTTGAGAGCCCTAAACTTAAAACTAAGATAAAAGTTAAATCTAAATCTAAAGCTAAAGCTAAAACCAAAGCTAAAGTTAAAGTTAAAACTAAGACTAAGACTAAGTCTGGCAGTAAGGTTAAAAAAATCAAGGTTATCAAGAAGAAGGCTAAAGTGGTTAAAAAGACTAAAGCAGATAAGAAGTCTAAGGTAGTTAAGAGCTCTAAGAAGTTAAAACCAAAAACTAAAACAGCAAAACTTAAAACTAAGAAAGAGAAAGTTGTTAAGACTAAGAAGGTAGGTAAGAAAAAACCAGTTGCCAATAAGATAACCAAGAAGGGTTCTAAGGCAGTAAAGAACAAGGCTAAAAGGAGAGGCTGATGGATCTAAGTTCTTATATTAGAGAGGTAAAAGATTTTCCAAAGCCGGGAATAGGGTTTAAGGATATAACAACTCTCTTAAAGGATGGCAGTGCCTTTTCTGCTTCAATCGATGCTCTATATGATGCAATTAAAGATTATAAATTTGATAAGATAGTTGCTATTGAGTCCAGGGGATTTATATTTGGTGCGGCTCTAGCTTATAAGATGGGTATTGGATTTGTTCCTGTTCGTAAGAAAGGAAAGCTTCCTTCAGATACTATATCATGTACCTATGAGCTTGAATATGGTCAGGATACGCTTCAGATCCATAGCGATGCATTAAGTTCTAACCAAAGTGTATTAATGATAGATGACTTGCTTGCTACAGGTGGTACCGCAGCTGCAGTAGCTGGAATGATTAAAACAACAGGAGCAGAGGTAGCTCTTGTCGCGTTTCTTATTGAGCTTGAGTTCTTAAAAGGCAGAGAGAAGCTAGAGGGTTATCCTATCTTGAGCCTTATCAAATATTAAGGCTTTAAATCAATCGTTCTGTTATTTACCTTAATACCAATGATTAATACTATAAATACATACAATAGTAGTAAAATACTTGACATTATCAACTTTTGCATGTATATTTAAGTTATGAAGGATCTATTAGATTTAAGAGATAAGGCTCTAAATATTCTCAAGGATAGATTGAGCGGATTTTATTTAGCGGGCGGGACTGGCTTATCTCTATTTTATTATCAGCATAGAGAGTCTTTTGATTTAGATTTTTTTACTCAGGATTTTTCTAGAGTTAAAATTAATAGATTAATGAAAGAATTGAGTGATTTAATCAAATTGGATATAGAGTTAAGTGTAGAAAAAGCCCAGGAAGATAGAGCTAAAGTTATGGTCTATCTCTTAAAGGCAGATAGAGAGCTCTCTTTAAAGATAGATTTTATAGAGGATATGTTTAAGTTGATTAAGGAACCCAATATTATCAATGGTGTTCCTGTATTATCTTTAGAAGATATTTACCTGAGAAAGATATATGCAGTTAGCGGAGTTTCACAAGAGTTAGATTCTACGGGGAGAGGTAAGATAGTTGGTGGTAGGCAAGAGGCTAAAGATTTCTTTGACCTCTATTTTTTATCAACAACTTTTATGCCTCTATCAAAGTTTCTAATGAGATATTGCAACCGACAGCAGTTAGAGAATATTATTGTTTGGTATAGGAGCTATGAAAGGGTAGTAATTAAGCTTGGATTGAATGAATTAATAACAGATAAGTTAGTTGATTATGTTTTAATGGAACGTCATTTTAAGTTAGAGGTTGCTAAGGTAGTTGAACAGATTATTTGAGGTGCTATATGGATAATGATATTAAATTTTGGGATAGAGATATTGATAAGCAAAAGTTTAAAAAAATACTTAAAGAGGATTCAAATCCTGAATATTGCAGTATGGCTGCACTCTTACTTGCGAGGACAAATGACCCCAGTCTTGTTTTTAATAGTTATATTGATAAGATAAGTTTTGTTAAAAACTGGCAGAAGATAAAAAGAAGAATGCGGCTTGATAAATGGAATAATCAAAGAATTATATTCTGGGATGAAGTCTATAAGGCTGTTTTAAAGACTATTGATAGGAGCAAGGTAAAGACAACCACAAAGAGATTGAAAAATACAGATATTGAGATTCAGAGGATATCTAATGAGATTAGAGAGTAGAGAAAGAAGAAAAATATAACCCAGACTGAATTAGCAAAAAAATCTGGAGTATCGCAGCAGACAATATCATTCCTAGAGAGAGGTTATCTAAATATATCTCTAAGAACCTTTAGGAAGATAACAGATGCATTGGGGTTATCTATAGAGTTATCAGATAAAAAATTATAGAATTAGGTATGTATTACTGGGTCTTCCAGTAAGATAATCTTGCAAGAAAGACTGATATTGCTTATACTACTTTAATAAAATCAAAATCTAAGAATAGGATTAGTTGGGCAAGGAGAAAAGATATGAAAGAAAACATTAAAGCAATAAAACAAAAAGTTCTTTCTGTTCTGCAAAATTACGAAGTTGAAAAAGTAGCTCTTTTTGGGTCTTCTGCTCGAGGTGAGATGGAAGAGAATAGCGATATAGATATTTTAATAGATATTAAGTCAGATATTAGCTTGTTTGGTTTTGTAGAACTTAAACAAAAACTTGAAGAAGTTTTAGAACGAAAAGTAGATTTAGTAGAATACGATACTCTCAAACCTATTCTCAGAGAAAGAATATTGAAAGAACAGATAGTGTTATTGTGAAAAGAGATATTAGGGTATACATTGAAGATATTATAGAGGCTATCTCTAAGATAGAAGAGTATATTAAGGGGCTCAATAGCGAGGATGAATTTTATAATAATACCCAAGTTCAGGATGCTGTTTTAAGGCGGTTAGAGATTATGGGTGAGGCTGTTAAAAGTATTCCTCAAGAATTTCGAGATCAATATCCAGATATACCGTGGAAGCAGATTGCTGGTATGCGAGATATACTTATTCATGAGTATTTTGGGGTAAATCTAAAACGGACTTTGAAGGTTGTTAAAGAAGATATAGTTGATTTAAAAGATAAAATTTTAAAGATAAAAGAAGACTTAGGTTGAACTTATAAAACAAAGTATTAATTTGACGGGGCTTATTTTCTAGCATAGAATCTACAGATATGACTACAGATAAAGAGAATTTTAGTGAAATTGGAGAGATATTAGAAGAGCTCTCTTCGGGCCGAGTTGTAATCATGGTTGATGATGAAGGCCGGGAGAATGAGGGTGATTTTATTATGGCAGCTTCTTCTGTTAAGCCAGAGGATATCAACTTTATGGCTACTCATGGTAGGGGTCTAATCTGTGTTCCTATGGAGAGTAAGAGGCTGGATGAATTGGATTTAAAGCCAATGCATCTAGAGCCAGAGGATAAGTTTAAAACAGCTTGGGCAGTCTCTTGTGATAGTGCTAGCGGCGTTACAACTGGAATATCAGCACATGATAGAGCTCATACTGTTAAAGTCTTAACAGCAGAGAATACAGAGCCTAAAGATCTTATTAAGCCAGGCCATGTATTCCCATTAAGAGCGAGAAGCGGAGGTGTCTTAGTCAGAGCAGGACATACTGAAGCTGCTGTTGATATGATGCGTTTAGCAGGTCTATACCCGGCTGGAGTAATATGTGAGATTATGAACGAAGATGGAACTATGGCAAGGGTTCCAGAGCTACTTAAGATTGCCAAGAAGCATAACCTTAAGATCTCAACTATAAAAGATTTAATAGAATATAGGAGAAAGAGAGAGCGTCTTATTGAGAGAGTCCTTATAACAGAGATGCCAACATCACATGGAGAGTTCAAGCTCTATCTTTATAATGATAAGATAGACAATGGTTACCATCTTGCTCTTGTTATGCCCACAACAGATGATAAGGATAAGCCTTTAGACAAAGAACCGACATTAGTCAGAGTTCACTCTCAATGTCTTACAGGTGATATCTTTCACTCTTTACGCTGTGACTGTGGAGAGCAGCTACATAGAGCTATGGATATAATAGCCAAGGATGGTAAAGGTGTGATATTATATATGAATCAAGAAGGAAGAGGTATAGGACTTGTTGAGAAACTTAAGGCCTATGCTCTCCAGGATAATGGCTTGGATACAGTAGAGGCCAATGAAGCCTTGGGCCATGATCCTGATTTAAGGGAGTATGGTATAGGTGCTCAGATTTTAGCTGATTTAGGCCTCAAGAATATAAAGCTTCTTACAAATAATCCCCGCAAGATTGTGGGGTTAAAAGGCTATGGTCTTGAGATAATAGAGAGGGTATCTATAGAGGTAGAACCTAACCCTTCAAATGCAAGATATCTTGAGACAAAGAAGAGAAAGTTAGGGCACGATTTAAAGAACGTATAAAGGAGGAATGGATATGAAAGAAGTAAAAGCAGGTTTAATGGCAAAGGGTTTAAAGTTTGGTATCGTGATTTCAAGATTTAATGAGTTTATTACATCTGAGCTTTTAAGTGGTGCAGTAGATACATTGATTGCCCATGGCGTAGAAGATAAGGATATAGAGACTTATTACTGTCCAGGTTCTTTTGAGATTCCTGGTCTTGTGAATCAGATTGCTAAAAAGAAAAAATATGATTCAATAATATGTCTTGGCGCTGTAATACGTGGCGAGACACCTCACTTTGAATATGTTGCATCTGAAGTATCTAAAGGAATAGCTAAACTGAATATGGATTTGAATATTCCTGTAAGCTTTGGAGTTATAACTTCAGAGACCTTAGAACAGGCTATAGAGAGAGCTGGCTCAAAAGATGGCAATAAAGGCAGAGAGGCTGCATTGTCAGCTATTGAGATGGCCAATCTTTACAAGAAGGTTAGATAGTCCACAATCTTATTTCATAATAGGGGTTCTTATGCGTAAGCGCACTAAATCACGTGAGATTGCATTG
>CAZVIC010000065.1:0-7091 GCA_964627735.1 uncultured Planctomycetia bacterium | reverse complement strand
ATAGTAGGGTCAGTTAGTTATGTAAAAAGTAGTCTTTTCCTCAGTAAAATCAATATTTTACATCACAAGGTAAGTCAAGTTATCACAAGTTGTCATCTGTCCATAAAAAGCATAATTTTGGTGTTCTTGGTGGCGCTTTGATTTGTTTGAGTAATTAATTATTGTAAAACAATATCATTTATTATATTATTTACACATGAGTCCAACTGTATTTAAAGAAGGAAAATATAGATTTCATTTTTTCTCTAAAGAGGAAGATAGAGTCCATATCCATGTTGTTTCTTCTGATGGAGAAGCAAAATTTTGGATAGAACCAACAATTTCGTTAGCAGATTATTTTGGTTTTTCTAAACAACAACTAAATTTTTTACAAAAGATTGTTGAAAGGCGTAAGAATGAAATTATTAAAGAATGGAAAAAACACCTTAAAACCGGAAATAACTAATATTTCTGAGCATGGATTTTGGATATTGTTAAAAGGAGAAGAATACTTTCTCCCTTTTAAAAAATATCCTTGGTTTAAAGATGCTAAAATATCATCAATAATTAATGTAAAATTATTTCATAAGCATCATTTGTACTGGTCAGAATTAGATGTGGATTTATCTATGGAGATTTTGGCTGATCCAAAAAAATATCCTTTAGTATATAAGCAATAAATTTATTCCAATAATCGCTTTTATATCTTGATTTAAATCTAATATGGGATTATTCCTTAAGAACATCATGACTATTGCTGGACATGTAGATTTAAAGGTTTTTTTGAAGCATTGTGATTATTCCACAGAAGAGGGTAGAGAAAATGTGCTTGCTAAGACAAATGTTTAAGGATATCGTATTTAGCAGTGCAGTTTGGTGGAATTTTTGGTGGGTTTTTAAGCTCTTTGAGATTGAACTTGTTGAAGATTAGGTAGTTAGGGATTTCGATATGTATATTCCCACCACCACCATCTTTAAAATTTAGGCAAATTTAATCGGCATGAAATTTATAGTTTTACTATCCCGTAGAATCTTAAAATACCTCTTATTTTTAATAGCAATAATATTTCTTTTAGAATGTTTATTGAGAGTTGCTCTATTCATATCTCTAAATACATATTTCAATAAATATATTCCCGAGCCTTACAGGCAACAGATGAAAGAAATAAGCCTTTTTCCTCTTTTTTCTCGTGGGGGATGGACCAGATTTGACCCTGTATGTTTCTTTATGCCTAAAGATGGATTCTTCCGTAGTTCCAATGGGTTTATAGATTACCCTAAAGAAAAAAATGAAGATATTAGGATTATCTGTATAGGCGATTCTACTACTTATGGCTATGCTGTAACTTACGATGAATCCTGGCCGTATATTTTAGAAGAATTATTAAATAATGAATTTAAAAATATAAATATTAAAGTATTAAATGCTGGAATTCCAGGAGCATCTTCAAGGCAAGTAAAAAGAATTTTCCAATTTTATACAGCTAAATATAATCCTGATATTGTTATTTGGCGAAAAGAATTTTCATTAACAGATACGTATAAAGTTAATAAAAATTCCAATTTAATAAGACACTGGTTATGGTTTTGTTTGTATAATTCCCGAATATTTCGTGTTGCAGCTATTGTGATAGATAAGCATGATAACCCTATTCATACTTCTGAGAGAATATATAATTTTATAATGCGTAAGAGTGAATACCATTTTAAAGAAGGAGATGAAAATTTTAAATCTAATTTTGGTATTGTTAAAAAAATTGCAGCTGAGAATGGAATAAAATATGTACTAGCAGTAGATTATGTTCAAAGAAATAATAAAGAAGTATACAATGAGGAGACAATAATTGAATCTTTATACAGAAATAAAAAAATATTCCCCATTGTCTATACAATCAATGCTTTCAAGGAAGCCTTGGAAGAAAAATCTATTGACGATTTATTTGTCGATAATGCCCATATGACCGAGCTTGGGACTTCCATTACTGCAAAGGAAGTTTTTAACTTCTTAATTACTCAAGGTTGGATTACTGCTATTTATAATTCTAATTTAGATAAGTAAGACGCTGAAAATAACAAGGATGTAGAATGGTGGTTTAAATGGTAGCGAGATATGAATCTTTATATTAAAATAATTATGAATACAAGGCTTAGGATGCCAAGTAGTGAGACATCAGCCACCTCCATCTATAAAATAGAGGAATAACTACTATAGTGATGTTATCAGGTAAAAAAAAGAAAATATTAAGAATTTCTATGCTACTGTTAATCTTCACAGGAGCTTTTGTTCAATATCAAACTAGGGCTCCGAAGAGGAATTTTAGCGACTTCCATGTTCCTTATACTGTTGGGGGTAAATTATTAGACGGTGAGGAGATATATTCTTATGAAGAGGGGTTGTCTTATTTTAAATATCCACCATTTTATGCCAATCTTATGGTTCCATTATCTTGCTTGCCAGAAAGAGCAGCAGCAAGTATCTGGTATATATTGAACTTATTTTTCCTGGTTATATTGTTTCATTGTTCTCGCAGGATTATTGTTCCAGATGATAGGAGATACGATTCTTTTTTACTGTACTTATTTACAGCAGTTTTAATGTTTCGTGCTATTCTTCAAAATATGCATGAAGGTCAAGCAAATATATTTATGTTCACACTTCTAACACTAGGATTGTTCTTCTATGTTAACGAAAGAAAATTGCGAGCAGGTTTCTTTATAGCTTTTTCTGTAATGATAAAATATATGACAATTTTCTTTTTACCATATTTTTTGATAATCCGCAAAATTAAGGTTATTTTCTTTGCGTTTTTATCGGTTTTATTGTTGCATCTTGTTCCTGCTTTAGCATTTGGTTTTCAACAAAATATAATGTTGATAAAGAAGCAATTAAATTTCATGTTTGCCAGCTCATTAGATCCATATTCGATTTATTGCTACCCTAATCAATCTTTGATTTCGTGTATAAGTAGATTTTTTTGGAAAGAGAGTCCTTATGAAATACATATATTGCATTTAGATACTATATGGATTTGGACTATCTTCTTATGCTGTTCTCTTGTCTTGTACTATTTAGCTATTTATCCTGTATTTAAAAAGAACTTACAACATGAAGTTAAAGATTTAAGATGGAAACATTGTTTAGATTGGGGTTTGATTTTTATTTTCGTTGCATTAGTAAATCCCAATGGATGGAAGAATTTTTATATCTCTTTGTTTTTTCCTTACATGGTTATTGTTTATTATTTGCTTAAAGTTAAATTTAAGGATAAATTGATAACTACATTGCTTGTAATTTCTTTTATTCTTTTTTCTCTAGCTAGCGAATTCTTTGTATATGGTTGGGCAAAAGATAGTTTTGAGGTCTATTCTTCTATCACGTTTGGAGCATTGGTATTATTTATTACAGTTTTGATTTTGAAAATAAGACATCGCAAGGGGATGCAATGTCACCTTGGGGTAGAATAATTAGTTTTTCTTGAATTAGCACGTAGAGGGAAAAATTAAAGTCCAAATATACTAAGCAGCTCTCTAATTCTAGCAATAAATTCAGTTTCTGAGTTTACTCCAAATAAGGGTGTGTGGTATTCTCCTGTGTGGCCGAATAAAGCCAACATTGTGCAAATATATGGAGATGTGATATCAAGTGCAGCAGCCGGTCTTCCTTGGATGGAATCGAGATCTATTCTAAATGAAAAAGTAGCTGCTTTTTCTGGTGATACATGATGTGTTAGTTTTTTCTTTACATAATCAATGAACGTATCCCAGGATAGGCCATGTTCTTGAGCGAAATCTCTTGCAGATTCAATATAACCACCGTTCTCTCTTTCTATTAGAATATTGATTCTTGCTTGCTGGCTTTGGTTAGATTCGTTTTGATGTACAGTTACAGTAAACATTTCACCGTTGTATTCAAATTTTTTAAAAATGCTTCTTCCGTCAGTTCCAATGGTCATGTTTTCAGGATTTAATAAGGTTGCTATCATGCTTATTTCTTGTAAAGTTCGAGATGCAATTGCTTTAGATGCTTCACGGATAGTAGAAGGAATACTTGAAGATGATTGTGGCTCTCCCATATAAAGAGCCAAAGCTTGGTTTGCAAGAGTTTCTAGCCCTTGCTTTATTACAATAAGCTGTTGTGTGTATTGTTTGATTAAGCTGTTATCACTAGAATTTCTACTTAGAGCTGAACTAAATACTTGGTTTATTTTATACATTGATGAGGCATAGAGGTGAGCTGTTTCTACATCAATAGAGTTGATAATTTCAGTAGCAATGTATCCTCCTATATTGGCAAGAGCAATTACAACATCATTGCCTCTGACTCCAAGCTCATTCAGGTGATTCATATAATTTACGAAAAACGATTTAGCTGAATCTTCATTGTTATGGAATCGTTCTGAAGCAATTTTTTCGTAAAGCGACTCTATTTCACTCCAATGAGGTGTAATTTCAAGCTCAGCTACTAACGATGCGTCTAGGAGGGAATCTTCTGTTGGTTGAGATGTAGCCGCCTCTTCTGGGGTAGACCTGGTTCTTCTGCAGTTCCAACTATTTGGTGTATTGAAATTTAAGAGTAATGAGATTATACCCAAAGAGCATATTATAAAGACAATTCTTATTCTATATCGCATAAATTGATTCTCTTGTTGTAAATATACCACATATTAAATACTTTTACAAACTTATATGGAGGGTTTATTTTTTAGGATAGACGGTTGATAGGCCCTATTCAGCAGGCAGCTTGGCGGTGCTTAGCAATGACAAGGTGGTATAATTATTATTTAAAAGTAATATAGTTGGTGTATATGTATTCTTCGTCTTTTATGGATAATTGTAATTTTGATAAGATATTCATGTTGAATCAATAATGTCTACCTTGCCTAAGAAAAATATCTGTGGTATAAGATTAGAGTGGTGATGGGGTTCGCCTTTAACCGTCTTAACTTAAGACTGATAACTCCTACTTAATGATAGTTGTTTTAAGGAGAAGGAGATTGGTCTATGTTAAGATTTTTTTATGTTGCCTGCGGAGGTCTTTTGGGTGCAGTTCTGAGGTACTCTCTCGCAGCTTTTGTAGATAAGTTTTGGAGTATAGAATTTCCTTTTGCCACTCTGCTTATACATTTGCTTGGCTCTTTTCTGATAGGACTCTTATATGGTTGCCTTGAATTTTTTGTTATCTCTCACAATATGCAGTTATTACTCTTCGTAGGTATCTTAGGCTCATTTACAACTTATTCTACATTTGCTCTGGATAATTTCCATATTTTGCGTAGTGGAGATTACGGAGCTCTATTTTTAAATGTTATCTTAAGTGTAGTTTTAGGATTAGGACTTGTCTTTCTAGGGTTAGCATCTTCACGTTTTTTAATAAATATATTTAAATAAAAAAAGTAAGAAAATGCTCAAGGAAGTTGCTTAAAAATATCTTTTATCTCATCCTCTAGATTGCTATCTGCAGCAACTGCTAAGTTATAATATTCCTTTGCTCTAGCGTATTCGTTTGATTCATAATAACTGAGTGCTAAGTTTATATGGACTTTAGGATAGTCTGGATCTATCTTAAGTGTATTCTGATAAGACTCTATCGCCTCTTGATATCTTCCTAATTGGTAGTATATATGCCCTAGATTAAGATAGACCATGGCATCAGGTTTAAAGAGTAAGGCTTTTTTATAATATTCTATTGCTCTATCTGTCTCACCTTTTGCTCTATAGGTATTTGCAAGATTAGCATAACTCTCTCCGTAGTTATCTTTTAATGTGATGGCTGCCATAAAGCTATTGATAGCTGAGTTGTAATCTCCTACTTTGTAGTAGAGATTTCCAAGATTATAATATATTGAAGCTATATTTGGTTCTGCAGTTATTGCATCTCTGTAATATTGAAGAGCCAAAGCATCTTCATCTAGCCCTGAATAGAGGATGGCAAGGTTTGCATTGGCCATCCAGCAGCCTGGGTTTTTGACTAATATGCTTTTATAGAGTGTCATTTCATCTTTATAATTTTTAGTCAATATATTGCTTTTAATACTTAAAAATGTTACTGCTGCACTTAAAGCTATCATTAGAATTAATTTAGATAAAATATTTGCTTTGGTTTTTATTTTTTTAAACAGATATATGTAGCCTAAATAGATAAGAGTAAAGATTAAAAGTATTATCCATGGGGTTGAGAGATAGCTAAAGTGGTCTGCGACATAAGAATATTTCATAGGGAAGACATTAAAGAACCCTGATGCAGGAAATATCGAGATAAGATAAAAAGCAAATAAAACTGTTATAGAACGATTTAATCTCTTTCTATAGAGGAAGATTAACGAGATTAAAAGTATGATAATTAAAACAGGTAGCCATTCCAAAATATTGGTAGTCTCTAGCTGCCATTTAGGATAGATAAAGATAAAATCTTTAGGATATATAATCTTATAGATGTAAAATAGTGAGGTCTTACCTATGACTATCATCTTTTCCAGATAGGAGAGGCTCCATTCAGCGCCTCTTGCTCCTACATGGTAGATCTCTGTAAATACAGCGTTTAATCCTGCGAATAACCCTATTAACATAAATGGTATTGATAGTTTGAGCTCTCTTTTGCTAAATTTTCCTCTAAGCCAGAACCCATAAAGTAGAGGGATAAAAGCAAATGAGACTGCGATATATTTTGAAAATATTGCAGCTATAAAAGCTATGATTGTCAGAAGATAGTAGGCTAATTTTTTATTTGATAGGAATTTAATATAAACAAGGAAAGAGAGTAGAAAGAAAAATAAGGACAAGAGGTTCTTAAGTTCACTTGCCCAGGCAACTGTTTCGACTCCGATTGGATGTATTGCAAATATCAAAGCGACTGGAAATGCAAGCGGAGAGAATAGTTTTCTGATTAAAACAAAGAGTAAGAGTGCATTGAGAATATGTACTATTAGACTTAATATATGGTAGCCTTTTGGGTTTAAGCCCCAAGCCTTATTTCCAAACCAGAGTGTGGTTGCAGCTAGAGGATAGTATTGGGGAGTTGCATTCTTTAACCAGATTTCGGTCAATCCAGTAGAGCTCTTTATATAAGAGGCTTTGTAGATATGTACATCATCATCCCAGATAAACTGATTATC
>CAZVIC010000064.1:692-7145 GCA_964627735.1 uncultured Planctomycetia bacterium | reverse complement strand
TTCATTAATACAAATAGCAAAATATAAATAAAATAAATTACTCCTATAGACAATAGGGATGTTTTATTAATAATGAACTTAAATTTTTTAAAATTATCACCATATAAATCATGAAAAATAATAATACCCAATGGAAATAACACATATGCTTCATAGCAAAGAATTCCACTTAAAAAGCAAATAATAGTAAAAATAAAATTTATTATTCTGCCTGTTTCAATAAACTTTGCATAAAGTAAAAAAGCTGAAATAATTAAACAAAAACCCATAATAATATAGGAATGATATTGCCAACAAATAATATCAAAATGCGAAAACAAAAACGCAAAAACAGTAATAAATAAAATTGCCGGATATTTATTTTTACAAAATATCATTACAAACTTGTAAAGCAAAACAAGGCTCAAAAAATACAGACAAAAATTAAAAATAGAAAAAAATATAAAATTTGAACCAAAAAATAGCCATTGATAGTACAATATTAAATATGCAAAAGGCTGAAAACGAATATGTGACCAAGGATCATAAAGAAAAATATGTACCCACTTATCGAATGTAGGCATACTATAGACACGATGAAAAAAATAAGCTGTTGACCAATAGTCGCTTCTAACGGGGTAAAAAAAAGATGGAAAATATACAAAAGATAGAAATAAAAATAACCCGATAAAATAAAATTTTACAAAACTACAATTTCTATTATTTTTAATTTCTTGTATGCTCATATATGCATTAATTGCCACCAAAAAAAATTTCTATAATATTTTTGGCAATATTCTCAGCCAACAATCTATTTCCCCGTCGTGTGCAATGCCCAAAATCTCCCCCAAAATTATCCATAAAATATTCACCATATCCATCTTTCATAATAACACTTTTAAAAATAGCTTCATTATCTACAAAAACAATATCATCTATCTCATCAAAAAAAAATTTAAGCAACTCTATGCTGCAGTTTGGATATTGCACGCAAACTAATTTTATCTTATGTCTATCTAAGATTTGTTTTAAATTTTTATAATTTTGACTTGTCTTATAATTAAAATATTGCACTCTAATATTTTTTGCTTTCGAAAAATAATCCTTAGCTAAATCTTCTTTTCCTAAAATTCTAAAACAAAGAGCTGCACCTCTATACCATCTATCATTTGTGGGATTTATGTTTATAGCTTTAATAAAAAATTTTACAGCTTCATCTGGTTGTTCAAGCTTTAAATAAAAGTTACCTAAAAAAGATAGAGTCAAATCTTTGTTAACATCTATATCTAGCATCCTATTGTATGACTTTAAAGCCTCTTTATTCATGCCTTCGGCCTCATAGCATTCGCCCAACACATAATATGCAGTCCAATTTTCAGGATTAATACTTAAAGCTTTTTTGCAAAGTTCTATCGGTTCTAAATTCTTACTCAATCTATTATGTAAAAAACACGCCAACTCAGCATAAGCTACATCATTGTGTGGATCAATGTCCAAGGCCCGTCTATAAAACTTTTCTGCCTCTACATATAAACCGCTATCGCGATAAAGACTAGCTAGATCAAAATAAATCTTCCAATTGTCAGGCTCAATATTTAAAAGATTTTTATACAATATTTCTGCTTCTCTATATAACCCCTTTTGTTTATATTGTTCAGCTAAATTAAAATAATGTTCTTTATTTTCTACACTTGGAATATCTTGATAAAATCTACGATTTATAATTTCAGATTTCTTAGAAACAACATGGGCATAAAATATTTTAAACAATTTATACGCTCTAAAGTGCTTTAAAAAACTGTTCGTTTCTTGTTTATCCCTAGGGCCATAGGGCATGACTTCGTCAATATCATTTATTCCCATCATCGTAATAACTATATCTGGATCATATTTTTTTATATCATCCTCTAGTTTATCAACAATGCCATCTGATCGTATTCCTGCCATTCCACCATTGATAACAGCAAATCTCACACCAATATTATTTTTATTTAATACATCCTGAAGTTGGCTAGGATATGAATCATTGCCGCCTAAAGCAGTTGTAGATTCGCCCAAACACAACACACGAAATACCTCCTTTTTTCTAATAGCTAGTCTATTCTTATAATCCTGAAATGACACATAAGCAAACCCGCCTAATCGCAATCCAAATTCAATTATAATTAAAGATAGGATGCCCCCCAGCAAGACTAAAATTAATTTTCTTTTATACATATTCTATCATTCATTTTCAATTTTCCTAAATCTACTCAATGTTACATCAAAACAAAATAAAAAAATAATAATAACTAATGCAAGCAAAGATATCTTTATCCCTACCTGCATAGCTTTAGGTTTAAAAGACATCTCTACGTGATGGTTGCCCTTATCCAACCATATACCTCTTTGGCAATAATTTACGCGGTATATCGGTGCAGGTATACCATTGACAGTTGCTTCCCAGCCAGGATACCATATTTCTGTAAATACCATCATAGAAGGAATAACTATGGAAGACTTTAAGGTTATTTTATTAGGATTATCAAAACTTACCTGATAAATGCTATTTAAATCTTGCAAATAGTTAAAATGCTCTATATAGTCTTCAGAAATATTGTTGCTATTATTGCTATTTAATCCACTTCCAACATATACTGCCTTACGTAAATCAGATTTTACCAAATTGTTAAGCTGTTCCTCTTCTGTTGCAAAAAAAATTCTATCTAAAGTATAGACTCGAGGTAATGGATTTTCATTAATATGAAGAAAATAATCTGAGTCAACAGGTAATACTTTTTTCTCACTTTTAAATATTTTCATATTTTCTTTCATGTTTAAAAAGTAACCCACTGAAAAATTATTCAAAAAACAGGCATTTTTAATTTTGTTTAAAAAACTACTTTGATATATTTTGTAATCCATGTCTTCAGAATACGCTAGCTCTATAGATTTTTTAAATCTATATTCCAAAGGATGCATTTCATAACCTGCCAATGCAAAACAATTATTAATTCTTGCAAAATTATCATGATAAGGATTAAAAGTTGCAACGCGTAAGTGCAAATTATCACTATTAGCTAAATCTGAAACCTTATTCATACGTAAAAGAAAACTATGGCTAGGGCCTAATGCTCTCTGATTCTGCTCCGGTAATTTATCAGCCCAACTGTAATTATTTTCATAAAAAGCCAACAATCCTGTTGCCATGTATTCCAACAATGCAATGATAGCCACAAAATAAAACCATCTTTTAACTGGAATAATGTAACTAAAAAAGATAATGAGACCTAAAACCAAACCCAAATAAAGAAATGGTCTAATTAAATTGCTATTAGAGATTCTATCCGTTGTTCTTACATTGGTGAAAAATGATGATATTCTATTGTTTCTAACCCTCATATAAAAATTTATTATTTTTTTATCATATAGCTTACTCCAGTTTTTGCTGACTAAATCATAAACAAGGCCATCGTAATTATCACTATTAAAACCGCTGGATCCAATCCTAGCATCTCCTTCTTTTTGGTAGATCCAAACAAACTTATTACCTGGAATTTGAACTTCAAGATCATAGAAACCTTTGTTTAAAACTTGATATTCACCCGCTAAAACACCTCCATCTAAATTAATACCCCTTTCAGTATCAGCATACCTTATTTCCCCCCTTGAAGGACCGCTAAAAAATACCTTTATATTGATTGTTTCATATTTAGGGGAAAAATTACCGCCTGAAGATCCAGGAGGTAAGAATGATTCTATTTCAACGAAAGGGTCTTCCATCCAAATATACTCTTCCTTTTGCTTGAAAGGAAGGAAGCACATTAAAGCAACTACAATAATACAAAAAGAAGCATAAAACCATACAATCCTACGCATACTAACTCTTAATGATTTCCAGTTAAACCTGGCAACACCAGCAAAATCTAAAGCCAACGCCCCTAGTATAGCGGTAGAGAAACACTGTAAATATCTGTACCTAATAGGCCTAGGCATCATATTAAATACTGGAATATTACTTATAAAATGTTGATAGAAAGGTGTATGCCTACCTAACATAAGTAATACAGCAAAAACATACAATAAAAAAAACACAAAAGCATAGATCCTCTTCTCTTTGCTGTTTACAGCATGAAGATTAAATTTACAGAATAGCAAAAAACCTAAAAATACCATTAAGGTTACTGCTATACCAGAACTCATATTAGCTTCCCAGTAAAGTACTTTGTGCGACGGATTTAGATCAGCCATATTAAATCCAGTTATATTGCCAAACATGTTGGGAATAAGAATAGTAGCAAGGAAAGGCACCGGCAAGCTTCCCACTTCATCTTGAAGAGCAGCTTCAGTTGTTAGATCAATGTGTTCTTTGGTATAAGAACGTCCTTCTGCGATAGAAAGTAAATACGCACTGCTTAATAACAAGCCGACGATAGCTATTAATCCAGCTATAATCAAAGGCTTCGATATTCGTAAAATAGCACTTTTTGCATAAGAAAAGAACATCGTAGCCACAACTAAAGAGCCCCATACTATAGTCAAAAATACTAGTTGAGTAGGAGCAGCAGCCGTAATAATTAAAGCAAATATTGCTCCTCCTAATAATATTTTCCACAAACAACACTTCCTAACCGTTACAACATAGGCAATGAGTAACCATGGTATCCATGTTTGTACACTTACTACTTGCTGCCAAGTATAAGCATACGTAAATGCAGGGCTATAGACATAAGCTAAAGCTCCAAAACAAGAAGCTATTATGTTACATTTTAAAACTTTATTTATAAAAAAATACATCCCTAAAGCTGCAATAATATAATGTAAAAATAGAGGCAACAGTATGAACATCCAGTAACAATTATTTAAATTATTAAGATTGGCTAAAAGTAAAAAAGGCCAAAGCGGCAGATAATAAGTATCAGCATAATAGCGCGCATAAAAAGGAATTGCCCCACACCAATTCTGAGGATCCCACAACGGAATAATGCCTTGTTTTAAATTCTCAGCAACAAAATGATATCTTGGAAATTCTTCCAGTTGATCATCGTGGAATATTCCTTTCCAACCTAAAAAAGCAGGTAAAAATAATATGGTAACTAAAATAATTATAAAAAAAATAGGAAAATAACGTTTTTCACATAAACGTATGCTGAAATTTTTAAAATATTTATTGCTCATTCATGAATTGATGAATATAATTCTCTAAATCTTTGGCTATTTTGTGTCTATTCAACTTACGCATTTCCTCAACTTGATCTAAAGCCTTCTCTATGTTTCCTACGAGAGCATAAGATTCACCCAATGCATAATATGCATTTACGTTACTAGCATCACAAGAAACAGCCTGCTCAAAATAGTCTATTGCCTTATCGTTATAAGCTGTTTCTTTGTATAAATATCCTAAGCGCATATAAGCATCCGTTGAGCCAGGATGAAACTCTATTGCCTGATTATAATATTCAATTGCTTTTTCATATTCTCCTTTTAATCTATATATTCCGCCCAGATTGTTGTAAACATCTATATTGATTTTATCAAGCTGGTTAGCTTGTTTAAAACACTCTACTGCTGCATCAAGATCACCTAAAACTTTATACAGATGTCCTAACCCTAAATATGCTGAAATAAAACCAGGGTTATAATCTATGGCTTTTTTGTAGTTCTTTTCTGCAATCTCAAACTCACCCTTTTCTCTATGAATATCAGCTATGTAAACGTATGCATCTGAATTGCTCTTATCAAACTGAGTAACTTTGTTGAAATACCGCAAGGCCTCATCCTTCTTACCCTGCCCCCTGTAAAAATGAGCCAAGCTTAAATAAGCAGATATATCAGCTGGCTCATATTGAATAATCCTGTTATAAGACTTAACCACAGTATCATAGTCGCCGCTTCTTCTGCTTACATCAGCTAACTCATAATAAGTTCCAACAGCGCCCTCATTTATAGCGCTAGCTTTGTTTAAATATTCCAATGCTTTGTCGTAGTCAGCATTGTCTTTATACAGTCTAGCCAAATTGATATAAAGATCTAAAAGATAGGGATTAAATTGTAAAATCTTACCATAATACTTAATTGCTTTGTCACTATCTCCTTTATCTTTATAGCTCTGAGCAATATTAAAATGTGCTTCTATATTAGTCTTATTAATATCTATCGCCTTACTAAAATATCTAATGGAATTATCGCAATCTCCTTGCATTTTATAAAAATGGCCCAAATTTATATATGTGTTAACGTAAGCAGGGTTCTTCTCTATTGCCTTACTATAATAGTCTAGTGCCTTATCATACTCTCCCTTGCTCTGATATATATCTCCGATACTGTTATAGACATCGGCATCCTGAGGATTTATCTCGATTGACTTCTTAAAATAGGTGATGGCTTTATCATAATCTGACCTCTGTCTATATAGATTGCCCATATTCTTGTAGCTATGTACGTAAGCAGGGTTCTTCTCTATTGCCTTACTATAATAGTCTAGTGCCTTATCAT
>CAZVIC010000064.1:0-592 GCA_964627735.1 uncultured Planctomycetia bacterium | reverse complement strand
ACTCTCCCTTGCTCTGATATATATCTCCGATACTGTTATAGACATCGGCACTATTAGGATTAAACTTTAAAGTTGCATTATAATACTCTATAGCTTTATCGTCATTTTTTAACATATTGTATGCATTACCTAGGGAAGCATAAGAATTTACCTGTCCAGGATTTAACACCAGAGATCGCTGATAATACTCAATAGCCATGTTATAATTACTAATTTTTAAATAAAGATCGGCCAAACGAGTTATTGCATTAACTGAATCAGGATTAACTACAAGGGCTTGCTTATAGCAATCTATAGCACTATTGTAATCTCCTACAATTTCACGTATATCACCTAAGATCAAATAAACATCTACATCCTCAGGGTCAAACTCTATGGCCTTCTTATAGCACTCTGCAGCTTGATCATAATTATAGCTATTTCTATAAAATTCTCCCAAATTTAAATAAGGCTTAGATGGTTTATAAAAAAATGAATACAAACATTCTTTCGTAGAAAATATATTTTTGCGCTCTTTTTGCACATAATTAAGTTCTTCCATATTATTTTTTAAAATATAAAATCTTTTAAGATCAAAAATATTCAAAAGATG
>CAZVIC010000063.1:0-7167 GCA_964627735.1 uncultured Planctomycetia bacterium | reverse complement strand
AGACTGGGCTTGTAGATATAAAGTATTCTGTTATAGAGAATGAGATACATTATTTAAATAGAATAGATGTAAAGGGTAATATTAAAACCAAAGATGTTGTAATACGAAGAGAGTTAAAGATGTATCCGGGCGAGCAATTTGATGGAAGCAAGCTAAAGAGATCTAGGCAGAGACTTGAAAATCTAGGTTATTTTGAAGAGATAGATTTTGATATCTTACCGACTGATGAAGAGAACAAGGAAGATCTATTGGTGCGTGTAAAAGAATCTAAGACAGGAGAGTTTAGCTTTGGTGCTGGGTATAGCTCTGTCGATGAGTTTATTGGATTTGTTGAATTGAGTCAGAGAAATTTTGATATAGCTAATTTCCCGACATTTACTGGAGCAGGACAGAGAATTTCATTGCGTACCGAAATGGGTACAACTAGAAATGATTACGAGTTGAGTTTTACAGAACCTTGGATATTTGGCTATCCCTATCTTTTTGGTTTTGATGTCTATCAACATTCAAGAGAGCGGGAGAGCGATATTGGTTATGACTGGGATGAGGAGCGACAGGGTATATCTATGAGGTTAGGTAAGGAAATATCAGAGTACAACAGCCTTTTCTTAAGAACGCGATTTGATAAAGTGGATATTTCTAATGTTGCTGTAGATGTTTCTCAAGCTCTTAGGGATGAAGCTGGAGAGAAGAGTATCTATGCGATAAAACTCACTTTTGCTAGAGATAAAAGGGATAATATTTTTGATCCTAGAGAAGGATATTACTTTAGCAGCAGCATTGAGAATGCGGGCGGTTTTATGAGCGGAGATGTAGATTTCTTACGTCAGACAAATCAGTTTAGCTATTTCTATTTAATACGTGAAAAATGGGTTTTAAATTTCAGGCTTAATTCTGGTATAATAGAACCTCAAGGTGATACGTCTTCCGTTCCTCTCTATGAGAGATTGTTTGCAGGGGGAGCGTATAGCATTAGAGGATATGATGAGAGGAGTGTAGGGCCTAAGGATACGGCTAAGACCAGCGATCCTGTTGGCGGTGAAGCACTATTAATAGGAAATATTGAACTTACAGTGCCTATCTATGAAAATATAAAAGGTGCTCTATTTTACGATATTGGTAATGTCTGGGAGAAGAAAGATGATTTTGGCTCAGGCGGGTATAAGTCTTCAGTTGGTTGCGGTTTGAGATTAAATACCCCAATAGGGCCTATAAAACTGGATTATGGTTTTCCTTTGGATTCGGATGAAAATGATTCTGATAGTGGAAAAGTTCATTTTAGTATGGGACATAAATTTTAAAAGGAGGAAGGTAGTATGAAGAGAATGTTTCTTATGTTGTTAATGTCGGTTATTTTTATTTCTGGTTTTGTTGAGGCTGCTGATAAATTTGCTTGCGTAGATTTAGAGCAGGTTTTTAATGAGTATCAGAAGACTAAAGATGAGGAAGCGAAACTTACAAAGATAGGAGAAGAGAAGCAGAAAGAGATAGATTCTAAGTTAAAAGAGATAGATAGGCTGAAAGAGAAGATGGACTTACTTTCAGATAAAGAGAAAGAAAAGGTAAAGGTTGAATTGGATCAGAAGATGGAAGAGTTGAGACAGTTTGATCGTCAAGTAAGAACTGATCTGATGCGTCAGAGAAATGAGATAATAGAAGGGATACTCCAAGAGATAAATAAGATTATTGAGGATTATAGTAAGTCAAAAAAATATACCATAATGTTTAACTCTAGGGCGCTTCTTTATAAAAATAAAGATTTAGATATTACCCAAGAACTGATAAAATATTTAAATAAAAATTATAAATAATTGTTCGATTTAATATAGGGAGATAAGTAAAAATGGATTCAGGTTATGATGAGAATGGTTTTCGCCCTCATCTAGATTTAACTCTGGCACATATAGCTAAGCTCATAGATGGTGAGGTTGTGGGTGATGATAGTGTTGTGATTAAGGGTTTATCTGGGATTAAAGAGGCTCAAAAAGGCGATATTACATTTGTAGCCAATCCCAAGTATTTTTCACTTATAAATTCAACTAAAGCATCTGCTGTTATTACTTCAGAGGCTGTTGAAGATGCAGATAAGCCTATAATAAAGACAGAAAATCCCTCTATTGCTTTCGCTAAATTAGTTTCCCATTTTGCTCCCGATGAGAGCGGAATAGAGCCAGGAGTTCATCCTACTGCAATAATTGGTAAGAATACAAAACTAGGTAAAGATGTTTCTATTTGGCCTTATGTGGTGGTTTCAGAAGGTGCTTCTATCGGAGATAATACTGTCTTAAAGACAGGAGTATATGTTGGTAGCTATAGCAAGATAGGGGCAAGTTGTGTAATGCATCCCCATGTTACCATAAGAGAGCGAGTGACTATAGGCAATAATGTGATAGTGCATTCTGGGACAGTGATAGGTAGTGATGGTTTTGGCTATGCTACTGTCAAAGATGTTCATTATAAAATTCCGCAGATAGGCACTGTCTTTATAGAGGATGATGTTGAGATAGGAGCAAATGCAACTATTGATAGAGCTCGTTTTGGAAAGACTCATATAAAGAGGGGAACAAAGATCGATAATCTTGTTCAGATTGCTCACAATGTTGAGATAGGCGAAAATTCTATCGTAGTGGCTCAGTCTGGGATATCTGGTAGCACTAGTATAGGTAAAGGCGTTATATTAGCAGGACAGTCTGGAGTTGTTGGCCATATTAGCATAGGTGATAATGCGCGTGTGGCAGCTCAGGCGGGAGTTACAAAATCAGTACCAGAAGGTGAGGTAGTATCAGGTTATCCGGCTAAACCTCATAGTATAGCAAAGAGGATTAATGCTTGTGTACAGAGGTTGCCAGAGTTTTATAAATGCATAAAAGGTCTTCAGAAAAAGATCGAAGATCTAGAATCAGAACTAGAGAAACTACGGACAAAGGCATCTTAAGGTGGAACACCAGCATACTATTTCAAAAAACATAGCTATCTCAGGTGTAGGTCTCCATACAAATTCTAAGGTTAATTTAAAGATTAAGCCTGGGGAGATTGATAGTGGAATAGTATTTAAAAGGGTAGATGTAGAGAGCTCTCCTTTAATATCCGCTCACATCTCTAATGTTTTAGATTTAAACCTAAGTCTGAGACGTACATCTATTGGTATTGATAACGTTGAAATTCATACAATAGAGCATTTAATGGCTTCTTTGTCGGCTTGTAAGATAGATAATGTTTTGATTGAAATAGATAGCGTTGAAGTTCCAGGTTTAGATGGTAGTGCATTACCTTTTATTGAAAAGATAAAGAATGCAGGTATAGTTGAACAGGATGCAGAGAGAAGAACTTATCAGTTAAAAGAACCAATTCTTGTTGAGGATGGAGAGGCCTCCTTAATGGCTTTTCCTAGCAACAATTTAAATATTTCCTATCTCTTGAATTATGATCATCCTCAACTTAAGTCTCAATATATAAGATATATCTTAAATCAGGAGACTTTCAAGAACGAGATTGCTCCTAGCAGGACTTTCTGTTTAGAAGAAGAAGCTGAAAAATTGACTCAGATGGGCCTAGGGAAAGGGGCTGATTATACAAATACTCTAGTTGTTAATAATTCAGGTGTTATAAAGAATAAGTATAGAATAGACGATGAGCCTGCGAGGCATAAAGTGTTAGATTTAATAGGAGATCTTTATCTTGTGGGCTGTAAATTGGAAGCTAACATAGTGGGAATAAAAAGTGGTCATCCTCTAAATATAAGAATGGTTAGAAGGATAGAACAGCAGAGTAAAAGGTTTCAGCAGGCTGGAATACGTAGAGGTGGATTAGAAGAGTTTGAACTACCTTTAGGGGTAGAAGAGATAAAACAGATACTTCCTCACAGAGATCCTTTTCTTTTTGTAGACAGTATTATAGAGATAGAAGATGGTAAGCGTGCTGTAGGAATTAAGAACCTAGCTTTAGATGAATATTTCTTTAAAGGTCATTTTCCAGGGCGACCAGTTATGCCAGGAGTATTAATAGTTGAAGCCATGGCTCAAGTTTCAGGCATATTAATGTTGATCCAGAAACAACATAGAGGGAAACTGGCTTTCTTTATGGGTGTTGATAATGTTAGATTCAGAAAACCGGTTCTTCCTGGAGATCAATTGTATCTTGAAGCTGAAGTTGGCCGTTTGAGAACAAAGACCGGAGAGATGCATACAAGAGCATTGGTTAACGGTAAGATTGTAGCCGAAGCATCACTGCTCTTTGTTTTAGTTGAAAAATAGTAAAATGATTCATCCCACCGCAATTATTAATAGCGGAGCAAAGATAGCTTCTGATGTTGAGATAGGACCTTACACTGTTATTGATGGTAATGTCAAGATAGCATTAGGCACAAAGATAGCATCTTTTTGTACCATCACAGGCTATACAGAGATAGGAAAGAATAATAGTATTTTTTCTAATACCGTCTTAGGTAGTATTCCTCAGGATTTAAAATATAAAGGTGAGAAGAGCTGTCTTGTTATTGGAGATGGAAATAAAATAAGAGAGTTTATAACTATGAACCCCGGAACTGGCGAAGGGGGTAAGACAGAGATAGGCAATAACAATTTAATTATGGCCTATGCGCATATTGCGCATGATTGCGTAGTAGGTAATAATGTTATTATAGCTAATGTCGGGACTCTAGCAGGGCATGTTGAGATAGAAGATGGTGCTATATTAGGTGGTCTTGCTGCAATACATCAGTTTGTTAAAGTTGGAAGATTAGCGATTATAGGAGGAGGCTCTAAGGTTACTCAGGATATACCACCTTTTTCTATGTGCGATGGCCATCCTGCTAAAATTAGAGGTTTAAACATTGAAGGTCTTAAAAGGGCAGGGTACAGTGCTGAAGAACGGATGATTTTGAAAAAGGCTTTTAAGATTCTTTTTCTATCTAAACATCCCTTATCAAATGCTATAGAGGTTGCTTCTAAAGAGTGTAAGAGTAAAGATGTAGATCTTTTGCTTAATTTTATGGCTGAATCAAAAAGAGGCATATGCAGGTAAAAAGAGTCGGACTTATAGCCGGAGGTACAGAATATCCTCTTTTAGCGGCAAAACAGGCTAAATTGAAGGGGGTTGAGGTTTATGCTGTTGCTATCAAAGGCTTGACAGTGCCTTTGCTTGAGAAAGAAGTAGAGGCTTTAATTTGGATAGAACTTGGTCAGTTCAATCCTTTAGTAGATTTTTTCAAAAAACATGGGATCTCATCTGCTATTATGGCTGGCAATATCAAGAAAGAGGATGTCTTAAAGCATTTAAAGCTTGGCCCTCGAGTTTTTGCAATGATGAAAGGTTTTGCTAATAAATCAGATATGAATCTACTTGATATTGTTGCTAGTGAATTAAATAAAGTTGGCATTAAACTTTTAGATGCACGGACTTTTTTAGATGATTATGTTGTTAAGAAGGGTTGTTTAACTCAGAGATCTCCTACAGATAAAGAATGGGAAGATATTCGTTTTGGTTGGGATTTAGCAAAAGCGGTATCTTCTTATGATGTTGGCTTAACTGTTATTGTTAAAGATAGAGTGGCTTTGGCAGTTGAGGCTGTTGAGGGGACTAATGAGGCAATTAAAAGAGGGGCTAAATTAGGAGGAGAAGATTTTGTTGTTGTAAAAGTAGCACGACCTGATCAAGATATGAGGTTTGAACTTCCTGTTGTCGGTTTGGATACTATAAGATTATTAAAAGAGCTGAAGGCATCTGTTCTGGTGGTTGAAGCTGATAAGACTCTGTTTTTTGATGTTTCTAATTCGATTATAGAGGCAGATAAAAATTCTATCTCTGTAGTAGCTTTATAATTTGCCCTCCATTATTTAATAGAAAATATCGTCTTAATCTACTATATTATTCACTATGTTAATTCGTAAAAATACTTATGATACTATTGTTGTTGGTGCTGGGCATGCAGGTTGTGAGGCGGCTCTCTCTTCAGCACGTATGGGCTCTAAGACACTTATCTTGACTATGAGTATAGCAAATATTGCTCAGATGTCTTGTAACCCTGCAATAGGAGGGGTAGGTAAGGGTCAACTTGTTAAAGAGATTGATGCTATCGGTGGTGAGATGGCAAAAGCTATAGACGAGACTGGGATACAGTTTAGAATATTAAACTCTTCAAAGGGGGCAGCAGTTCGTTCTTCTCGGGCTCAGGCAGATAAAGCAAGTTATAGTCTTTACATGAGAAGAGTGCTTGAGGAACAGGATAATTTAGATATAAAGGAAGCTAAAGTAGTAAATCTTATAGTAGAAGGTAAAGTTGTTAAAGGTGTCTTGACAGAGGATTCTATTGAGTTTAAATCCAGGGCAGTTATTCTTACTCCAGGTACTTTTCTAAATGGATTAATACATATAGGTTTAGATAGTCATTCCTCAGGCAGAATGGGTGAAGATGCAAGCTTAGAGCTTTCTGATAGCCTTAAAGAGCTGGGTTTTGAGATAGGAAGATTTAAGACTGGTACTCCTGCAAGAATTCACAAAGATTCAATAGATTTTTCTAAAATGAAAGTTCAGCCTGGTGATTATCCAATACCGTTTTTTTCATTTTGGACTAAAGCTAATGAATTGAACCAGATTGATTGTTTTCTGACTTACACAAATGAGAAAACTCATAAAATAATAAGAGATAATTTGGATAGATCTCCTCTTTATTCGGGCCGTATCAAAGCAACGGGAGTAAGGTATTGCCCATCTATAGAAGATAAAGTGGTTAAATTTCCGCATCACGAACGTCATTTGGTCTTTTTAGAGCCCGAAGGCCTTCAAACAGATCAATATTATCCTAATGGAATCTCAAATTCTTTGCCTTTGGATTTACAGATTAAAATGGTAAGAACCATTCCAGGTTTAGAGAGAGCCGAGCTTATAAAACCAGCATATGGGATAGAGCATGATTATATAGATCCAATGCAGTTATATCCAACATTAGAGACAAAGCTAGTTGAAAATCTGTACTTTGCTGGACAGATTAACGGTACTACTGGGTATGAAGAAGCAGCAGCTCAGGGTCTTATGGCAGGGATAAATGCTGTTTTAAAAGCTAGAAGTGAGTCTGATTTTGTCTTAGATAGGTCTCAAGCCTATATCGGAGCTTTAATAGATGAGCTTGTTACAAAAGCTACCAATGAGCCTTTTAGGATGATGACTTCC
>CAZVIC010000062.1:0-7226 GCA_964627735.1 uncultured Planctomycetia bacterium | reverse complement strand
ACCGCCTATAACGATAGCAATTTCAAGACCTAATTTATGTACTTCTATAAGTTGATTAGAGATAGATGAGATAGAGGCTAAATCTATTCCGTAGCCTTTATCGGACTGAAGGGCTTCACCGCTTATCTTTAGTACAATTCTTTTATACTTTGGCTTACTCATTCCTATCTAGCTTGTTCACCAACACCAAAACGAACAAATCTCTTTACTACTATATTCTCTCCAAACTTAGCAATCTTTTCAGTTATTAAATCTTTAATAAATGCACCTTCATCTTTAACATAACTTTGATCTAGGAGACATTTCTCTTTATAAAAATCCTCTATCTTACCATTTAATATCTTCTCAATAACATTATCAGGCTTATCTTTAAACTGGGCTTTTAAGATCTCTTTCTCTTTATCTATAGCATCTTGAGAAACTTCTTCCCTACTAATATAAACAGGGCTTTTGGCTGCAATCTGCATAGCAATATCATGAGCTAAAGCTTTAAACTCTTCATTTTTGGCAACGAAATCGGTCTCGCAGTTCAACTCTACCATAACACCCAATTTAGAACCTGCATGAAGATAGGCCTCTACTATGCCATCTTTAACATCGCGAGATGACTTCTTCTCTGCAACCTTGATACCTTTCTTCCTTAAAGCCTCAACAGCCTTATCTATATCACCTTTAGATTCATTAAGTGCATTCTTACAATCCATAACACCAGCACCTGTCTTATCTCTTAAAACACGAATATCCTCCATAGAACAACCCATTACTTCTCCTCCTTATTCCTTGCTTTAACGCTCTTTGTCTCTTTAGGATCTTTGCTCTCTATCTTTTTTTTAAGCTCTCCTACAACATCCTCTTCTACAACCTCTTTGACTTCAACGATAGTCTCTTGCTCTTTTTTAGCTTTAGCTTTACTCTCGCTATCGGTATAAAATCTTTTACCTTCTATAACAGCATTAGCAACGTAAGAAGTTATAAGCTTGCAAGATTTAATAGCATCATCATTTCCTGGAATCAAACAATCGACAACAGATGGATCACAATTGGTATCTATTATACTTACTACTGGAATATTTAATTTTCTAGCCTCTCTTACAGCTATCGCTTCTCTGTTAGGATCAATAACATATATTGCATCAGGCAATCTATCCATATCAACAATACCACCTAAATTCTTCAAAAGCTTGTTAAGTTCCTTATCTAAACCAGCCTGCTCTTTTTTTGTAACTAGAGCGTATTTCCCTTCTTCTTTTAAACGTTGAATATCTTTTAACCTTGATATCGACTTTCTAACAGTTTCAAAATTAGTTAACGCTCCACCTAGCCAGCGATTATTGACATAGAACATACCACATCTGCCAGCCTCCTCTTCAACCATATCCTGGACCTGCCTCTTCGTTCCAACAAATAGTATGGAGCCGCCAGATGATGCAATATTGCGAACAAATTCACAAGCCTTAAGCAAGAGTTGAGCAGTCTTCTCAAGATCAATGATATATATACCTCTCTTAAGACCATATATATAAGGTTTCATCTTGGGATTCCATTTTTTCTTGGGATGCCCAAAATGCACGCCTGCTTCAAGTAATTCTTTAATAACGCCTATTGCTGCCAATTGTCATACCTCCTTATTTCAAACATAAATTTACACTTAAAGTTTATAGATTATAGTAATAAAAACAAGCTAAATCAAGCAAATATTTCACATTCTGACCAAGCTGAGAAAAAAATCTGACCTACACAGCTTTGACAGATTATTTTTTAAGCTCCCTACTTTTAATCTCTTTCGATAATTTAGCTATCTCAGAACGCAACTTATCTATCTTTTTACTATCTTTCCACTTAGCTTTAGCTGTTGATGAAACCGCTTTTCCAAGCTGATAATAGAGATTCTCTCTTCTAAGCTTAGCGCTTATCAATTCCAATTTTTCCTTACTTTTGCCAGAGAAGCTTTTAACATGCTCCTCTCCCTTCTTGATTAATTTGGAAGTCTCATCCATCGCAGTATCAAATTCATCTCTGGTAAGCTTCCAAATATCTGCCATAGTATCTTTTAAATCTTTTTTCTTCTTTTTAACCATAGTATTCCTCCTTTTATAAAACAATTATATAGATGGTGTAGAGGCAATGCAAATAAATAACCTCAACTCAACATCTCAAAAAATTATTTAGAATATCATAACCTTTGGAAGTCAAAATAGACTCGGGATGAAATTGCACCCCAAATAAAGGATATTTTTTATGTTTTATCCCCATAATCTCTTTGTCTTTTGTCTTTGCTGTTACTGTAAAAACGGAAGGCATTGTGGTAGGACTAATAATAAGAGAATGATATCTAGTTGCCTCAAATGGACTAGGGATACCATTAAAGATACCCTTACCATTATGATAGATGGCTGAAGTCTTACCATGCATAAGAATCTTTGCACGAATAATTTTAGCACCAAAAACCTCAGCTATAGCCTGGTGTCCTAAACATACACCAAGTATTGGAAGCTGCTTGTAGAATTCAAAAATTACATCTTTAGATATCCCGGCATCTTGTGGTCTTCCAGGTCCAGGCGATATAACAATATGACTAGGTTTAACTCTCTTTATCTCATCAAGTGAAACCTTATCATTCCTAAATACTTTGATATCTGCTCCTAACTCACCAAAATACTGAACCAGATTATAAGTAAAAGAATCATAATTGTCGATCATTACTAACATTAAAACTAACTCCCTGCAGCTTCTGCCAAATCAACTGCTTTATTTAAAGCCTTGGCCTTATTAATAGTCTCTTGGTATTCACGCTCCGGAACAGAATCTGCAACAATGCCTGCTCCAGCCTGAATATAGACAGCATCTCCCTTTTTAACAATAGTTCTTATTGTAATACAGGTATCCATATTACCAGAATAGGAAAAATAACCTACAGCTCCGGCATAAGGACCACGACTCTCAGTCTCAAGCTCGTTTATTATCTCCATAGCCCTTATTTTTGGGGCTCCAGAAACAGTACCGGCAGGAAAAGCAGCTCTAATTAAATCGAACATATCCTTGCCTTTCTTTAACTTACCTGCAACATCAGAAACAATATGCATAACGTGAGAATATTTTTCAATAACCATCTTCTCTCTCACTTCAACAGTCCCGTACTTACATACTCTACCTAAATCATTACGGCCTAAGTCAAGAAGCATAACATGCTCAGCTCTCTCTTTCTGGTCAGAGAGCAACTCTTTTTCAAGGCAGATATCTTCATTCTCATCTTTGCCCCTCTTCCTCGTACCAGCAATAGGACGAAGTTCTGCAATATTGTCTTCACAGCGAACAAAGACCTCAGGAGATGAGCCTATAAGCGAATGATCTCCGCAACGAAGATAAAACATGTAAGGCGATGGGTTGATAAAGCGAAGCCATCTATATATCTGACTATCTTTAACCTTGCTCTTACGATTAAATCTTTGGGATAAAACCGCCTGAATTATGTCACCATTTTTTATATGTTTCTTAATCTCTTTAACCTTAATTAAAAAATCTTCTTTTTTAAAATTAGAATTAAACTTCCCCTCTTTAACATTGTTTTTTAATAATTGGGACTTTGATGCACTAACATTCTTAAGAAGCACCTTATGCATCTCTTTTAACTTAAGAAGAGCTTTGTCGTAGAGATTTTTTAAATCACCTTTTTCGGTATAGACATGGGTTAAGAGTATCGATCTTTGCTTTATATGATCAAAGATGTAGAGATCTCTAATCTCCATAAGAAAGAGATCGTAGAGAGAGAGTTTATCTGGATTGCTTTGAGGTATATTTTCAAAATATCTGACTAAATCATAAGAAAAATAACCAACAAACCCACCTGAGAAACGAGGTAAGCCTTTTAAAGAAACATATTTATAACGTGAAAGTTCGCTCTTTATTTCATCTAATATATCTGTCTTTATCTTAGTAGTTTTCTTTTTACCTCCGGATAATACTTCCATTAGATCCCCTTTAGATCTAATCACTTTGGCAGGCGAGGCTCCTACAAAAGAGTAACGAGCTATATGTTCTCCACCGGTTATAGATTCTAGTAAAATAGAGTGTTTCTCTTTTTTGAACCTCTCCAGAAGAGAGAAAGGAGTATCTCCATCAGATAAAACCTCACTATACACAGGAATAAGATTCCCTTTTTTACTTAACCTTTTAAACTCTTGATAGTCAGGCGTTACCTTCATCCTCAAATTCACCACTCTTTAAATCAACCTTTTTATAGAAACAACTCCATCTTCCAGTATGACATGCTCCTTCTCCAATTTGATCAACCTTAAGCAGAATAGTATCATTGTCGCAATCAAGGTAGGCCTCACGAACCATTTGAAAATTGCCAGACGTCTCACCTTTTAACCAAAGCTTCTGGCGAGAGCGACTGTAAAAACAAGCCTTTCCTTCTTCTAGAGTCTTTTTAATAGATTCATCGTTCATATAAGCCATCATTAAAACATCACCACTTTTATAATCTTGGACTATGGCCGGAATTAAATCTTGCTGATTTAATTTTAAATCATTAAAAATAGACTTCTTATTCATAAAATCCCCCTTTAAAATCTTCTAAACTTATTCTTCCTTTGTATAAAGCCTTACCTACTATTAAGCCCTCTACCCTCGAATCTCTAATAGCTGCTATATTTACTACATCTTTCATGCTACTAACACCGCCAGAAACTATAATGTTTATTTCTAAATCCTTAATACTGCCTAAAAATTCTTTTAAAGATTCCATATTTATTCCTTCTAAAGTACCATCTCTCGATATATCGGTATAGATCAATCTTTTCAGTCCAGAATCTACAAAATCTGAAATTAGAATATCTGGCTCAGAACCTATAGTCTCAGTCCAGCCATCTATTTTAATTTTCTGATCAAAAAGATCGAGTCCTAAAATAAGCTGTTTAGAGTATTTGGATAGCATGTTTTTAAACCAGTTGTGATCTTTATAGGCTTTTGTTCCTACTATAAGGTGCTTTACTCCTGCATCAAGATAATCAACTATTGTATCTTCATCTCTTACTCCACCTCCAAGCTCCACTTCTAAACCAACTTCAGATATAATCCTTTTTATTAACTCTTTGTTTGATGAATCTCCTTTTAAAGCTGCATCTAAATCAACGACATGTATTCTGGATATAGAAGCATCTTTATAGCTCCAAGCAACATCCAAAGGATCATCAGAATATATTTTACTTTGAGTAAAATCACCCTTCCTTAACCGCACAACCTTAGAATCTCTTATATCTATGGCAGGTATAACTAGCACTTACAGTTTCCCTTTTGTGGAAGGCACACCGCTAGAATTAGGATCAATCTTTATAGCCTCTTTTAATGCTTTTGCTAGAGCTTTAAAGATAGCTTCAAATATATGATGTATACTTTCTCCTTTAAAAACATCAATATGTAGATTGAGTCCTGATTTTTGAGCAAAACCCTCTAAAAAATGTTTAAAATTAAAATAATCATATCCTTCTATACCTTTTAATTCAACTTCGGTCTTGATATTCAAAGAAGGTCTGTTTGAAATATCTAAAACAACTCTCACCAATGCTTCGTCCATAGGAGCATAAAACCCAAACCTTTTTATCTGATTTTTATCTCCAAGAGCCTCTTTAAAAGCCTCCCCAAGAGCTAAGCCTATATCTTCATTTGTATGATGAATATCTACATTTAAATCGCCTTTTGCTTTTAAATCTAAATCAAACTTACCATGAAAAGCAAATAGCTCTAACATGTGATTTAAAAAACCTATCCCGGTATCAATGCAATATTTACCGCTACCATCTAGATCCAATACTACTCTTATATTAGTCTCTTTTGTCTTTCTCTCAATTCTAGAAAACCGCTTCTTTTTCTTGCCTTTAAATAAAAATCTCATGATAATCTCGCCTTTACAGAATTTAGATGTTCTTTTAGGCCTTCTATCTCAGATAAAAGCTCTAAAGTCGGATAATACTTTTCTAATGCCTTCTTAGAGTAATTTATAATAGATTGTGTTTTTAGAAAATCTCTCACTGAAAGCCCCGAAAAGAACCTAGCTGTACCATAAGTCGGCAATACATGCGAAGGTCCGGCAATATAATCACCTACAGCCGTAGGGCTATAAGGACCTAAGAATACAGCTCCTGCATTCTTTATCTTTTTAACCAGCCTATGGGGTCTTTGAACAAGAAGCTCAAGATGTTCCGGAGCAATCTTATTTGCAACATCTATAGCTTGGTCCAGATTTTTAACTTTTATCAAATATCCCCCTAGAACTTTATCCTTTACATAATTAGCTAAAGCTTTACTTGGAGTTATCAATATAGCAATACCATCTTTATGTTCTGCTTGAGCCTTCAAGTCCTGAACAACATAATCACTCTTAGTAAATTTGGATGCTATAACAACAACCTCGCTCGGACCAGCAAGAGTATCAATATCGACATAGCCATAAAGTTGCCTTTTGGCTTCTGTTACATACTTATTTCCAGGACCAACTATCTTATCTACTTTAGTTACAGTCTTTGTCCCAAAAGCAAAAGCAGCTATAGCTTGAGCACCGCCCATCCTAAAAATGTTTTTAACTTTAAGCAAGCTTGCAACTACAAGTATGTATGGATTTATACAACCATCTTTCTGGGGAGGGGACGCAAGGTATATATCTTTGACCTGAGCAACTCTTGCCGGAAGAACAGTCATTAGGATGGTCGAGACCAAAGGAGCAGTGCCTCCAGGAATATACACACCTACCTTCTCGAGAGGTTGAACCTCTTCCCCTAAAATAGCTCCTTCTTCTGTTTTAATTCTGAAGGATTTTAAGCCCTGTTGTTGATGAAACTTTGTAATATTGTTTATAGATTGCTTGATATGGATGACAAAAGAAGGACTTATATTCTGAAAAGCCGCGCTTATCTCAGACTCTGTAATCTTGATATTTCTCTGTTTTATATTAACCTTATCAAATTTTCTTGTATATTGCAGCAATGCTCTATCTCCGTGATTACTAACTTCAGAGATAATATTCGCTACAGTATTATTCAATCTCTGATTCTTGTTAAAACTCCTATTGCAGAGCTTTTCAAATTCTTTGCTTGATAAACCAATGGATCTCATAAATTATCTCCAATTTGATTCCTTATCAATTCTATCGCCTCTTTTATCCTAGAGAGATCTTTTCCTCCAGCCTTAACAAATTCCGGCCTACCACCACCGCCACCATCTATCAATAC
>CAZVIC010000061.1:0-7327 GCA_964627735.1 uncultured Planctomycetia bacterium | reverse complement strand
AGTTACTTTTACTTCTCTGTTTTCACTGAGAATAGTAGCAAATCTTTTTATCTCTTGAGACACCTTAGAATCCTCACCTTGACTATTTAAAGGATTTCCTATTATAACTTCATCGATCTCATAGCTATTGAAGTACCTAGTGAGCTTAGTTAGAAGATCTGCTTTACCTCTGATATAAAGAGTGTCTAGCCCTTGAGCAAATATTCCCAAAGGGTCAGAAATAGCTACTCCAACCCTCTTGCCACCAAAGTCTAGCGCCAATATTCTACCCATCTAAAGCCTTCCTTATCTTCTTAGAAAACAGAGCTAGCTCTCTTATTACTTTATTTTTATCTCTTATATTTTGATCAATTATTTTAATAATTGCACTACCTATAATAACTCCATCAGCTGTTTTTTTAATGCCTAACACTTGACTTTCTCCTGAAACACCAAAACCAACGCAGAGTGGATTTGAAACCATACTCTTAACCTCTTTTATTCTGCTAATAACGTTATCTGAAAATATATCCCTGGTACCTGTAACACCAGTTGAAGATATGTAGTATATAAATCCACTACACTCTTTGTCTATTTTTCTAATTCTGTCTTTTAATGTGGTAGGTGAGATAAAAGATGCTAAAGCGATGTTGTTTTTTTTTGCTTTTTGAGTAAAAAACCTTGCCTCTTCTAATGGTAAATCTGGTATCACAACTCCATTTAAACCACAGTCCTTAGAGAGCTTTAAAAACCTCTCTTCACCTAACGCTAAGATAGGATTGTAATAACTCATAAATAGAACCGGAATACTTATATTAATTTTTATCTTTTTAAGTTCAACAAATGCCTTTTGAAGCGAAGCTCCTTTTTTGAGGGATTGAGCAGAAGCATTTTGAATAGTAGGTCCATCTGCAACAGGATCAGAGAATGGTATCCCTATTTCAATTGCATCAGCTCCACTACCCTGGAGTGTCTTTAAGATATCATGAAACAATCTAAGGCTTGGGTAAGCAAATGTTACATAGGGTATAAAAAGCTTCTTACCCTGGTAAACTTTTTCTTTTAGTTGGTTCTGAAGATCTGTCATATTATATACTCCTTTACGATATCTATATCTTTATCCCCTCTTCCAGATAGAGATATAATCGCAACATCTCTAGGCCTAAAACGAGCCTTATTCTGAACGATGTAGCCTATTGCGTGAGCAGACTCTAAAGCCGGAATTATACCTTCTAAATTAGAGAGAGTCTTAAATCCTAAAAGAGCTGTTTTATCAGTCACAGCAAAATATTCAGCACGCCCTATCTCTTTATAGTAAGAGTGTTCTGGGCCTACTCCTGGATAGTCAAGACCAGCTGATATTGAATGAGCAATCTCTACCTGCCCATCTTTATCTTGAAGAAGATAACTCTTAGAGCCTTGAAAGACACCTACTTTACCCTTCAACAAAGTAGCTCCATGCCTATGTGTGTTCAATCCATCCCCAGCTGCTTCAACCCCGATGAACTTTACATCTTTATTTTTAAAAAAAGGATGAAATAGTCCGATAGCATTACTCCCTCCTCCTACACAAGCTATAAGATAATCAGGTAATCTTTTCTCTGCTCTCTCTATCTGTCTTTTTGCCTCTCTACCTATTATTGTCTGAAAATCTCTAACAATCATCGGATAAGGATGGGGGCCCATAACTGAACCTATAACATAGTAAGTGCTCTCTATGTTGGTAACCCAGTCTCTCATAGCCTCATTTATCGCATCTTTCAAAGTGCAACTACCAGAGACTACTTCTATAACTTCAGCTCCTAAAAGCTTCATTCTGAAGACATTTAAGCTCTGTCTCTCTATGTCTTCTTTACCCATATAGACAACACAAGGTAGATTTAACAATGCTGAGGCTGTAGCTGCAGCCACACCATGCTGCCCTGCTCCTGTCTCTGCTATTATACGCTTCTTCCCCATCATCTTAGCTAAAAGCACCTGAGCAATAGTATTATTTATCTTATGAGCACCTGTATGAGCAAGGTCTTCCCTTTTAAGGTAGATCTTAAAACCCAGTTTTTTAGAAAGATTTTGAGCAAAATATAGTGGTGTTGGTCTTCCTACGTAATCCTTGAGATATAGATTAAGCATGCTCTTAAACTTCTTGCTCTTTTTAATTCTCTGATAACCATTTTCCAGCTCATTCAAGGCTGTCATTAAAGTTTCAGGAACAAACTTTCCTCCAAAATCTAAAAAATATCCTTTTTTATTTGGTAACATCTATCACCTTCCTAGTTGTTTACGAAATAGAGATCTTATCTCGCTAAAGACTTGCTTATATTCAAGGGTTTTATAGTCAGGGTATGTCCAAACAAGATCTTGGTATTCCCCTCCTTTAAGATATAGAGTAACCTCTCCATATACACCTTTACCTAAGTAAAACCTCTGTAGGCTATCTTTAGTAGAAGCCAAAACTACTTTCCCTTCGTTGATGTAGCCAGGATCCAGATTAAGATCTCTACTCTTATTATTATTCATAAATTTTTTTTCCAATCTATTTGTACAAAGCTTTATCTCTCTCAACCTACCTGGTGAGATCAACCGTTTAAAACTTAAAAACTTTCGCAATAGATCATCTCCCATCTCATCCCTATAATAGTTAGTGACATTAAAATCCAAAATCCTGCTACTATAATCTATTGGACCAAATTTTTTAGTTAAAATACTTTCTGCTTTTTTAAATAAATCTATCTTGTTTGCAAGCATGGCTACTATTAATTTTACAGGCTGAACCTTTCTTATAAACCCCATTCTTCTTCCCAGATCGAAGCTATGAATCTTCCCATTAACTCTTGATCTTTAATCCCAGGTGATGATTCAATGCCTGAAGATACATCCACTGCATAGGGGTTCACCTCTCTAACAGCATCTTTTATGTTGTCGGGGTTAAGCCCACCCGACAAGATAATAGGCAATCCAATTCTTCTTGCATCCTTAGCTATCTTCCAATCAAAACTCTTACCTGTCCCCCCAGCATATTTTTCGCTAAAAGCATCTAGTAATACTGCATCTGCAACATCTTTATATTTTGGAATCTCTTCTAAGATAGAACTATCTTTCACTTTTAAAGTCTTTATTACTCTGTAGTTATCTTTTATCTTAGAGCAGAAGCTACTATCCTCTTCACCATGCAGCTGAATAATATCTAGCTTACACTTACTAGCTATATTCTCTAGCTCAGTTATTTCAGAGTTCATAAATACGCCTACTCTCATAATCATAGGAGAGAGCACATTTATAACCTTGATTGCTTTATCAGGATCGATATAACGAGGAGTATCTTTTACAAAAACAAAACCTAAAGCATGTATTCCAAGTCTAGAAGCAGCTAAAGCATCAGATTCTTGCGTTATTCCACAGAACTTAACCCTTATCATAACCCAATAACCCCCTAATATACTTTGCTTTATCATCGGTCTTCAAAATAGACTCTCCAATTAAAAACCCATCTACCCCAAGACTCTTAAGGTAAAGAATATCGTTATGGCTTTTGATACCACTTGCAGAGATCTTAAAAACCTCTTTCGGTATCTGTTTAATAAGCTCTTCTGATCTGGTGAAACTAACTTCTAAGCTCTCTAGGTCTCTGTTATTTATACCAACAATATCCGGGTTTAAATCCATGACTTTATCTAAATCTGAAATATCATGAACTTCAAAAATCAGATCTAACCCCAGGCCTTTAGCCAAGTCTGAAAATCTCCTCAGCTCTCCAGGTTCAAGAATTCTGGCAATCAATAATATTGCATCAGCCATAAAATATTTACTCTCATAAATTTGATATTCATCTACTATAAAATCTTTTCTAAGAATAGGGATGCTAATATTATCTTTGATCAGCTTTAAATCCCAAAGAGAACCTTTAAAAAACTTCTCTTCACTCAACACTGAGATACAACTTACTCCATTCATGCGATAAAGCTTGGCTAAATCAAGTATATCTATATCAGAAATTAATATATCTCCTGCTGAAGGAGAAGCCTTCTTGATCTCAGCAATAATTTTGATCTCTAAATCATCACTCTTGAGAGTTTTAAGAAAATTACCACTAGCAATAGGCTTATTCTCTACCTCTTTTTTGACTTCAGCTAGAGGCAGCCTCTTTTTTGCTTCTCTTATCTGCTCTTTTTTAGCCAATAATATTTCATTCAGTAGAGACATCTTTATAATAATCCTTTAATTGATTCAATTTTTCTAAAACCTTCTTGCTCATAAGCATATCCTTTGCTTTTTTAAACCCTTCGACACTATCAGTAGCCTCTTCCAATAGATATAACGCCCATCCAGTATTTAGCGCTACTATATCTAGCTCTGGAGAGTCCTCCCCTTCTATAACCTTTCTTGCTTTAAATAAGGATTCCTCTAGGCTCCTAACCTTAAGTATGCTGAGGTCTACCTTTTTAATCCCATATTTTAATGGCTCAATAGAGAGAATATCGTTTGAGATTCCACCATCTTTCAACTGAGAATAGTAACTATCTGCTGAGATTGAGATTTCATCCATTCCATCTTGAGCACAAAAGACAAGTGCACCCTTTAACCCTAAAGTCTTAAGAGCTTTAATTACAGTTGAGATTAGTTTTTTATCATATACTCCTAATATCTGATATCCTGGCCTTGCAGGATTAGCTAGTGGACCTAAAATATTAAATATCGTACGAATACCAAGCTCTTTTCTAACTGGCATAGCAAACTTCATAGCAGGATGAAAATAAGGTGCAAATATATAGCCGAATCCTACATCTTCTATGCCCCGTTCTATAACATTTTTATCTTTTAGAAGCGGCATGCCTAAAGCTTCTATTAGATCAGCACTGCCGCAAGAGCTAGAAACAGATCGATTACCATGCTTTGCAACAGCTACTCCATAAGCAGCAACTGCAAGAGAGACCAAAGTCGAAACATTGAAAGTATGTAGATTGTCCCCTCCTGTACCACAGGTATCAATGAGCTTATCCACTTTAGGATTAATCTGAACTGCTTTCTCTCTCATAATGGCAGCAGCAGATGATATCTCTAGATCAGTCTCGCCTTTCATCTTCAATGTCATTAAAAAAGCGGCGATCTCTACAGTAGAGGCTTCCCCTTCCATAATCTCGCTCATTACAGCTCTTGCAAGCTCCTGATCTAGGTCCTCCCGCTCTGAAAGCAACTTTATAGCATCTTTTATCATAGCTTTTAATTATATTATATATACTATTTCAATACAAGATGAATGCTAAACCCTATAGTCAGGCTACTTATTGACTAAAGATCTGTCTAACCAGTCAAGATAGTCCTGGCTTGAGGCAGTAATAGCAGTAGCTATTATCTCAGGCAATTCATAGGAATGGAGCTTTTTAATAGTTTTTTCTAACTTTTCAAAGAGAGAACTCTTTGTCTTGATGATACAGAGATACTCTTTGGACTCTTCTATCTTACCTTTAAAACGGTACCTGCTTTCGATGGGGCCAATTATCTGAACACACCCAGCTAATCTTTCATCAATCAAACTCTTAGCTATTAACTTTGCATTTACCTCATCAGTTGTAGTGTATACCTGAATATAATCTTCCATCTAGGCTACCATTATCCTTAATTTATCGACTATATCTATCATACCCCTAGTATCTAAGCCGCAATACTCTTCTAGCGCTCTATAAAGATCATCTCGCCCTTTAATATCTAAATTATCTTTTAGTGTAGCATTAAAATACCTGATACTTGCAACAGCACCGTTAGAGATATCCAGATCCTGATAACCCTTTCCGGTAATAGCAGGAAGAACGCTCTTCAAGGAATTGCTTCCCTGTTGAGCTGGATTATAGTAGTGATAATTTCTAAACGGTTCATAAAGATCTAAGAAGTTGTTCTCAATACAATTAAACCAGCTTCTGTGTTCTGGGTAAGCTTCTGTAGCCTTATTAAGTACTTTTTTCTCAAATATTGCAAAATAAGCAACTATTGAGCCGTTGGTCGTAATGATCTTGCTTAAATTCTGGAGTATCTCTTGACGAGGATCTCTCTTGGATTTAGAGAGATAGCTAAAAAACTCAGGTTTACTATGCTCATCTTTTAAAAGATAGAGCACATATTGAAATGGTATATCCTCATAAGGTCTAGAGTTATCATAAATTGGAACTGCAGATCTTATTGTCTCAAAATCAAGAAAGTATGCAGGGTATTTCAAGCTGCTTAAAAAATCAGATAGAGCACTCTTCTCGATATGAATCTCATCATTAACATGGCTCTTAAATTGAATCTTCTGCTTATCATTCAATGTCTCTTCATCGTCTATATCCTTAAGCTCTAAAATCCCTCTCTCAAGAAGCTCAAACCCAAGATTCCTACCCCTATTGAAGATAAATACATTATTTTTAGCTGGAATAAAGCTCCAACAGAAGCTTTTAAGACTACATTCATATGGCGTAAAACATTGTGGACCTATTTTAATATCAGGCATGCTAACATTTGAAACCAATTTAACCATCTCTTCTACTCTGCTTTTAATATCAGATAAAGATATTTTATCTATCTCTCCTGTTACATCCTCAGAGAGCATAAACTTATAAGGATCTATCTCTCCCTGTTTTATAAAATCAGGGTTGATATGCATAAGATATGTCTTCCTAATCTTAAGACCCTTCTTAATGAGGCAATATCTTTGAAAAGCAACATCCTCACATTGCTCATTTTTAACCTTCATAGAACTCTTGACCTCTATAATATCCCAGCTATCTTCTTCAACCGGATTTAAAATATCTATCCTGGAATAGATCTTATCAACCATTATCCCAGCCTCAAAGATAGTTTGACGTGTCTTTATTAATTGTTGAGTACGATTAATATTTAAATTGAAATCGGAATCGCTTAAGTCTATACCTTCGGGATATATCTTCTTTGCTATATCACCCACCTCTTTACCTTGATCAAATCTAAATTGAAGTTCAAGGTCAATAGCGGGAATCTTTTCAGGCATATGCTCTTTTACCCATAGATACTTAGGGCATTGCAATCCTGACATATACTTTGATTTGGTAATCAACATCTTAGATATGAGAAACTAAAAAGAGTTAAGATTAAAGAACCTCTTAACTCAATTAATCCATATTCTGTAACGCTTCCTGCATCAAAGGAAGTATGTTTTCCAGCTCTTCTTTAGTCAAGCGGCCCATCTTGGCATATCTAAATTCGCCCTGACTAGACATATTTTCACGAGCAATCTGAAGTTTCTTTGCGCCTTTGTTGTAAGAGTAGACACTTACTGTTAAACGTTCTAACTCAGATTCCCAAGTCTTTGAAAAAATACGCTCATCTAAATTTGGGTCAT
>CAZVIC010000060.1:0-7352 GCA_964627735.1 uncultured Planctomycetia bacterium | reverse complement strand
GCAACAGCAATCCTTGCTTTAGGCAATAATTTTTTTAATTTTTCCGCTGCCCTCTCTATACCTCTTATTCTATTATTTATAAAAAATACCTGACCACCCCTTTTGATCTCTCTTCTAATAGCACGCTTGATCAGGCTATCATCGTATTCAGAAATATAGGTCTTAACCGGCAATCTCTCTTCCGGAGGTGTATTAATGATAGACATATCTTTAATGCCAACAAGAGACATATACAAAGTACGTGGGATTGGAGTTGCTGTTAAAGTTAAAACATCTACCACTTGACGATACTGCTTAAACTTTTCCTTCTGAACCACTCCAAACCTCTGCTCCTCATCTATTATAATTAATCCCAAATCCTTAAATTCAATATTAGAAGATATTAATCCATGAGTACCAATAATTATATCTATCTTGCCTTCCTTTAAATCGACTAAAATATTTTTCTTTTCTTTTTCAGTCCTAAATCTTGATAACATATCAACCTTAACTGGAAACTGTTTAAACCTATCTAAAAACCTTTGGTAATGCTGTTGAGCAAGTATTGTTGTAGGCACCAACATTGAGACCTGCTTATTATCCATAACAGCTTTAAATGCTGCACGTAAAGCAACTTCGGTCTTACCGTATCCAACATCACCACATACCAACCTATCCATTGCATAGATAGATTCCATGTCTCTCTTTACTTCTTCTATGGCTTTTAGTTGATCGGGAGTCTCTTTAAAAGGAAAACTATTCTTTAGGTCGTTCTGCCAATCTGTATCTTCAGAAAAAGAGTATCCTTTTAGAGTCACTCTCTCTGCTTGAATCTTAAGCATATCTTTTGCAAAGCTCTCTACGCCACGTTTGGCCTTGCTCTTTAAGCTCTGCCAATCTTTACTTCCTAACTTACTTAGCTTAGGAGCTCTACCTCCAAATCCTAAATACCTCTGGATAAGATCTGCGTCTTTTACAGGAACATACAACTTATCATCTCCAGAATACCTAATTAAAAAGAAGTCCTCCCCTTTCAATTTTTTAATACCAATAAGCTTTCCTATACCATGAGCAATATGAGCTACATAATCTCCTCTTTTGATATCAAGAAAATTATCAATCGGCATGCTTTCAAGATAGATACTCTCTCTATCTTTTAGTTTAGAAAGACTTACAGGCAAGAGTATCAACATGCTATGTTCTTCTAAAATGTCGCCGCTATGAGGATTGAATACTCTTATTGAACGTACAACATCATCATCTATTTCGATTCGTAATGGTAGTTCATAGCTGGAAGGATATATACTTATGCTAGTCCCTTTAAAAGAGAACTCATCTCTAGCACCTAAGCTACTTACTCTCCTATAACCTAATTCGCTAAATTCCTTGATTAAACTCTTATAATCTACTCTTTCGCCAAGATATATTTTAAGAGTTTTAAACATGCTACATGCTGTCGGGAGAAGATATCCCGAGTAATTCCAAGCCTTTCCTTAATACAACCTGAGCTGCAGAACAGAGATAGAGTCGTGCTTTTGTAAGCTCAGAAGAATCTACGACAACTCTATGCTTACTATAAAATCCGTGAAACTGCTGAGCAAGTTCATATAAATACCCAGCGATAAAAGATGGTTCCATTGTGAGAGCAGATATTTTTATTATTCTAGAAAATTGCACCAGACTACGCAGAATATCTTTTTCCTCTGGCTCTTTTAAATTAGCTGCTAAACTAATTGTGAGAGAGTCTCTTAGGTCTATATTGTTCTGCTTTGCAAAACTCATAATATTTGAGATTCTAGCATGTGCATACTGAATATAGTAGACAGGGTTATCCATGGTCTTCTTTTTAGCAAGTTCAAGATCGAAATCAAGATGACTATCCAGCTTTCTGTTCAAAAGAAAGAATAGCGTTGCATCAGAGCCAATTTCAGATAAAACCTCATCTAAAGTTATAGTCTCATTACGCCTCGTTGAAAGCTTAATAGGCTTACCGTCTCTATAAAGTGTGGCCAATTGAACAATCAAAACTTTTAGCTTCTTTGCCTCAGATCCCAAAGCACTTAAGGCAGCTTCGACCCTTTTAATATAACCATGGTGATCAGGACCCCAAATATCTATTATAAGATCATAATTTCTCTTATATTTATTAAGATGATAGGCGATATCAGCAATAAAATATGTATAGCTTCCATCATTTTTAATAATAACCCTATCCTGGCTATCGCCAAAATCGCTAGATTTAAACCACAATGCTTTATCCTGTTCGTAAGTAAAGTTTTTAGATTTTAGCTTAGATATAACATCTTCCATAGAATCCTTAGAGGCAACATCTCTCTGGGAAACCCAATTATCAAAAATAACACCAAAATCAGAGAGAGAACCTTTGATATCAGACATAATAGACTTTAGTGCATATTCAGAAAAATATTCCAGACTCTTACTCTCTAAATCTTTTAGACCTAAATTTTCATCTTTTACTATCTTTTTGGCCATATCAATTAAATATTCGCCTTGATAGCCTTCTCCGGGTAATTCTAATTCCCTGCCAAGAAATTCTAAGCATCTTACTCTTAAAGATTCTCCTAACAAATTTATCTGATTACCTTCATCGTTGATGTAATACTCTCTATCCACTTTATATCCAGAAGAACCAAGTATCCTTGCCAATGAAGCACCTATAGCCGCCTGTCTTCCGTGAGCAATAGATAGAGGTCCTGTTGGATTAGCAGATACAAACTCAATAAGAACTTTTTTATCTTCTCCGATATTATTTGAAAACAGACTTTCATCTTTTAATATCTCACCTAAAAATTCATAAAGATATTCCACGGAGAAATAGAAGTTTATAAATCCCGGATCTGCAATCTCAATATCACTGAAAACATCCTTAAAGTCTTCCTTAAGCTTTAACAAAATGTTAGCCGCTATGTCTTTGGGGCTCTTCTTTAAAGGCTTAGATAGTTTTAAGGCTATATTGGTTGACAGATCTCCATATTCTCTAGATCGAGGAGTACCCACTTCAACATCCAAACTGTTAATACCCCAATTAGCTGCAATATCAACTAAGTAATCTCTTAATCTATCTTCTACATTTAACATAACAATAAAAATTTGGCTTTTAAGCTGCAGCGAGATGCTCTAAAGGAAGATCACGCCATAATCTCTCTAATTCATAAAACAACCTCTGCTCTTCCGTAAAGACATGTACTACTACATCTCCATAATCAAGCAACACCCAATCTGAGTTTTCAGAACCCTCAGAATGTAAAATTTTAATCTTACTTTTTTTAGTGCTTGAGATTACATAATCAACTATTGTTTTAACTTGTCGAGGTGAATTAGCGCTGCAGATAATAAAAAAATCTGTAAAGCTTACTGCTTTACTCATATGCATCAATACGACATCATCTCCGCCCTTATCTTGAATAAGACCGGCGATGATTTTTGCTTTCCGATATGAATCCACTTACTACTTTCCTATCACTATTTAGAACCTAAAATGCGAAATAAAGACGTACCGCAATCAGGACACTTCCCCTTCATTGCTTTTCTTCCGTTTTTCATAGTTACTTCTTCAGCAGCCTGCATTTCCTTCTTAGCTTTACACTTTACGCAATATGCTTCCATACATGCCTCCTCTTGTTGTAAGGTTAAACACTGCATATATACTATCATACCTTGCTGTTATCTTACAACCTTAAGTTAAAATAAAATCGGGGCGGGGAGACTTGAACTCCCGACCTCCTGAACCCCATTCAGGCGCGCTAGCCAAACTGCGCTACGCCCCGTTAAATACTTGTATTAGTTTAAAGATGGTAACAGAAAATGGCAAGAGGAAATATATATTCAACAAAAAACATCTTTATCAGCCTACATTAGATAGTGAACGAGAAACTACAAGCTAATCCTATTCTGTGGATTCTAAAATAGCATCGAGTGCAGGTGTTGGAATATTTAAGCTTTGAGAAATTCCGTTAAGCCATTCGATAGAACTTATACTCACACCAAGCTCTTGGGCTATATTGTTAAATGTAGCTTGAACATCTTCACCTACTTTAAAGTGAGTCTCGGCTAATCCTATCAAATGAGATTTTATTACCGAACCATTCTGCCAAACAGTGCTTAAGCTAGCCAAACCCTGACCCTGAGCATCTATATCATATTCTGATGCAGCTATTACCTCATAGCCTTCTTTTAAGGCCATTAACCAGCCATATGTAATAGCAGACAATATATTTTCTACAAACTCTTGTTCTTCTACATCTATCACCTCTAAACCAACACCTAAAGCATCGCAACGCATCTCTGAAGTTATTTCTTCAGATAATTCATCATACTTGTGTGAACCCATCTTATTTCTTATTAAAGCTATAAAACTAGCTGCAAAATCGCCAGGAGCAACTTGATAATTCTCAAGATCAATCTCTCTAGAATCAATACGCCTCTGTAGAGTGGCATCTAACACAGGTGTTGCAACTCTTGCATCTTCTTGTGTCCATGTGCCAGTACTTCCTCCTAAAATATGTGGACCAACATGAGAGAGAACATCATCCTCTGCAACTTCCAAAGCTAATTCCATTATCCAAGAAGAAAGATTACTATCCTGCAAACCACCTATAACTTCAGCTAACTTTTCTTGATTCCAACCAAAATAATTAGCCAACACTTCAACACCCTCAGCCAATACTTGGAAAAATGCATACTCTATGCCATTATGTACTGACTTAACAAAATGTCCTGCTCCAGCTTCTCCAAACCAGTTATATCCATTCTCCATCCCTAAAGCTTCAAACACAGGTTTACATTGCTGATAAGCTTCCTGACTACCGCCAACCATAATAGACATACTCCCTGCTGCAGCAGTACCTCCGCTTGTCCCAGCACCCAGAAGAATAATTCCTTCTTCTAGAAGCCTCTCTGCGCGAGCTCTATGTAAAATATGATTTGAATTACCACCATCTATTACAATATCGCCTTCACTTATTAACCCTTGTCGTTTTAATTCTATAATTTTATCAATATTCTCATTAACAGGTGTACCATGAGGAACCATAAGCCAAATCACTTTTCTCCCCGCACCCATCCCTCTAACCATTGCTTCTAAATCAACCGCTGAAGTACCTATGTCAGCTTTATCAAATTCATCTCTTGTCTCACTATTTATATCAGTACCAAATATAGCAATATCATTTTCAGAAATAGCCCTTGCCATACCCAACCCCATTGCTCCTAAGCCAACAAAACCGACTTGAGTGACAACTGAAGCTCTATATTCGCTCAATGCAGCTTGATCGCTAAATATCAAAATATCACTAAAACATAATAGCAACGTCCTAACGATTGGATAAGCACTTAAATCATTATTATTTTCTAGATCGACAAGAACCTCTGCGATTGTTTGTGCTTTACTATCGCCTGTTACAATTGCCGTAATACTATCTGCAAAATTACTAAGAAAATATGGAGTAACTGTTATCCTACCTAAACCGTTGGGCTGAGATTCACCACTTACATCTAAGAAAAGTCTTCCTTCTTGTTTCTGCCAAGGAAAATCACTAAATATTGAACCAGTATGTCCATCTGAACCCATCCCTAAGACAACATGCATTCTCACTCCAACATCAATTAATAACTGCAACTCCGCCTCATATAATTCAGCCTCCATTCGCATATCACCCATAGTATTAATACGATGAATATTATCTCTAGGTAAACCGCTATGCTGGATTAAATCGTTAAGAAGTACCTGGTATGCTTGATAGGCATTATTCTCTTCATGATTTAAACCAACACCCATTCTTTCATCTGCAGTAAAAATATGTACTCTACTCCAATCAATAGAATCTGCATATATTTCTTCTTTTAAAGAAGCTAGTGCTTTTAAAGAGCTACCTCCAGAGAGAAACAAAACAAAATCTTTTCCTTCAGTTATCGCTTTATTATATTCTGCAATAATATTAGAAACAGCAGCTTGAAAAACATTACTTGAATCAAATTGAAATACTTTATAATTATCTCTAACATCTTTGCTAAAACTAGATAGATTTTCTAGAGAGAGAGCTTCATTAAAAACCTTCGTACGTCGCGCATAGACATAATTCGGAGAAAGCAATAAAATAGCTAATAAGATAAGCACCCATGCTGATTTATTAAATTTTAACAATTTCATTCAATTACTATATAACCAAACCCCTCTTATGCTAACTATTTTATAAAGTACATAATAAGTATACCATACCTTCCCAGGATTATCAAAAACCATCTCTTTTTAGTATCCAGAACCCTACTTTGTAGGACAAGTAGAGGCAATACAGGGTAATACTCGGAATTAGTGGTAATACAGGTACGTCAATATTTAGCTATTTTTCAAGGGTATTTACCTAACCTGCTGAATTAATTAAAGATGTGAATTTGGCTTGATTCGGAGCCCCATTCAGGCGCGCTAGCCAAACTGCGCTACGCCCCGTTAAACAAAATATACACAAGAATTAAAAAAGTTTAACCGTAGGTCTCAGGCTTTGCATCTCTAGCCATTAAATCAGCGACTGCCTTAAAAGGGTCCTTATCTTCATAAAGTACTTGATAGATCTGCTCTGCAATAGGCATCTCTATCTTATTGTTTTCTATAAAACCATGTAATGCCTTAACAGTATATATTCCCTCTGCTACAGTATTTTTGCTTTTCAATATATCGTCTAGTTTAAATCCTTTACCTATCTCCTCTCCTAAAGTCCTATTCCTGCTCTTTAAACTAAAAGAGGTAGTAACCATATCACCTAATCCACTTAAGCCAAACAGAGTCTCCTCTAGTGCACCTTGGCTCTTGCCAAACCTAACCATCTCTGCCAACCCACGAGACAATAGAGCTGCTTTTGTATTGGTACCAAATCCAAGCCCATCGCATATTCCAGCTGCTATAGCAATAATATTCTTTAAAGCACCTCCTAATTCAAGCCCTACAACATCACTACTTGTATAGACTCTAAAATAAGGGGTGAAGAATAATTCCTGCACTATCTTAGCAACAGAGTCATCCTCTGAAGCAACGACAACACTAGAGGGACTTTTTTTAGCAACTTCATAGGCTATAGCTGGACCAGAAAGAACCGCCATTTTAACTTTACCTAATTCTTCATAGATTATCTCAGATACACGTTTAAAACTCTCTTGTTCTATACCTTTTGCAAGACTGACAAATATAACGTCATCCTTAAATCCGGTTAAACCGCTTAAAACAGCTCTTATATATATGGATGGAACAGCCAATATAATGACATCTTTATCTATTGCTGCTAATTCTAAATCTGAAGTGACTATTATATCTTTAGGAATTTTAATACCTGGAAAAAACTTCTTATTCTCTCTCTCTTTAT
>CAZVIC010000059.1:0-7561 GCA_964627735.1 uncultured Planctomycetia bacterium | reverse complement strand
CTGTAACTATGTTTAACTCTGTCTCTTTGGAGATCTCTGTACGAGTAATAGGCCCTTTTCTACGAATCAGATCAAGAATTGAAAAATTTTTCCGCTCCCTATCTGTTAGAACTTCTGTTGCTTCTACCATATTTACCTCCTTTAATAATTACTCCCTAAGGAGTTCGTTACCTGCTTCCACAATATCAGGCAAGATATCATCCAATTCAGCTTGACCATTAAAAAATAGATCCAATTTAGGTTTAATGTAAAGCTCTTCTATCTCTCTCCAATTAGAACTAAACGGAGGAAAGACTACGCTCTTAACTACTTCGTTAAGCATTTTTTTATTCAACGGCTTCTCTTGACTACCAGCCCAATAAGAACCTTGGGCAACAGATATCCTGCTTGGCTGTGCTAATCCTATAGAAGCAATGCGCTCCATAGCCCTGGCTGAAGTTAAAGCCTTTATTACTTCCCAAGCAAGTTCGGGATTTTTAGATGTTTTTAATATACAATATGCTGTTCCACCCGTTGCAATCTGCCTTATATCTCTAGGCCCTTTAGGAAACATTGCTATATCCCAATCAAAGTTCTCTATGCTCTGTAATGCCGGGGTCTCCCAGATCCCAGAACCTAACATTGCAAGACGTCCAGTCATAAACATCATCTGAACACCCATACCCACATTTATAAGAGCAGATGGAGTCGGAGAGACTTTATGCTTTAAAATAAGATCTCTGTAAAACTCTAAACCTTCTCGCGATTCTTGCGTGTTTAATCTTATAGAACGAGGGTTTTTAACATTATCTACAAGCCCACCGCCATTAGCTAAAACAAAATTTTGCCAAGCCCAGGTATAAAATCCATATCTTTTAACTTTGCCTTTTTCATCTCTTATAGTAAGACGTTTTGCAACGTCAAGAAGAACATCCCAATCCCAGTTATCATTAGGATAAGGGATATTGTTCTGGTCAAAAATATTTTTATTGTAATAGATACAAGCAAAAGGAGCGATATCTCTAGGCATACCATAGATATCATTTTCAATAGTAAAATGTTTGATGATGGGTGAAAAAAAATCATCCAGTATAAAACTTTCATCATTCTCTATAAAAGGGGTCAGAGATAAGAAGACACCTTTAGAATAAAAATTTGTAAAGAGCCCCACCTCTGCAGCTATAATATCAGGCGCATCTCCTCCTGCTATTCTAGTTAAGATCTTACTGCTATAACCTCCGTAAGGAGTATGTTCTAATATAACTTTTTTCCCAGGATGGTCTCCCTGCCACTCTTTAACAATAGACGTGATTACTCTGACTTCTTCTGGGGAACCCCAAAAAGAGAAGCGCACCTTGTTATCATCAGAGATTGAGCTTTTTCCACAGCCCCACATTAACATAGATGCTAAAATTAAAATACTTTTTACAATCTTCATAATAAACTTATTAAGAGAATTTCTTAAATCTTAAAATACTTTCTCTCTATTGTCAAACATATTTAAAATATTGGGGGAATCAATTGCTTGAAAACTCTACAAGATCGTTTTTAACTACAGAATCCTGAGGTAAATCCAAGATAATCTCTGCTGCAGAAGTTACCTCTCTAACTTCTTTTACTTTAAGTTTTGCAATAAGTTTTCCCTCTCTATAGATAAAACACCCCATTCCTTCTTCTACACCGTCTCTCTTACCTCGATCGATTACTATAAAACCTTCTGTTAAGTTGACAGCAACTACTCTGGCTTGAATACTATTGTCTCCCACTTCTATTCTTGGCAATTCAACTGCAAAATCTTGGTCATCATAACCCATCTTCTTTATCTTTTCCAATGCCGCTTCAAGATCTTGTTTTAAACGTGTAACTTCAAGCATGTTATCTTCTAAGATTTGATTGACATAGCCCACCCGCTTTTCAAACCTATCTTTACCTTGTTCCTCTTTAATCATTCTTTGCTTAAAATCATCTAGCTTCTTTTCTGTAGCTAACTTATCTCTCTGAGCTTGCTCTAGCTGAAGAGCTAAGGCATGCTTATCCTGCTCCAGTCTTTCTAGATTCCTTAAGGATTCCAATTTCTCTTCTTTCTCTTGCTCTAATGATTGGGAAAAAGAAGAGACCATACTTCTAGTATCAACCAATCTCTCTTCTAGCCCCTCTTTCTCATCTAAAAGATCTCCTGTAAGTTGGCTTAGCCGCGTTCTCTCTTCTTCAAATCTTAATATCTCCTGGTCTTTCCTCTCAAGCAATCTTTTGAGGTTACTGAGTTTTAATTCTAAAGATGTTTTCTCTCGCAATAGGTTAGACCAAAAATCATCTCCCTTGCCATCCTCTGTTCTTACTTTTTTGGTCAACCTATCTTTCAGGCCTTCTCTCTCTCTAACCAACCGGGCAACTTCATCTTTCAGTCTATTGTTCTCGTCGGCTAATTCTCGAAGATCTTCTTCTGTTAAAATCTTGTTGTCTTCCAACCTAGCCATCTGACCTTTATAGGTTATTAATTGAGTTTTGATACCTCCTACCTCTATTTTAAATTTATCTAATTCAAACTCTAAATCTCTATTTTTTTGATGCCAGAGTGATCTCTCTTCTATATAGCTAGAGTATATCTTCCTGTTTTCAGTCCCTAACCAGAAAGCAGATATTAAAGAGAGTATTGTTAGAACTGTTACCGTTGAATATATAACTGTCTTTATGTTTTCATTCATATTTTTACTTTCAAAAATATATGTTTCCATCTATATTTTAAATCTTCTAGTATCATATATCCAGAAGGAATTACAAGAAGAGTCAATACAGTAGATACAGACATTCCTCCAATTACAGTCTTTGCTAGCGGTGACCAGAGATTAGAAGACTCGCTCTTATCTAATGCCATTGGCATAAGGCTACAGATTGTTGTAATAGAGGTCATAAAGATAGGGCGTAACCTATGTTCAGCTCCTCCAAGAACAGCTTTTTTTAATCCCACCCCTTTTGTTCTTAGAAGATTTATATGGTCTACCATGACTATAGCATTATTAACAACAATGCCTCCCAACATCAGCATTCCCATAAGAGCTCCGATATTAATAGATGTATTTGTATAGTAGAGCGTTGGAATAACACCTATTGCAGCTAAAGGCACTGTAAGCATAATAATGAACGGCTGAGCGTAAGACTCAAAGAGTGAAGCCAAAACTAAAAAGATTAAAAATAGTGCTGTGATGACTGCAAAGACTTGTTGGCGTTCATTCTCTACCATCAATTCATAATCTCCGCTAAATCTATACGTATAATCCTCGGGCATCTCAAATTCATCTAAAACCGCACTACACCTTTCAATGGCTGTATTTAAATCTAAAGCTCCTCTGTTCGCGCTAACCTGAACCATTCTTGATTTATTTTTATGCCAGATTTCACTCGGAGCTATATCAAACTTAAGCTCTGCAACCTGCTTTAGCGGCACCTTAATTCTCTCCCTATTGACAAAAGTCATATTCTTTAAAGCATCGAAACTATCACGATCAGACTCGCTAATCCTGACGACAATCTCAACCTCTTTAGTCTCGGCATGAAAGAAACTAGACCTTAAGCCTCTTATCTTCCCATGCAATTGATAAGCAATATCTTTAATCGTTAACCCAAACATGCTAAGCTTATCTTGGTCTACTATGATTCTTATCTCCGGCCTACCTTCGCGCATTCTTATCTTTTGATCCGTAATGCCTTCAACCTGGGATAAACTTTGGGCCATCTTCATCGCTATCTGTTTTAAAACATCATAATCATATCCGTTTATATCAATAAATATTTCATTGCTCCCTACTTCTTGAGGCAATTCAAAATATATAAAAGCATCGAAGCTCTTCATTGTTTCATCCATTTCAGGGCGCAACTCTTCTATAAGATCATTTGTTGTTCGCTCCCTTTGAGCGAGAGGTTTCAACTTTACATATATCTTAGAAGACCATCTCTCTATTCTGGAAGATACAGTTCGTATGTCAGGCACTTCTCTTAAAATCTTTTCAACCATTGCAACTGCTTTATCAGACATCTCTAATTTCGCTCCTGTAGGTAATTCAACATGCACGGTAAATTTGTTCTGCTCTGTAATGCCAATAAACTCTCTACCAATATTTTCCTTAAGAGGCAAAACCCAAATAAACGTTGCTACCATAACCAATATTAGAAGATACCTAAACCTCAAAACAAATCTTAATAGACCGACGTAATTATCTCTAACTCTTTGAATACTTTTTTTGCTTTTCTTTAAAAATGGAATTGCTCCACCCATTTTAATTCTAGATGCAGCCAATGGAATCAAACTTAAAGCTACAAATAGAGACGCAAGAAGAGAGTAAACAACTGTCCAGGTTAATCCACTATAGAGCAATCTAATCTGCTTACCAACAAACATTATCGGTAAGAATGCAACCACAGAAGTAATGGTCGAAGCCACTATTGCCAGACTAACTTCCTTGCTACCATTTAATGCAGCCTCTCTCTTACTAAAGCCTTGCTCCCTTTTTTTGAAAATATTCTCGAGCACAACAATGGAGGAGTCGACCAACATACCTATACCTAAAGCTAGCCCAGAAAGAGTCATGACATTTAAGGTCAGGCCCTGCATAAACATAATTGTAAATGTAGCCATAACAGAAAGCGGGATAGAGAGGGCAATAATAAATGTCGGAGCTACATCGTGCAGGAAAAGTAGCAACACAATAACTGCCAATGCTCCGCCAAACATAATCGACTTACGAACTGTATCAATCGCCTCCTGAACATACTCAGCTTGCTGAAAAGTAGGTTTTATTATCACATCTTCGGGAAGCTCTGTTTTTATTTTAGAAATCTCTTCAACTAATAATCTATTTACACTTATAGTATTAGCCGTAGACTCTTTTTGAACATAGATAGAGACAACAGGCCTGGAGTCAACTCTAGAAATATCCATAGGATCAAGAAAGGAGTCTTTAACCTTGGCTACATCTTTCAGCCGAACAATAGAGCCCTGAGGGCTCATGCTAACTCCAATCTCTTTGATATCATCTATGCTCTCATACTGACCCATAAGACGGATTAAGTTTTTTATCTTTTCCTCTTCCATCTCTCCTAAAAGCAGGTCTATGTTATTAGCGCCTATTGTATCAATCAGCTCTCCTAAAGATACATTGTAGGCTTGCAAGTTATATTCAGTTGCTTCGACAATAATCTTTCTTTCCCTACCTCCGGCTATCTCTATATTCGCCACCCCTGTTACCCGCCGTAATCTAGGCTCAATCTTCTCGTCCACAATCCTCCTCAACATCTCAGGGGTATACCTCTCTCCTGTTACAGCAAGTATCACTATTGGAACATCTGTCTGCTGATATCTTGCAATGACGGGTTTCTCTATCTCTTTAGGTAAACTATCTTTTACTCGACCAAATTTCTCCCTAACTTCTAAAGAAGCAAAATCCATATCGGTGCCCGGCTCAAACCTCAAAATAACCCTAGACTCTCCTTCTTCAGAGATAGCTATAAGCTCTTTAAGTTTACTCACATCGCTCACAGCTTCTTCAATCGGCTTTGTAACAAGACGCTCTACATCAGGAGAGGGAACACCACCTCTAATCCTCACTATAATACTTATAGTGTCATAACTATAGTTAGGCATTAACTCGACTGGTAGCTGTATTAAAGAAATATATCCTATGAGTACGATACCCAAAAAGATCATGCTCATTGCAACCGGCTTTTTTATCGAAAACTCAGGTAGATTCATAAGCTAAGCTTAGACTATTTTTATTTTATACCACCTACCAGGGCCACTCGGTCCCTCTGGGGTAATAATTTTTTTCTTTTGTAAATCTTTAAGATCCCTAGCTGCTGTAGCTATAGAGATATTAAACATCTGCATATATTCCTGTCTTGTCAATCTTCCTTCTTGACGTAAATATTTTAAAGCCTCTTCTTGCCTCTGATTTAAGTTTAAGCGTTTGGTTTTCTCTTCTCTCTCTTCCTTTATTATTATATCTTCCTTAATCTCTGATTCTATCTTACTAAGATCTAACTGCTCTTGTTGCTGCAACTCCAGCTCGGATGGTTGTTTTAGATCTAAATCTGGCAATAGTTCTTTCTTATCAGACTCTATCATCTTGACAGCAACAATATACAATGCCGGAACTATAAAAAGCGTAAGTAAGGTAGATGATGATAGTCCTCCAATAACAGCTATAGCCATAGGAGCTCTAAGCTCTGCTCCTTCGCTAAACCCCAATGCAAGAGGAACAAGCCCAAGAGTCGTAGTTAAAGCCGTCATCAATATCGGCCGCAATCTATTTTGAGAAGCTTCTAAGACAGCGTTATACGTAGAGAAACCTTCTTCTCTTAGTCCATTAATATGATCTATTAAAACAATTCCGTTATTAACAACAATTCCGCCTAAGATAATTACTCCCAAGAAGACAACTATGTTAAGAGTGGTGTGGGTAAGCAATAGAGCAACCGTTATACCTATCGCAGCTAGTGGTACAGCAAATATAATAACAAATGGTTGCCAGAAAGATTCAAATTGCGCAGCCATTATCATATATACAAGCACTATAGATAGTAACAGCGCTAAAAAAAGACTCTTAAATGATTCTTCCATCTCTTTACGCTCTCCGCTAAGTTGTACAGAATAATCCTGCGGAATATCTAAATCAGATATTTTACTTTCTACACTATTTGCAATTTCGTTAAAACCACGCTTATAAATATTGGCTGAAACTACAACTGTTCTCTCTTGTCCTAATCGTTTAATCTCAGACGGTCCTACTCCTCTTGCAAGATAAGCCACATCTGCCAATGGGATCTCTATCCCAAGAGGTGAATGTATAAATATATTTCTTACTTTAGAAAGATTCTCTCTGTCTTCATCGCGCAATCTTGTTCTGATGTCATACTCTCTACCTTGCTCTTTGTACTTAGAAGCAACATAGCCTCGAATCGCAGCATGAGTCGCCAAAGATATAGTATTGACTGAGAGATTATAAAGCGCGGCTTTTTGTTTCATCACGTTGATCTTTATCTCTGGTTGAGGAGGCATAAGATCGCTCTTAATATCATAAAGACCGGCAATGTCACCCAAGCTTAAAACTATGCTTTCTGAAGTAGAGCGCAAAACATCTAAATCGCGACCTTTTATTTCAATATTGACTGGTTTACCTCCACCCATAGCCGCCTTAAATATTGTCTCTTGCAAAATATATGCTAACTCTGCTCCCTCCAAATCAGCAGTAAGTAAATCTTTTTGAAGCTGTTGCACAACATCCTGACTTTTTCTATAATAGGGAGATTTTTTTGGCAACTTTTTTAAGTTAACTACTATTTGGGATTGATAAGAGCCTAGAGTCTCTATAGAACCACCAAAATCTTTCTCTTTAGAAGAACCAACGGTTACTCCAACACCTTTAACGTCTGGATAATTAAAGATGACTCTCTCTACTCTCTTTACAACTCTATCTGTAACTTCAATCTTTGTGCCTGTAGGCATATCGACTTTTATCATAAACTCTCTCTGGTTAACCTTGGGCATTAACTCTCTGTCTACCCCAGTCAAAAGATAGAGGGATAGACC
>CAZVIC010000058.1:0-7832 GCA_964627735.1 uncultured Planctomycetia bacterium | reverse complement strand
CCGTCAGAATAAATCAGATTTTTTTTAGCTAAATTCAACATTCCTTTTGATATATCCACACAAACAACTTCACCCACACCTTTTTTAGCCGCAATTTCCGCCACAAGCCCCACACCGCATGCTACATCTAATACTTTCGCTCCTTTTACAATGTCTTCAGGAACAGCTTCTCTAAAAATAGATTCGGCAGCCGCTGTAACTTTTTGTAACACATTAGTCCATAACCCACCCTGTAACGCACATTGTTCATAAGCATCTCGAAGTTTAGCAACATCTGTATTCTCTAAAATATCTGGCGCAGACAATGAATTTTTTACCGCATTATTCAATATCAACAACTCATCATTTTGTAAATTATTTTTTTTCTTTAATTCACCAAAAAATGCTACTTTTTGGTCAAAGGTAAAACTTGCCCAATCTGATTTATTCTGACGGCCAACTAATTCAGAGATGGACATAAATAGAGCAGTATTATTAATAGCAATCGTATTCTGATATAGACGAGCCAAAATCTTTTCTCCTAACGGTGACCCGCGAATACCGTTAAATTCCGCTGACTTAAACCTATCTAAAATATAAGTTTCCCTATCTGAAAAGATCACTTCTTTCTGCCCTCCATATATGCTCCTATAAGCACTAACGGCATTATTAAAAGCAGTGATGTATCCCGGAACCGGATAATTATCAGTGCTTAATATATTTTGCGCGTAAGCGACCTCTTCACGTATAGCAGGAATTTCCTCTGTCTGATATTTTCTTGCAAATTTAGCCTCTACCTCGCCGACCGTTAGATTATAATACTTGCCTTCCTTTATATACCTTAAGATATCCCGATTGCGCCTTAATTCCCAGGAAGCGTCAAGAAAAACCGTTACATCATAACAACGGTTAGTATGCTCATGCGAAAGAACAAATATTCCTTCTAATATGATAATATTATTACCCGGAATGACTAAAGTTAAAGCTTCTCCTCCATCTTTGTCAACTTTCCTTTTCCTGGTTACTTGATCAAAGCTTGGCTTCCTAATAAATTGCCCTCTTCTCAAGCTTTGAACATCGCGATAGAATCTGCTAAATTCCCACTTACCTAGCCATCTTTCTGGTTGAGACGAACCCATCTTACCCAATGAGCGTAATTGCGTAGGCCTGTCTTCCTTAGCCAGGATATAATCGTCAAATTCTAAAGGGGCAATATCAGGCATAGCCAACGCCCCATCCAGATGATCTATATTCCACTGGCTTAAAAACACCTCTACGCGTTTTTTTAGCAGTTGCGCGAATCTGTGCGAGAAAAAACTCTTGCCTGCAGCGGAATAGCCGGTAATCGCAACTAAGGTAGGCCGCGGATTACGCCGAAAAGTATTATTCTTCCAGCTTTCAAAAGTAGCTTCTACAAGAGCGCTAACCGATTCATCAGTATTTTCAAGCTTCTTTTGAGATTTCAATGGTTTCGGATCCTCACGCCCCACACCTATTCGCTCTATCGCCCATACACACATATTTCTAACTTTCTTGCTTTGATCGCTACGGGCTGCTTTACGTAACGGCTCAATAGAAGAAACATCACCTATCTTACCCAATGCTTCAGCAGCATTACGCCGGACGCGATAATCACGCTTAGAATCTGACATTATTTTAACCAAAACAGGCGAGGCCTTTGAGTTAAACATCTCGCCCAACTGGTAAGCCGCATCCATCTGGCCGTATTTGCCGTTCGAGTTAAGCCCATTATCAATAAGGCCATCTAAATCATTTGGGTTAAAAAGCACATCTCGTCTTGCGACTTCGCACGCTGCTTTCATCAAAGCGATTTTATCCGCGACACTGAGTATTGCATTAAGTTCAGCGCGATAGATCACATCTTCATTCGGTTTAATAAGATAAGCTTCTCGTTTTGCGTGTATGCTTCCGGCATAGTCCCTAATAATACTAAAAAGGCTTTGTGCGCTATCCCCACGCGACATCCATTTATGCAACGCGAAACGAGTCAGGAATATTGCGGTGCATTCAATTGTATGTAATACATGTTCTTTATTATCAAGCAGCGCTACGTTTAACTGATTATAGAAAAACTCTTCAAACGAAGTAAAAGATCCCGCGCCGATTGTTATTATAGCCGGTACGACCAACGCCCCTCTTTCTTCCCATCCTGAATAAAAGTCATCTGGCAGATTATTTATTTTGCCTTCTATGATCAAAGAAACCTTAAGCCCATCATAGTCATCTCTAAGTTTTTCTCCACGGGTATTTGCGATAATCACAACATCTGCTTCCGTTGTTGTCCCTACTTCAAAGCTGGATATCTCCAAACTAAAACCAAGCTCTTCTATCTGACTGATGTATACCCTTAATGACAACAGTTCATTTACCATACGCGCGGTGTTAGCCGAACCGTCGATAACGACTTTAAGCGCGTCTCTAGTTAGAGGCCTGATACCGGCAAAATCCCCGGGATATCTATTAAGCATACGCACGCTTGAAATCAAGCTCTCTACGATTCCCACAGCGCTAGATCTCCATTTTAAATGCGACCACTCCCCTTTAAAAGACTTAGCCGAAGTTGCCACCGGAGAATAGAAGCCGCCGGCATCCAATCCTAACCGGGACATCCCGGCCTTAGCCTCTTTGACTGCCGCCTCAATAACACTCATGGCCTCTTCGCTTATTCCGGACTCTGGCTTAAGGATAAAAAGTTTACCTAAAATACCGCTATCTACCATTGACTTTACCCAAGAGCGCAATATTTTCTCCTGATTAAAATTACTATCGCGAGGATTTATAAATACAAAGGCCCCGCTAAGAGGATTGTTCCAAAGAAGATTCTGAAGATCTATTGATCTGGCTAAAGAAATCGCCTCATCCAAATAATTCCCACTACCAAATCTCATTCCCGCAAGCCCAATTATAGATTCTGAATTCTTTTCTTCTCCGCATACAACACTTAGAGCATCAAAATCATCATCAAAAGTATAAACCGTGCGCAGAATATCCTGCTTGAAAATTCCGCTATAAATTCCTCCGTCAAAAACAAAAGTTATTGGAAGATTTTTTGCAATTCTGTATCTATCAAAGACATTAGTTGATTTAAGCATTCTTGCCAAATCTTCAAGAGAAATCGTCTCGGCAGCATTCTTTATAAATAACGGGTCAAGATATCTTTCCTTAAAACGGCTCAACCCCTCTACGACATTATCACAATGGCCTTTTCTTGCTTCAAAACCAAGAGCAACGTCTAAAGCACCTTTACTTTTGGACAGTATTTCCACCCTAATATAAATCTCCGAAGAATAAATTTCACCCGAAGCTATAATAACTGGGGTAGATTCTTTTATGCCTTGGTTAACCAGATTGAATGAATCAGTGGATGAAGTCTGAGGTTCTACGCATACAACATCTTTATCAGCCGGGACATAGAATACTGTATGTTGTAATGATGCGTCCTGTCCCACGGAAATAGATAAAGACCCATCAGGGTTAGTAAGAGTTGTGCTAGAAAAACCATCTTTGAAATCAAGTCCAGACAGGACATCATCATAAACTTTATTCTCCAGAACAGTAGGATTTCTTAGATCAAAGATTGTTCCCTCTACATTCTCAATTATCCCAGTAGGAACCTGATTAATTGCCTCCCAATGCTTGGAGGCAGGGACAACAACTCTCCATCCGGATTTTCCGGGTGTGTTAAACCAAGGGTGAAAAGCTAAGCTCATAATTATCTTCTTAGTATCTTTATTTTCAACTTTACTCTGAATGCTTAAAATATTATCTTTTAGTCTAAAGATGAGGGTGATTTTTGATTTACCGAAATATTCATTAATATTGGGATAATCATTTGAATCCAAAGATAGCGCGACAAAAACTCCCGCTTCATCATTCCCGATTCCTTCTATTTTCCACTTCTCGTACCTAACCATACCATGGTAAATATTCCCCTTGCCGTCATCTTTACACCCGGGAAGAGGAAAACGCTTTCCTTCTTTAGAAATAAAAAGATTGATTTGTTTATCATTAAAACTGAATACGCCATTGCGTATCCTGTTGGCAAACGGATAGAGCACAGGGATGCCTCCTGATTTAGTAATATCAGGGCAGTAAAGAATCTCCCTTCCTTTAATATTTAAAGAAATAACAGTAGCCCCTCGCTCGGGTATTATTTCAAAATAAGACCCAAAGGATACATCATTAAGACGAAGAATCGTAGTATCCTGTCTTCTTCTGGCTTCAATTAAGGTATCGTCAGATTCAACAAGTACCAATGAATCACTTTCAATTTTGTTTCTTAAACTAGTGAGCAATCTCTTATAAATAGCATAGCCTGTTTGCGTCGTAAAAAGTGTCCCATCAATAAAACATGCTGCCCCCTCTGGATACAACTCTCTTTCTTCGTGCAATCTTTTATCTATATGCTTAAGCCTCTCCAAAGGATTACAAATTCCATTTCGTTTCACATCAAGGTTTAAATCAGGAATAAAATTTATCTCCATAAGCATAACTAACCTATCTGCCTCTCTAAAAGCGTGAGCAAGCTTATTATCTAAAGGAAGGAGCTTGAATTTATCCTTCAAGGAAGGATTATCGTGAATAGCGATTATTTCTTGTATGGCTAAAATATCTTCTCTGGAATAAATTTCTTCCCCAAGTAGCGAATTAACCATTTCTAATATAGGTAAAGCGAGTTTTGCGCCAAATTCCATATGCAGGGTGCGAAAATCCCTAGCCTTATCTGCGTCGGCAGCGCTCTTCACATCTGAAACCCTAAGACCCTTGCCAGTTACTGCGTATCCAGAATCATGAAGCAAGGCAATTGTTGCGGCCCTTTTAAATTCTTGCGCGTTAAAATTCTCGCCAGAAGCTATTTCAATAATATTATCTAGGACAGCTAAGCTATGTTTTAATTGGTTACCTTTGATCAAATACGGGGAAACTAGGAAGAATACTCTTTTGATAGCTTCTCTTAAGCTATCTTGGAGTATAAAATCCAATTTAAGCTGACTGGTAATATTCCCACCTAAAGAAGAAAAAAGGAATTTTTGCGTTCTAACTTCATTAACTTTATGCTCAAAGTTAAACTTGGAGATTGCGCCACTCTCATGAATAAGTGACGCGCTTTGCTCAATATCACCATTAAATTCTTTATAGTAATTAGATAGCAGGATTAATTGTCGTCCTTCTTCGTCTAAACATGAAGTAGCCAAGAATCCTTCTAGTGGTCCAGCCCTAATTAACCCTGCCTTGGCGAGGTATTCTAAATAATCAGCCATGTGGTTTTCGTTGACAGAACGCAGATAACTAAACGCAAACCTTACTTTCTTTGAGTTTATGGTAATTGCTGCAAATTTAGTTAAATCATGCCTGGATATTTCTTTAGCCACGGCTTCAGCGCTTGGCATGGCTTGACCGGGAAGAGGACGGGCGGGGTCTTCTTGGACAACAAAAATCTTATTTTCATCCTGCAGCCAGATGATTAATTCAATGTTTCCTCTTTTATTTACCACATAATAATACATTGCCCCATAAAGTTCTTGTATCTGCTTTTCAATCATTTCGGTTATAATCGCATCCGGCTGAAGTCCTCTCTCTAATACGTCCCTTTTTAAGCGGCGATCCATTCTAATTATATCGCTCCTAAATACACACGGCACCAGGATATCTATCTGACCCAAAATACTATTATCTATTCCAAATACCGTAAGATCTACTAACAAAACTTCTAATGTTACCCCGTTAATTTCACGCAAATCCCCGGGTTCTCCTAGGCTACCATGCGCATCATAAGGCGTATGAATATTCTCTTTGCTTTTTAAATCAAGCAAATCCTGCGCGAACTTCTTCAAATGATATATTACTTGGCCTTTAATAACAACAAACCTGCTTCCATCGGTCTTCTTAAGATACCTTAACCCATCCCCTGGATGTAAATAACTGTCTGAACTAATAAAATCAACGTTATAACCTAAATTAACAAGACTTTCCTTAAATGCATCTGTTAACGTAGTCTTTCCTGTTGAAGATGGCCCATAAAAACCAATAACCAAGGGTTTATTGCCGGCTCCCGGAGCAAACTTATTTTGTATTTTAGCCTTTAAAAAATCAATAAACGGTCCATTCCAATCTCGAGCTATAGAATTCCCATCTTTGCCTAAATATTCATCTTGCCCCGCGAATTCTCTAAGATCCCTGGTAAAACTTCTGTTTAATGCATTGGGCATCTCCCGTATTCTTCCCTGGGGAGTCTCAATAAACGCGCCAATATTCTCAGGAACATAAAGTTCACTTGTAATATTTGATTGATTTTTCTCTACCGTCTTTTCTTTGTCTTTTAGCTTTCTAATTTCAGAGAGAAGGCCACTAATAGTAATAGACGAAATATCCTGATATTCTCTGCATCGTTCCAACAGATTTTCTAATTCCGTTGGGAGTACTTTTGGTTTTGGCTTTGTATAATTGAATAAATATGTACCCTCATCTAAAATTTCTTTTATATTCTTATATACTTTTTTAATTTTGTTTAAGTGCTTTGTTATTAACTGTGCCTTTTTCATAAAAGGCTTAGCTTTATTCTTAAACTCAAATAAATACATATAATACGCCAATAAATCTTCCCCGCTTATGATTGCCAATAATAAGGCTAACGGATTTTTTTTCTCTATCTGGCTTAGCACTTCATATACTGCCATCTTGAATGTTCCTTGCGGATCGCGAGTAATGCGATAAATCTTCAGGAGTTTATACAAATATGCCACATTTTCGGATTTAACAGCAAAGTTAATATAAAACAGGTCTAAATCATTCACTTCCTTTTCTATAGCAATGTCACTAGCAAACCTCAAAGACATTAATCTTGCCCACTCATGTGGATCAATATTCTTTTGGGTAGGTAAGAAATTCTGCGTATAGGTAAAAACAAGTACTTCGGCTAAAAACATATCCGCTGTTACGCCGTTTTTATCATTAGCCTTCTCTTTTATTTCATCCCATAATAACTTGGATAAATGAACCTCATAATATTTGGTTCCTTGAACATCTCTGGCTGTAATAAAAAACATTGCTCCCATCTCTCTCACCTTAGTGCCTTGATAGAAATATTCACTACCTAAATCATCCACCATAAAAGAAATTCTACTTTGATAAATCAGATCAACCAATCCATCATATAAACGTCCGACTTTCTTATCAATGATATATTCCCCGACACTATTTGGAACTCTATTTAAAATACCAGAGGTATATTTGCCCATCTCTTCTGGGACAAAATCAACAGTTCCAATAGCTTTTTTAATAAAATTTGAATGCATACTTGGAGCAGGGAATTCATCGCGTTTAACGTTTAACTTTAAATTAAAGTCTTTTACTAATTCCCACGCTACTTCATAGAATCTACCCGCAGTGTGGTCATTATCTATTCTATAGGTATCAATAGATAACAAACTGTCAAAATAATCTACATTCTGAGTCTCAGCGGCATGTTTTAGTATATAATAATTCAAATCGCTAATTCCATTTATCCTTGCAAACTTACTTAAAAACCGCATCTCGTTAATGACTGCGTGCTGATGAGGAGCGATACCTTCAGGAGAACCCATGATAGTTTCTGTAGCCTCATGGATAATTAACTGGGCCAAGAAAAATACATCATCTTGCTTTTTATCCCATGTTTTCTTACTCAAATGAATTACTAACCGCGGTTTAAATGGTGCGAGAGCATTATCAAAATCATTCTTTCTTGCTTTTGCTGCTTTTAACAATTCTAACAAGGTCTTGATTTCTTTTAGATTTTTTTCTAAAGCATCTGGCACAATCAAACCACCTTGAAGTTTTGTATTTAATGCCTT
>CAZVIC010000057.1:0-8033 GCA_964627735.1 uncultured Planctomycetia bacterium | reverse complement strand
AAAGAGTTGATGCCTTTAATTATTAAACACAGAAAAGATGTTTTAATAATGAGTACCGGCGGTCTTCTTAAAGTTAGAAATCTTCTATCTCAAGCAAGAGAAGAAGGATTGGATGTTGTAATACCTCATGGAGCTGTTGCAGGTTTAGATGCAATAGAGGTTATAAGAGCTGAAGGAATAGATAAGATTAAGCTTTCTAGTTATAAACCTGCCAAAGCTCTTGAAAACTCTCCTTATATAATTGAAAATAACATTGATTTGCACAATATGCTTAAGCAGCCTGTTTTTAAAGGCAGTGCTTCAGAAGCAACGGCAGGATTTCCTAAAAGTATCAATGTCTCTGCTACGCTGTTATTGTTATCAGGGTTAGACGATATAGATGTCAATATATATCTCTCAGAAGATGAGAGTTTTATAACTCATGTAATAGAAGTTGAATCTAAGATATCTAAAATGAGGTTTGAATGTAGGAACTTTCCATCTAGCAGTAATCCCAAGACCTCTGCTTTAGCAATCTGTTCAGCTGTTTCAGAAACAGAGAGATATCTGGCTAAGCATTTAAAATAGCTTATAGTCTATATTATTTTAAATCTATATTAAATATTAGTGCTTGCAAAAGAGGCTCTTTATTGTTAAAATTCTTTTTCAAATCGGCTATAGAAAATAATCTTTAAGGAGGTGTAGGATGGCGGTTAAAGTAGCTATTAATGGTTTTGGAAGGATAGGAAGGCTTGTATTCAGAGCCGGACTTAAATCAAAAGATTTTGACGTTGTAGCTGTGAACGATTTACCGGTTCCAGTTGAGACTCTTGCTCATCTTTTAAAATATGATTCAAATTTTGGTGAGTTAGATTGTAGCGTAGTTGCAAAAGATGGATCTTTAGTAGTTAATGGTAAAGAGGTTAAGATATTAAATTATAAAGATCCTGCAGAGTTGCCCTGGGCAGATATGGGAGTGGATATAGTAGTTGAATCAACTGGTATATTCAGAGATAGAGAGGGAGCATCAAAACATATTACAGCAGGAGCTAAGAAGGTCATAATATCAGCTCCAGCAAAAGATGAAGATATAACTATTGTCTTAGGTGTTAATGAGAAAAAATATAATCCTTCTGAGCATAATATAATATCCAATGCGTCTTGCACTACAAACTGTGTTGCTCCTATTGCAAAGGTGTTATATGAGTCTTTTGGTATTAAACATGGTCTTATGACAACGATTCATTCTTACACAAATGACCAGAAGATACTTGATTTACCACATACAGATTTGCGTCGTGCTCGTGCGGCAGCAGTATCTATGATCCCTACTACAACTGGAGCTGCTAAAGCTACAGCTCTTGTAATACCGGAATTAAAAGGCAAGCTTGATGGTATGGCGATAAGAGTTCCTACGCCCAATGTATCGGTTGTTGACCTTGTAGTTGAGGTTGAAAAAGATGTTGATAAAGATACTGTCAATGCAAGTCTGAAGAAAGCTTCAGAAGGAGAATTAAAAGGTATTTTAAGATATATGGATATCCCTCTTGTATCTAAAGATTTTAACGGTGATAACCATTCATCTATACTTGATGTTGAGATGACTATGGTTATAGACAAGAATCTTGTTAAGATCTTAAGCTGGTATGATAACGAATGGGGTTATTCTTCAAGAGTTGTTGATCTTATTGAGTATTTAATCTCAAAAGGTCTATAATTAAGGTAGATAATTTGAAAAGAATATAAATAAAAGGTATGGGGTTTAAGGCCCCATACCTTATTTTATTTTATGCATATTCTTATAACAAACCCTTTTGGAATCGGCGATGTTATCTTTAGCCTCCCTATGGTCTATGCTCTTAAAAAGTATTATCCAGAGAGCAAGATAGATTATATCTGCAATAAAAGGGTAGCCGATATTTTAAGAGCGCAGGAAGACATAGATAGAGTCTATATATACGAGAAAGATGATTGGCGTAGTAAGTTTAAAAAATCTAAGATAGAGGCTTTTAGAGAGTTCAGTTCTTTTATCAAAGATATAAAGAGAGAGAGGTATGATTTGGTCTTCGATCTCTCTCTATCTAAAGAGTTTGGTTTTATGCTCTGGTTCTTAGGGATAAAGCTAAGAATAGGTTATAATTATAAAAATAGAGGTATATTTTTAAATAAGAATATCGAGCTCGATGGTTATTCAAGTAAACATGTTGTAGAGCACCACCTAGAGCTGCTCTCTCTTTTAGGCATAGATAATAGTTATTCAAAAAAAAGACTCTCTGTACCAAAAGAGCATATAGAGAGAGCAAATAATAAAATTAAAAATATTAATAGAGACCATGCTTTAATTGCGGTTGTTCCTGGAGGCGGTGCTAGTTGGGGTAGAGATGCTTATAAGAAACGTTGGGCAGATGAAAATTACAGCAAGCTAGTATCTTTAATTGCAAGAGATTCTAAAGTCAGTATATTGCTCTTAGGCGATAGGATAGATAGTTCAAATTTTTCTATATCTATAGATTCTGATAATATTTATGATTATATGGGTAAGACAGATATGCTTGAGTTTATGGCTCTTATATCTAGAGTTGACATGGTCATAACAAATGATGGAGGACCGCTCCATATTGCGGTAGCTTTAGATATACCCACTATATCTATCTTTGGTCCAGTATCAGAGAACGTATATGGACCATATCCTAAAGATTTAAAACATAGGGTTGTAACGTCCGATTTAAGTTGTAGGCCGTGCTACAATAAGTTCAAAGTTCCCAAATGTGATGATTATAGATGTTTAAATAATATAAACGTGGATTATCTCTTTAATGAATTTAAAAAACATGTTAAGTTATTAGGACTAGAATATGAAGATAAAGTTTCTTGATTTTAAGCGGGAGTACGATCTTTTAGGTAAAGATGTAGATAGCGCTATCTCTTCTATTGTGAAAGGTGGCGGTTTTATTTTAGGTAGTGAACTTAAAATATTTGAAGACGAGTTCTCTTCCTATTGTGGTGTTAAGTATGGAGTTGGAGTTAATTCTGGTACCGATGCATTATATCTTGCACTTTTATCTTTAGGGATTAAAGAAGGAGATGAAGTTCTTGTTCCGGCTTTTACATATATAGCTACTGCTATGGCTGTATCTTACACTGGGGCAGAACCTATATTTTGCGATATAGATGAATCTGATTTTTGCATAGACATTGAAGATGCTAAGAAAAAAATAACGAAACGTACGAAAGCTATAATCCCCGTTCATCTCTATGGTCAACCTGCCGATATGTCGAAGATGTTGGAGTTTGCTTCTAAAAACAATATCAAGGTAGTTGAAGATGCTGCTCAGGCCCATGGTAGTGGTATTTACAGAGATAAGGATTTAAAGAGAGTTGGATCTTTTGCAGACTTAGGCTGCTTTAGTTTTTATCCTACCAAAAATCTTGGTTGTTATGGCGATGGCGGTATTGTAGTTACAGATAATGAAACTCTATATAATAAATTATTAAAATTACGCGATTATGGTAGAGAGTCTAAATATAGCCATACTATGCTTGGTTATAATTCAAGGTTAGATACTATTCAAGCAGCTGTGTTGAGTATTAAATTAAAATATTTAGATAGATGGAACGACAAGAGAAGAGAGCTCAGTTATTATTACAATGAGGCTTTAAAGGATGTTGGCGGCGTAATCACTCCTATTGAGAGAGAAGGATTAAGCCATGTCTACCATGTGTATGTTATAAGGGCTAGAGAGCGGAAGAAGCTTATAGAGTTTTTATCTTTAAAAGGAATTCCGTCAATAATACACTATCCAATACCATGCCATCTGCAGAAAGTTTATAAAAGCTCTCTTAACTTTGAAGGTCTTGCTCCGGTATCGGAGAAGCTATCTTATGAAGTTTTATCGCTTCCGCTCAATCCTTTCTTAAGAGGAGAGGAAATAGACCGTATAATATCTGGGATAAAAGAGTTTTACTGAACAAGGTCCAGTAGTATCTTTGCTACTTGAAAATATATTAGTATTGATGTTATATCCAAGATGGTAGTTAAAAAAGGTCCTGCGGATATAGCAGGGTCTATTCCTACTTTATGCAGAATTAAAGGCAGGATACTTCCTATGAAAGTTGCAATTGTTACAACAATAGCTAAAGAGTAACCTACTGTAAGTCCAAGAAATGGGTTGCCTTGCATGAGGTATGCTCTTAAAAATCCTAAAGCTCCTAATATTGTTCCAAGAGTAAGACCCATGAATATCTCCCGCTTCATGATCTTAAATATTTCTTTAAAAGTTATCTCTCCAGTTGCCAATCCTCTTATAACAAGAGTAGCTGATTGAGACCCAGCATTACCTGCAGAGCCTGAGAGCATAGGTATGAAAAAAGCCAGAGCTATAACTGATTCTAGGGCAAACGAATAGTGTTTTATAAGCTGTGTAGATACTGTGTATGCTACTAATAGCAGCAGCAACCAGCCTATTCTTTTTTTTGCGACAATATGAAAAGGTGTTTTAAGGTAAGCTTCAGGTATTGTCTCTATTGCAGCCATCTTATGGAAATCTTCTGTATCTTCTTGTTCGATGACATCTACTATATCGTCGACTGTTATAATGCCGTGAATGTTGTCTAGGCTATCGACAACCGGTAATGCCAGTAAATCATATTTTTTAAATAATGATGCTGCTTCTTCTTGATCGTCATTAAGTTGGATTTTTATAAAATTGGAATTCATTATCTCATTTACTGTTTTGTCTGCCGGTGCCAATATAAGATCTTTTAATGAAAAAACTCCCAGAAGCTTATCTTTTTCATTGGTTACGTATATATAGTATATAGTCTCTCTTTTTAGCGCTGTTCTTCTTAAGATTTCAGTTGCCTCTCCAATGCTTATTTCAGGTCTAACCTTTGCGAACTCTGTTGTCATCAAAGCTCCAGCAGTGTTCTCTTTGTATTGGATTAGTTCTTCAACATCTTTTCTTTCCTCATCTGACATAACTGAGAATAATTGTTTTTTAAGTTCAGGTGTAATTCTAAGGAAAAGGTCTGCTCTTTCGTCAGATGGCATCTCATTAAGGACGTTCTTAAGCCTGCCTGTAGTTAAATCCTGCAGTATTATTGTCTGGCTGTCATTATCTAGGTAGCTAAATATTTCAGGGAATCTATCTGGAGATATTAGCTTAATTACTTCTATTGTATCTTCGTGTTCTAAGGACTGCAATAATTCCGCAATATCTGGAGAGAATAGATCTGTCAAGGTCTCTTTTATGGCAGGGTAGTTTCTATTGCTAAGAAGTTCTTGAATTTCAGGTGCTATTAGGTGTTTTTTATTCATTTTTTTAAATAGAGCTTTAATAAGCTTTAAAAAATATGGTATGAAAATTGGATAATTTAATCAAGAGAAATCTGTTATATTAAAATCTATTATTTGATTATAGGCTGATTAGTGTAATATATTAATAAGACTGGTATTATTATGAATATAGAATCGATTGAAACAAGGATTATTGAGGGTTTAAATTCTCAACAGAAAAAAGCCGTCCAATATGGTGATGGCCCGCTTCTAATTGTAGCAGGGGCTGGGACAGGCAAGACTCTGGTATTGACAAGGAGAATAGTAGATCTTATCTCTTCAAAAAAAGCATATCCTAAAGATATTTTGGCATTAACTTTTACAGAGAAGGCTGCTGAAGAGATGGAGGAGAGGGTAGACATTTTAATGCCTTATGGTTATACAGATATGACAATATCTACTTTTCATGCCTTTGGAGATAGGATTTTAAAAGATAATGCTATTGAGCTTGGACTATCTCCAGATCTATATGTTTTATCTCGCGCTGAGCAGATCATATTTTTCAGAGAACATCTTTTTGAATTTCCTTTAGATTATTTTAGGCCTCTAGGTGATCCTACTAAATATGTTGAGTCTATTTTGAATCTTATATCCCGAGCTAAAGACGAAGATATATCTCCTGAAGAATATCTTGGGTATGTAGATGGTTTAAAGAGAGAGTTTAAAAAAAACCCTAAGGATAAGGTTCTAAGTGAAAGAATCAAGAGAGATCAAGAGGTAGCATTATCATATCAGAAGTATCAGGAGATTTTGCATAGAGAGTCTAAGATTGATTTTGGTGATCAAGTCTCTCTATCTTTGAAGCTTTTTAGGGAGCATCCGGCTATTCTTAAAGAGTATCAGGGTAGGTTTAAGTATATTCTTGTAGATGAATTTCAGGATACAAATCATTCTCAGTTTGAACTGCTTAAAATTTTGGTTGGTGATAGAGGTAATATCACTGTTTGCGGCGATGATGATCAGTCAATATATAAGTTTAGAGGAGCAGCTTTGAGTAATATTATGGAGTTTATGGATGTTTATCCTGGTGCAAAGAAAATAATATTGAAAGATAATTATCGTTCTAACCAAAAGATACTTGATTTTGCTTATCGCTCTATATCTTACAATAATCCTGATAGGCTTGAAGTTAAAGAGAATCTGGATAAGAGGTTGAAGGCCAACTTTAAAGAGGGTGATGGAGTTAGATATTACAATTTCGATACTCTATTTGATGAATCTGATTGGGTCTCTGATAGAATAGATAAAATGGTGAAAGAGGAAGGCTACTCTTATAAAGATTTTGCAATTTTAGTGCGCTCCAATAGAGATGCAGATCCATTTATAAGATCATTAAATATGAGATCTATTCCGTTAAGATTTTCAGGTAGCGAAGGTCTCTATTCTCAGGAAGAGGTAAGATTTCTCATCTCTTGGCTTAAGTTTTTAACTGACTTAGAGGATAGTCTTAGCCTTTATTATATTCTATCTTCCAAGCTCTATGGTTTTAAAATAGAGACCCTGTCTTTAATGATGAGTAAAGCAAAGCTTCTTAATCGTTCACTCTATTATTTAATCACCCATTCTAAAAAAGAGGGCGTAGCGGAAGATTTTATAGATGATGAAACTTTTGATAAGATTGATTCTTTCTTAGATATTTTGAATGATTTTTTTCGCCTCTCTTCAAATCTAAATACAGGACAGCTTCTATTTGGAATTTTAAATCAGAGTGGTTATCTCAAGATGTTGGCTTTGGATGGTTTAGAATCAGAGTCTAAGATTAAAAATATTGCCAGATTTTTTGAGATAGTCAGAAGTACATCACGTGTTTTAACCAATGACGATGTTTACAATTTTGCACCTTATCTTAATTCTCTGATAGAGGCTGGAGATGACCCTTCATTGCCTGAGCCTGATTATGATACTGACTCAGTAAATGTTTTAACAATACATAAAGCCAAGGGATTGGAGTTTAGAGTAGTCTTTTTGGTTAGTCTTGTTTCAGAAAGATTTCCAGTAAGGAAAAGAAAAGAGGCGATAGCTTTAGTTGATGATCTGATAAGAATGAAAGAGCATTGGCTTCCTGAGGGCGATCCGCATATCCAAGAGGAGCGGAGACTTTTTTATGTTGGAACGACAAGAGCAAGAGAGACGCTTTTTTTGAGCTCAGCCTATGATTATGGCACAAAGAGAGCAAAGAAGATATCTGTGTTTGTGATGGAAGCGCTAGACTTGCCTAAGCAACCTGGGGTCTCTCTTAAATCTTCAGCCTGGGAAGTTATTCAGCGTTCTAGAGCTCGAGAGTTTGAAAATATCGAGGAGATTCAACCTCTTAAGAGCGATGAGTTATTAAATTTGAGTCATTTACAAGTTGATGACTATTTTACCTGTCCGCTTAAGTATAAATATATCCATATTCTTAGGGTCCCAGTTATTCAGCATCATAGTGTTATCTATGGTAAGGCAATACATGATGCTATTCAGGTATATCTTAAAGAGAAGATTAAAAATAGAGATTTATCTTTGGATATAATGTTGGATGTTTTTAAGAGTTCTTGGCTATCTGAGGGTTTTTTGACCAGAGAGCATGAAGAGATGAGATTTAAAGAAGGAGAAGAGTTGTTAAAGAGATTCTACGAAAATGAAGAGTTATCTAGCATCAAACCTCTCTATGTTGAAAAAGAGTTTGTATTTCTAATTGATTACAATCGAATCTCAGGACGTTTTGATAGGGTGGATA
>CAZVIC010000056.1:0-8070 GCA_964627735.1 uncultured Planctomycetia bacterium | reverse complement strand
AGGAGCTATTTTAAAAGAGCAGGCTATTCCTTTTGAGGTAATCTTTTTCCATATTCCGTTTTGCCATTGTTACCCTGATGATAATTGTAAGCTTGAAGAGTTGCTTGAAACTACATCCAGAGATTTATTTGGGCTTAAATTAAATGTTATAGAGATAGGTTCTGAATATTTAAGCCTCCTTGATAATCCCAAGCATGGCTTTGGTAAGAATATAAATCCCTGTATAGATTGTAAGATATTTATGTTTAAAAAAGCTAAAGAGCTTTTTAAAGAATATAACGCTTCATATATCATAACAGGTGAAGTTCTAGGAGAGCGCCCTATGTCGCAGAATAGTTCTACGCTTTTTCAGATAGAGAAGGAGGCAGGCCTAGATAGATTGGTATTAAGGCCTCTTTCAGCAAAAGTGTTACCCGTTACTCTGCCTGAAGAAGAAGGTTTAGTCGACAGAGAGAAACTTTTTGATATCCAGGGCCGTTCTCGTAAAAAACAGTTTGAACTTGTTGAAAAATATAAGATAAAAGACTACCCTGCTCCTTCAGGGGGTTGTCTTTTGACAGATCCGGGATTTAGCCGTAGACTTAAAGACTTAATTAAGTATACTAAAGAATATTCTTTAGATGATGTATATTTGCTTAAGCTGGGTAGACATTTTAGACTATCTAAGGGTTTTAAAATTATTGTAGGCCGAGATGAAAGAGAGAACAATATGCTCTTATCTCTATCTAAAAAGCTCTCTTTACCTCGGTTGGAGCCTCTAGATATAAAGGGCCCTTTGGCTCTTGCAGTAGGAATCGATATGAGAGATAATATGTATTCTCTAGCGGCTGAAGTCGTTGCCGCTCATTGTAGAAGAGGGATAGTCGGAGAGGCTGAAATTGAGCTTGACGATGGAAAAAATAGAAGATATTTTAAGGTAGCTGTTAAAGATAGAGAGGAATTTGAAGATTTAAGGATTTAGTAATAAGGAGAGTCGTAGCATGAATAAAGATTTGACTAAATTAAAAAGAACAGAGCTTCTTGATCTTGCAAAAAAGAGAAAGATTACGAGTGTCTCTATGCTTAAGAAGGCAGAATTAATAAAGATTATTTCTAAAGATCTAGCTAAAAAGTCAAAAGTTAAAGATAAAGCTAAGCAGAAAGTTAAAAGTGTTAAAACTGTTAAGACTGTTAAAAAGATAAAGCCAAGAGCCGCGGTCTCTAAACCTGTCTTAAAGAAGAAAAAAGCTCGCAGAGTAAAGAAAAAGATTATTGAGCAGGCTCCTTCTCAGGAACTTGTTGAGCTAACTAAATTTTATGCCGGTACTGTTGAAAGTGGCGAAAAGATTGAAAGTCGAATAAGCCCAGAAGAGAGGCCTGAGATTAGACATCATTATGATGAAGATAGTTGTGCATTAATTGTAAGAGATCCTTGGTGGCTATTCTCTTACTGGGAGATTAGAGGCCAATGTTGGGAAGATGCCCGCTTAAAATGTGGTAGTTTAGGCTATAAAGAGGTTTTAAGAGTCTATGATGTTAGCGGTGTTGAATTTAAAGATGCCAGTAATTACAACAGCTACTTTGATATAGAGCTGACTCCTTTTATAGAGTGTTGGTATATTCACGTTAAAGATTCTGGTAAAAGCTATGTTGCTGAGATAGGACTAAGAGCAGAGAACGGTGAATTCTTTACTATTATTCGCTCTAATGTAGTTGCTACTCCAAGATATGGTCCATCTGACTTAATAGATGAAGAGTGGATGGTGGTAGATGAAGATTATTGGAAGATGTTTGCATTATCGGGGGGCTATGGTGTTGGCATTAGCTCAGAAGAGCTGCAAAAAGTTCTAAAGAAGAGAAGATTGGAGACTTTCTCTTCTTCTACTACTAAGGAGATCTTAAGGGGCGAGGGATAGAGATATGGAATCTAAAGGATATCTCTCGATAGTTTTACATGCCCACCTGCCTTACGTGAGACACCCCGAATACGATGATTTTATAGAAGAGCGCTGGCTCTTTGAAGCTATAACCGAGACCTATATTCCCCTTATTGAGATGTTCAAGCGTCTTAGAGATGAGGGTGTTAGATTTAGGCTAACCATGTCTGTTACTCCTACCTTGGTAAGCATGCTAAGAGATTCTATGCTTCAGGATAGATATCTTAAGCATTTAGATAAGTCAATTGAACTGGCTCAGAAAGAGATTCAGCGCAATAAGGGCAATTTTGAACTTAAAAGATTGTCTGAGATGTATCTAAATGCGTTTATAACTTCCAAAGATGTATTTTTAAATAGATATAATAAAAATATTTTAGATGCTTTTAAAGAGTATCAAGATGCTGGATTTTTAGAACTGATTACCTGTGGAGCAACTCATGGCTTTATGCCTTTGATGATAAATAAAGAGTCTGTCAGAGCTCAAGTCAGAGTTGGTGTAAGCACTTATGAAGAGGCTTTTGGCCGAAGACCGGAAGGTATCTGGCTTCCTGAATGCGGATATAAACCTTTCGATGATGAGATCTTAAGGGAAGAGGGCATAAAGTATTTTTTAGTTGATACTCATGGGGTGCTATTTGCTGAACCTAGACCCCGTTATGGTGTTTATTCAGGGTATTTCTGTAAATCAGGGGTTGCTGTTTTTGGGCGAGATGTTGAAAGCTCTAAATCAGTTTGGAGTGCTGCCGAAGGTTACCCCGGAGACCATTATTACAGGGATTTTTATAGAGATGTTGGCTTCGACTTAGATTACGATTATGTAAAGTCTTACATTAATCCAGATGGAAGTCGTGGTAATACGGGTATGAAATATTATCGTATAACAGGAGATACTCTTCAGAAAGAACTCTATGACCCAATTAAGGCAAGAGAGAAAGCTGCTGAGCATGCAGGAAATTTTATGTTCAACAGAGAGAAGCAAGTTGAATATCTAAGTACATTTATGGATAGAAAACCTATAATAGTTGCTCCTTATGATGCTGAACTATTTGGGCACTGGTGGTTTGAAGGTCCTATCTTTCTTGAATTTTTAATAAAGAAAGTACATTATGATCAAAAAAATATAAAACTTGTAACTCCGATGGATTATCTCAAGGAGCACCCTAAGAATCAAGTATTAAAACCTTCTTTTTCAAGTTGGGGATGGAAGGGTTATAGCGAATTCTGGCTTAATGGATCTAATGATTGGGTATATAGGCATCTGCACAAAGCTGCTGGAAGAATGAAAATCTTAGCATCTAAAAATAGAGGAGCTGAGGGGCTAAGAAGGAGAGCGTTGAATCAGATGGCTAGGGAGCTTTTGCTGGCTCAATCCAGCGATTGGGCTTTTATTATTAAGACTGATACGCATGTAGAGTATGCTCAGAGAAGAATAAAAGAACATATCTTTAGGTTTAATCGTCTCTATTCAGAGGTAGAGAGTGATACAATTGATGAGACTTACCTCGAGGTTTTAGAGAGGAGAGATAATATTTTTCCTAACATAGACTTTGAAGTCTATGTAGATTCAAATGGAGGGTAAGATGAATAAGTTTAAACTCCCAGTATTTATTGTGGTTCTATCATTGTCTCTATTTTTAGTCTATAAGGTTGCTTTAACAGCCGAGACAAAGAGCAAGCTTTCTTTAGGTGAGAAGATAGATCTTTTAATAGTAAAACAGGAAGAGGTACTTACTAAGCTTGATAATGTATATGATGAGCTTATTAAGATTAAAATCAGGGTATCTAAAAGGTTGTAAGATGCGAAACTCCAAGATCCTATTTTATCTTTTACTTATAGCTGCTATAATTTTTACAACAAGAGTGGCGGGGTCTTCTGCTACTAATTTAGATGGGCTCTTAGATAAGTTAAGAACTGTAATCAGTAATCAGGAGAAGATAGACCAGAGAATAGTAGAGCTGGAATCTTTGCTTAAGGTTGTAAAATTACGCACTAGAAAGATAACAAGGCTTTAATCTGGTTTTATTATTCTGGGGAAATTTGTAATGATTATAACAGAACAGAAAAATTTTGATGAGATCAGTAAACATCTCAAAAAGGGCGAAAAGATATTTATAGTTGGCTGCGGAGAATGCTCTACGGTCTGTAAGACTGGCGGAGAAAAAGAAGTTTTAGATATTAAGAAAAAATTAGAAAGCGCTGGTTTTATCGTATCTGGTTATGCAATTCCTCAAGCACCTTGTATAGCCGCAGAGCTTAAACGATCACTCTCAAAGCATAGCGCAGAGATAAGTAGCGCAGACTCATACTTGCTATTAAGTTGTGGTTTGGGGGTGCAGTCGCTGATTGATAATGCAAATATTGATCTAGATGTTCATGTTGGTTGCAATACTCTATTTGCCGGTACAGTATCTCCTGATTCTAGAATATTTTTTGAAGCTTGCTCTGCTTGTGGAGATTGTATCTTAGAATATACTGGAGGATTATGTCCAGTAACACAATGTCCTAAAGGAATATTAAACGGCCCCTGTGGTGGCATGGAAGATGGTAAATGTGAACTAGATAAAGAGAGAGATTGTATCTGGGTTACCATATACAGGAGATTGGAGCAGAAAAATAAACTGGAATTATTTGAAAGATTTTACGAGGCAAAGGATTTTTCAAAACATAAGAAACCTATGCGTAGAATTTTGGGATAAATAGTTATGGATAAGAAAAAAATAGAGAAAGCTGTAAGAGATATTTTGATTGCTGTTGGAGATGATCCTCAAAGGCAAGACCTTAAGAAGACTCCTCAGAGAGTGGCTGAAATGTATGAGGAGATTCTCTGTGGTATAGGTAAAGACCCTGCTAAAGAGCTGGAAGTCTTTCTAGAGCATAGTCATGAGGAGATAGTTTTGGTTAAAAATATTCCTCTTTATTCTATATGTGAGCACCACTTGCTTCCTTTTGTAGGTAAGGCCCACGTTGCTTATATACCTAAAGGTAGCAGGGTAACTGGTTTAAGTAAACTTGTAAGAGTAGTTGATATTCTTGCAAAACGTTTACAGGTTCAAGAGAGACTGACTACTCAAGTAGCTGAAGTGATAATGAAAAAACTTAAACCCCATGGTTGTATGGTGGTTATTGAAGCTGAGCACCAATGTATGAGTATGAGGGGAGTTAAAAAGCCAGGAACTACAACTGTGACATCAGCTGTGAGAGGTGTCTTTAAAGATAATCAAAAAACAAGGGCTGAGGCATTGGATTTAATTTTAAAATGAAAGAATACTCTATTTTTCTGCTAGAGCCAGATGTTTTACTTAGAGAAGCTTTTTTAAATGTACTTGAGGATAAAGGTTATCCAGTATATTCGTTTGCAAATCCTTGGGAGTCATTCTCTTTTATCAAAAAGATAGAATTTCAAATAGCTATTATTGATTCTGAATTGCAAGGTTTTAATAGAGAGGAATTGATAAAAGAGATCAATAATGTATATCCTCTGGCATCGGTAATAATTTTAACTTCTGAGCCAGAGAGAGAAGAGTTGATCTCTCTTTTAAATTATGATGTTGCAGCTGTTCTCTTAAAGCCAGTTAATATGGCAGAGCTTGATCAGGCTTTAGATAAAGCTATAATTAAGTTAAAGAAGAATAGTGAGTCTCAAAGCTTGAAAGTAGATCTCGAGAAAATAAAAGAAGAGAAAAGACAGCTTGAGATATCTTTGAAGAACACAGCTTCTCGACTTCCTCTTGCCGTATTATCTCGCTCTATGGTCCATGAATTTAAGAACATACTTACTACAATAAATATTTCAGCTAATTTTATAAAAAAGAGTATTGTTGCTAATAACGCAAAGATAGATAAACATTTTTCTCTTATCGATGACTCTATTCGTTTTGCTGATGGTCTATTGCTTAGGATTTTGGGTATAAATAAAAAGAGAGAAGAGAGATTTAAATTGAAATATTTTATTGATGCTACTGTTGAGATGTTAGAGCCAGAGTTAAATAGATCGGGCATAAGAATAGTAAAAAACTTTGACCCAATAATTCCGGACTTGATTTTAGACTCTTCTTTGCTTAGGCAGGTTATGATAAATATGATTCTTAATGCTAAAGAAGCAATGGCTAACGGTGGTCAGTTGACCATAAAATCATATTTAGAGGAAGAGAATGACAGCTCTATGGTTATAGAGATATCCGATACTGGCTCTGGAATATCACCATCTGATGTTGATAATATATTTCTGCTTAACTATACTACAAAAGAGGAAGGAAATGGTATCGGGTTATATATATCTAGGCAGATAATAACAGATATGGGCGGAGATATTAGAGTGGAGTCTTCGCTAGGAAAGGGTAGTAGTTTTAAAATTACACTGCCTTTAAAAGAGAAGGTAAGAGATATATCAAAGGTGGCTGGATGAAGGAGTCTAAAGGTAGAATCTTATTAGTGGATGATGATAGAGGATTACTAGATAGCATATCTGACTTCTTAAGCCTTGAAGATTTTGATGTTGAAACAATCAATGAAGGTCAGAAAGCTATAACTGCTATTAAAGATAATGCTTTCGATCTTGTTATAACAGATATAAAGATGCCTGGAGTTAGCGGTTTAGAGGTTTTGAAAAAAGCCCGAGAGATAGACTCAGAGCTTCCAGTTATGGTGATGACAGGGTTCGCATCTTTAGAGACAGCAATTGAAGCAGTAAGGGATGGGGCTTATGAATATATGACAAAGCCTTTTGATATGGATATGTTTTTGAATGTTGTAACCAGGGCTGTTAAGCAGAGAAAACTTGCGGTAGAGAACAAAGAGTTAGTTAATAATTTGGTTGATTTAGATAAACAGCTTGAATCTAGGCTTAATCAGATATTTGCCTTGGGAGAAGTTACTAAAGTCATTACCAATATTTCAGATTTAGATATGGCTCTTGAGGCTATAGTGAATATATCTTCTGAAATTACAGGAGCAAAAAATGTAGCAGTGCTTTTGCTGGATGATTCTACATCTGAGATGGTTGTACAGATGTTTAAGGGTTTTGATGAGAAAGTTTTAAATAAATTAAGAATAAAGAGCGGAGAGGGTGTTTTTGGTTTTGTAGCTCAAAAAAGGATTCCTTTAAGAAGGTTTGATATTGAATCAGAGAACATTAATTTAAATAAAAAAGAGCTAGATATTCTTAATGATGATGATTTTATATGTTTGCCAATTAATTATAGAGAGAATACTTTTGGGGTCTTGGTTTTAAGTAAATTTATGTCAAAACAATCAGTTAGCGATGATGAAATTAGGGTACTATCTATTCTGAGTCATCAGGCTTCTATAGCAATTAATAATTCACTTTTATATCAACGATTACAGAATAAGTATCTAGGGACCCTTGAGGTTCTTGCTTCAGCTCTAGAAGCTAAATGCAGGAATACCAAAGGTCATTCTCATCGAGTAAGTCTCTACGCTAGAGACTTCGCTAAGTTTTTAGGATTACCACAGAAAGAGATAATAGTTTTAGAGAAAGCCTGTTTTATCCATGATATAGGCAAGATTGTAATTCCTGAGAGTATTTTATCAAAGCCTAGTAAGTTGACAGAGCTAGAGATGAATCATATGAAGACACACCCCGATAAAGGAGTGGATATTTTAATACCTCTAGGCATAATGAAGGAGATGATACCAGTTGTGAAGCATCATCACGAAAGATACAATGGCAATGGTTACCCAGGCGCTCTTCAGTCTTCAGAGATACCATTTGAGGCTCGACTTGTATCCATTGTAGATGCTTTTGATGCTATGACATCATTGCGCTCTTATCGTAATAGAGCTTTGAGTAAAAGCGAGGCTTTAAGTGAGATAGAGGCCAATTTAAATACTCAATTTGATCCTGAACTTGGATATAAGTTTTTAAAATTCTCACCAAATGTTTTCGATCATTATAATTATTGAGAAATTTTGTTCTTTATTGTTATTTATTAAACTTACATTTAAATTATTATGAGTTTTAAGACATGTTTACTCATAGGAGTATCTCTATTTTTAGTAAGCAATGCTTTCTCTGCAACAGAGGAAGATAGATTTAAAGATTGGATTGTAGGCCAAAACTTCTCTTATTTTAATTATGGTATAGATAAGTCTAGCGGATTTCCTTATGACCATATATCTATAGAGAAGGATGGC
>CAZVIC010000055.1:0-8159 GCA_964627735.1 uncultured Planctomycetia bacterium | reverse complement strand
TTAGATAATTACAATAAATGGTATAAAAAGGGACTTAATTTGTCAAGGAATGAAAAGAAAATATTTTAAGTTTTAAGGAATAAATCGGGGGAAATGACTAAGAATTTTACTTTTAATATTTTGATCAATAATCATATTTTCAATTTTTGCTTTAATCTCTTGTAGCTTACCTTGCAAAGAAACTCTGTCTGATAAATTGTAGATCAACCCTGCATGCCACATTGCAATTGCTTCTAATTTTCTAATCCTTGCATTTTTAATTTCCAACCTCTCTTGACTCTTTTTACTGCCTACTTCTTCACTGCTCAATATAGAAAATTTTGCGGCTATTAAATTATCCATCTCTTGCTGCCACTCAGAAAAAATCTTAACTAAAGCATAAGCCACTATATCTGAATTATTTTCGAGAATAAAATCTTTATTATTTTTTAGAATATCCCACCCCTTGTCTGCTTTCGAAATATTTTGATTTCCAGTTAAAATCCAAAGAAATAAATTTAATACATGTTCACGTCGTGATAGATCTTCACCTAAACCATGCCTGGCCTGCTCTGCCGCATATTCAGCTATAATTAAAGATTGGAACATTTCAAAGACAGGCTCCATGTTTCCACTGATATTTAGCATAGATAAAAACTCCTCCTTAAAAGTAACCGACATATCCTGAACTTTTGTGAGACCATACAGCATGTCATATTTTCTGTATTCAGAAAATTCTTCTAAAGCTATGCCTGAAATAGCTGAGATATGGCTAATAACTTCATTATATTCTGTCTCTTTCATTTTACGGTCTGAAAAACTTTTGAAACAAAGAGAAGATAGCTGTGGATAAACTTCTGCCAAAACTTGAGGGCTAAGCTCAAGAATGCTTAAAAACGCCCAAATGTTCATGAATAGAGCTTCTGCATTTACTCCTGGAGGAGCTATTACATCTTTGTTGGTAACCCTAACTCTTCTACATATACTCTCTGCATATCCAACATTAAGAAGCATAGAGATAAATACCAACATTAAAAATATCTTTTTAAAAGTATTCATTTTTACTATTTATACCATATATTGTGCTTAGATACAAACAAGGTAGGATTATCCAGATATAAGCTCTTTAAAGACAGTTGGCAGATAATCAAGTATATCTGAAGCAACAAGAGATAGGCCTGTCTTCTGCTCAGAAGCTAAATCTCCTGCCCGCCCATGAATATATACACCTAAACAGGCAGCTTCGTAGCCAGAGAGTCCTTGAGCTTTTAAAGCAGCAATTACTCCTGATAAAACATCCCCGCTTCCAGCTGTTGCCATACCGGGATTTCCAGTATCATTTATATAGCTTTCGCCAGAAGAACTCACAACAAGCGTATTATGACCTTTCAGAACAAGTGTGAGGTTTAATTTATTAGCAAAATTACTTACGATAGTCTTTCTGTCTCTTTTAATCTTATCTACTCTTAAATTTGTAATAGAAGAAAATTCACCAAGATGAGGTGTTAAGATCAAAGACTTACTCTTTCTTCTCTTCAACAACCTGGATCTTTTTACAAAAGAGTTAATACCATCTGCATCTAAGATAATAGGAATTTTAACTTCGGCTAATAACTTTCGTACTAAGCATTGAGTCTGATGATCTTTTGATAGACCAGGACCCATTAAAAGCAGATCACATTTTTTTAACAACAATCTTATCTGATTTAATGCAGATAAATTGATGCTACCTCTTTTGGTCTCTTTTAAAGGAACTGTAATAACCTCAGTCAATCTCTCTTGAACCATACTGCTTAAACTTTGTGGTATCCCTAGGTAGACAAGACCGGCCCCGGATCTTAGAGATGCTAGTGACGCTAATATAGCTGCTCCACTCATTCCAACTGAACCTGAAAGAATAAAGACTTTACCATAATCGCCTTTATGGCTATCTTTCTCTCGGGGATATATTTTCTTGAAATAATTAAGTATCTGATCCTGCATCAACTCTCCTGCAACAATATAGCATTGGCAACTGCATAATTGTCTGTGTGAGAGATGCTAAGTACTATTGTTACTCCAAAATTAAAGCTAGAACTTAGCCTAACGCCTGGAGAACCATTCTCTTGGTTGTATATTGAAATATCCTTCCATCTAGGAGTAATATTATGATCGTAAGAATTTAAAGCCTTATATACTGCCTCTTTAGCTGCAACCCTGGCTGCAAGAGATTGATAATAACTCTTACCTTTGTTCTCTAAATCATCGGCCTCTTCTAAAGTCAATATCCTACGCAAGAACCTATCTTTAAATCTCAAATACATGTTCTTCACTCTCTTAACTTCAACTATATCTATTCCAGTAGCTAATATCTTCATTTTATAAGTTTTAACATCTCTCCTACTGCAGATTCGACTCCCAAAAAAATAGCTTTGGATATTATTGAATGCCCTATATTTAAAGATTCAATTCCTTCTATTTTAACAACCTCAAAGACATTCTCATAGTTAAGGCCGTGTCCAGCATTGACTCTAAGACCAAGCGACTTTGCAATGCCCACTCCTTCTATTATGTTGTTCAGCTCTTCTCTATAAGATCCTTTTCTAAAAGCCTCGGCAAAAGAACCAGTATGAATCTCTACACAATCAGCATCAATTTTAGATGAAGCCTCTATCTGTTCTCTATCTGGATCTATAAAAAGACTTACCTTTATATTGTTTTTCTTAAACTCTGGAATAATATCAGTAATCCTGCTTTGATAAGCTAAGACATCAAGCCCACCTTCTGTTGTTAACTCTTCTCTCTTCTCAGGAACAAGAGTCACTTCGTCAGGCTTAACATCTAAAGCTACTCTAACAATATCTTCTGCAATCGACATTTCCATATTGAAAACTGTTTTGACCTTAGCCCTAATTTCTCTTATATCAGAATCATTAATATGCCTTCTATCTTCCCTTAAATGAGCTACTATAGAACTACAGCCAGCTTTCTCAGCTACCAGAATGGCTTCAATAGGATTTGGCTCATCTCCTCCCCGCGCCTCTCTCACTGTTGCAATATGATCTATATTTAACCCTAGCCTCATTGATCTTAGCGTAAGGACATGATAGGAATCTCTACAGTCACTGTTCTAGAGCTTACTATAATAGCATTTTCTAAAGCTAGAAGCGGAATGGATAACACCTGAGTATGAGTAAATTTTCGGACATCTATCTCTTGAGTCGCAACCTCTGAAATATTTACAATATCATCTTTCTTGCCAATTATTATTACTCTCTCGGGAGTAAAACTTAAATTTGACTGCAAAATCTCATACCCTTCAGGCGGTTCTCCTTTAATAGAAATTCTAATTGGAACTACCTTTGAGATCACCTCTTCTAAAAGCTCTTTCTCTCCAAATCCAATACCTTTAATACCTATCTCTCCTTGGACATAGAGATAGGTAGTCACAGCAAGCAACAGGGCTATCAACTTATATCCAAAATTATTTTTAATTATTCTTATTAACTTCATCTGAAGATGCTATTTTTTCTTCTTCTTCTTTTGTTATTTTTCTACTACATAGAGCTAACAATTTACTTCCTAGTTCTTCAGCGCTTAGACCTTGGTATAGCTCTCCTCTTAACGCCAAAGATACGTCACCAGTCTCCTCAGATACAATCACAATAACTGCATCAGTCTCTTCGCTTAAACCGATAGCAGATCTATGACGAGTACCTATGCTTTTAGGTAAATTTTGAGCTTGAGTTAAAGGAAAAAGACAAGATGCTGTTTTTATTTTACTAGACTCGATGACAACTCCTCCATCATGCAAAGGATTATAAGGAGTAAAAATAGCCACCAATAATTCTGCACTTATAGTACTATCCAAAGGAACACCAGACTCTATGAAAGGATCTAAGCTTACCTGGCGTTGTATCGCAATTAGCGCCCCGACATTTCTCTTTGCTAAAGTATAAGATGCTTTTACTATTTCATCTATTACCTTCTCTTCTCCCACAACAAGAGTGAAAGGCGAATATTCACCTAGCCTTGCTAAACCACGCCTAAGTTCGGGTTGAAATATCACTATAAACGCCAGAATAGAGATGGTGAGAAGCTTTGTTAAAAGCCAGTGCATAACCTCAAGGTTAAACACCTGTGCAATTAAAAACAGAACTAAGATTAACAACAATCCTTTAAGAACCTGTTTGCCGCGTGTTGTCTCTATAAAAAGAAGGGCTCGATAGTAAATGAGCCCCAGTACAGTAATTTCAATTAAAAAAGCTAATAAAGATGACAATAGTTTCATTTTTTAATCTTATCTACTACTCTAACTAAATCTCTTGCTTCACTTACATCATGAACCCTTAAAATATCAGCTCCATTCATAATAGCACAGGCATAGCTACCTAGTGAACCATATAATCTCTCGTCGGTAGTTTTTTTCAAAATATCACCTATAAATGATTTTCTAGATGACCCTATCAAAATAGGCCTACCTAATGATTTAAACTCTCTTAAACGCCTAAATATTTCTATATTGTCTTCTACTTTCTTACCAAAGCCTATGCCAGGATCTATTATAATTTTATCTCTATTAATACCTTTTTCAACAGCTAAAAAGATTTTTTTCTCGAAATAATCATAAATCTCAGATATTACATCTCTATACTCTGGAGCATTCTGCATCGTCTTTGGTGTTCCTTTCATATGCATAAGAATAACCAGAGCTTTATACTCTGATAATACTTTAGCCATCTTAGAATCATAACTAAGCGAAGAGATATCGTTCAAGATGTCGACTCCAGAATCAAAAGCCTGCCTTGCAACCTCCGACTTACAAGTGTCTATTGAGATAAAAACCTTGATTTTTTTACGCACCTTCTTTATTACAGGAATAACTCTTTTAAGCTCTTCATTTATCCTAACATTACTAGATCCTGGCCTTGAAGATTCACCGCCTACATCAATAATATCAGCTCCCTGATCTACCAACTTATATACTTGCTCAATAGCACTATTAAGATCTAAAAATTTACCTCCATCGCTAAAAGAATCGGGGGTAATATTGACAACACCCATAATTTGAGTTCTCTTACCAAAAGAGATTTTGCCACGAGCTAAACTTATACTGGATGTCTTATTGTTAAATCTGACTAAAGACTCTTTGATTTTATCTGAAACTTCAGATAACCCCCAAGGCTGAAGCTTTAATTTCTTTATCAGCTCTTGGTACTGCTTCTCTGTACCCATGATAATACAATCTGTTCTCTTCTTACTTCCATCAATAGAGCCCTTGCTTACTGCAACATCTCCCCCATTAGACAACATCTGCTGTTTTATCACATTTGCAGAGACCGAAGCAATATTCTCTATCTTGACAATACGAAAAATTCCTTTGGGAATCATAATCTTAGCGCCGTAGCTATCTACGCTAAGCTTAGAGAACTCATTTCTTAGCTCATTAAGGGTTAGATCAAGAACTCTTGTCTTGTTCATCTCTCTTCTTATCTTCAATGCCCAGAAGCTTTCTTACTTTGTCTCCTTCTAAGGTCTCTTTATCAAGAAGTGTATTAGCAAGAAGATAGAGTTTCTCACGATTATTCTCAAGTAGCTGTTTTGAAATGTGATAACATTGATCTATTATAGTCTTAATCTCTTTATCAATCTCTTCAGCTGTTTTCTCACTATAATGCTTCTCTGTAACGAGGTCTCTACCTAAAAAGACAGGGCCAGAATGTTTGTCCAATGATACATTACCCAGTTTCTCACTCATCCCAAAAACACAAACCATATTACGCGCAAATTTCGTTGCATTTTCAAGATCATTCCTAGCACCTGTTGAGATCTCGCCCAATGCAAGTTCTTCGGAGACTCGTCCTGCCAAAAATACTGTAATCTTATCCAATATATCACCTTTGGTATGAAAGCTCTTATCCTCACTTAAAAGCTTCGTATACCCTCCAGCCATACCTCTTGGAATAATAGAGACCTTATGTAATGGCTCTATATTAGGAAGAAGCAATGAAACTAAAGCATGGCCAGCTTCATGAAAAGCAGTAAGTTTCTTCTCCTGTTCACTTACTACTCTTGATTTTCTCTGTGGACCTGCCATAACTCTATCTATTGCCTCATCCATCTCATCCATTGTAATCTCATCCTTACCACGCCTTGCAGCTAAAAGAGCTGATTCGTTACAAAGATTGGCAAGCTCTGCACCTGAAAAACCTGAAGTCTGACGGGCAATCTTTTCTAAATTAACACTATCTGAAATTTTCTTATTTCTCACATGGACCTTAAGAATATCCTCTCTTCCCTTAACATCAGGACTATCAACAATAACAACCCTATCAAACCTACCTGGTCTAAGCAGCGCTGAATCTAATACATCCGGTCTATTGGTTGCTGCAATCACTATAACGCTCTCATCTGTACCAAAACCATCCATCTCAGCTAAGAGAGCATTTAGAGTCTGTTCTCTCTCGTCATGCCCTCCACCTATACCTGCAAACCTCTGGCGGCCAACAGCATCTATTTCGTCTATAAATATAATGCAACCCTTACCAGTGCTACGGGCATGCCGTTTTGACTGTTCAAATAAATCCCTAACTCTTGCAGCTCCTACACCAACAAACATTTCAACAAAATCTGAACCTGATAGAGATGAAAAAAGAACTCCAGCTTCTCCGCTCACAGCTTTTGCAAGAAGCGTCTTACCTGTTCCAGGAGGGCCTGTTAGAAGAACACCTCTTGGAATCTTACCTCCTAAACGCTGAAATTTCTTTGGATCTGTAAGAAAATCTATTATCTCTTTTAACTCTTCTTTTGCTTCTGTAACTCCAGCAACATCATCAAATGTAATTTTGTCCTGCCCATCTGAACCAAGCCTTGTTTTCATTTTTCCAAACGAGAATATTCTACCTGCCCCACCTCTTGAACCACGATGCAGAAACCAAAGAAAAACAATAAATAGTAAGATTGGCCCAACTGAGAAAAGAACCTGCAATAGCAATGTCTTAGGGGGTTCTACTCTAAAATCAGATATATTCTCTCTCATGAAAGTTACAAAATCCTTGTCTTCATCAGGAATCATTACTCTAAACCCGGTGCCATCTTTTAATTCACCCCTTATTAGATTCTCAGTCTTAACAACTAGTTTTATATCACTAGGACTATCTTTTAAAATCTTATAAAACTCTGAATATTTAAGTTCAATCTGATTTAATCCCTGATCTACATTGCCCTGCCAAAACATATAAAATAGAACCATAACCAAAAGCCAGACTAAAAGACTCCTGGTACGAAAATCCTTTTTTTTATCTCTTTTCTTATTCTCCATATCTATCTACCTCCCTATAATTATCCAAAATTTATCTTTCTTAATCTTTATTCCTCCAGGCAAATCTACTATAGAATTATCCGGACGTTCATAAACTAACGACTCTATCTCTTTCCAATGAGAATATTCAATTTTCTTTAAATCGCCCTTAACGACTTCGACTGCTTTTCTCACTAGTTCCGCCATCATATAAGAATGCAACCTTTTAAGTCTATCAATCTTTATCTTAACATAAGAAGACTCTTTTTTCACACACCTTTTAAAAGCATCTTCTATCTCAGTCTCTATAAAATCATTTAACTGCGACATATTAGAGGCTGTTTTGCAGAGAAGCTCTTTTATATTTGGATTAAACTCTTTTTCAATATAAGGTATTAATTCATGCCTAACCTTATTACGATTAAATTTAACATCAAAATTGCTCTTATCTATGCACGGAGATATTTTGTTACCCTCTAAGTACCTCTCTATATCTTTTCTTGAAGAAGAGAGCAAAGGTCTTATTATCTCTACCCCATCCATATTCATCTTAAAAGAGATACCTTTAAAACCCTTTAACCCTGACCCTCTAATCAACCTCTGCAACAAAGTCTCAGCCTGGTCATCACTATTATGAGCTACAGCTATTCTATTAAATCTTTTCCTCTTAGCCGTTGACACTAGAAAATTATACCTCTCTATTCTTGCAGCCTCTTCAAGTGATAGTTTTTCTTTTTTTGCAATAGAAGGCACGTCAGATTTTTTAGTATAAAAATCAATCTTAAAATTAGATGCTAAGCTTTCTACGTATTTCTGCTCTTTATCAGATTCTTTACGTATTCCATGATGAAAATAAGCTAAAGCTATATTAAAACCAAGCGTACATTTTAAATCATTTAGG
>CAZVIC010000054.1:0-8371 GCA_964627735.1 uncultured Planctomycetia bacterium | reverse complement strand
CAATATTATTAGGAAAAACAAATATGGACGAGTTTGCTTTTGGTTCTTCCTGTGAGACTTCCTGTTATGGAGCTACAAAGAACCCCCATGATAGTTCACGAGTACCAGGCGGTTCTTCTGGAGGTTCTGCTGCAGCAGTTGGATCTAAAGAGGCGCTTTGGGCATTAGGAAGCGATACTGGTGGATCAATACGCCAACCTGCTTCTCTATGTGGCGTAGTAGGGTTAAAACCTACCTACGGTAGGGTATCTCGCTATGGTTTAATTGCATTTGCATCCAGCCTAGATCAAATTGGGCCTTTAGCAAGGGATGTTCGAGATGCTGCCTTGCTTCTTGAGGTAATATCAGGGCATGATCCGAAGGATTCAACGTCTTCCAATAAACAGAAGTCGGAATATAGCAAAAATATAAAACCTACTCTTAAGGGCATAAAGATAGCGATACCAGATGAATATTTTCCCGAGGAGATAGATGGTGAAGTTAAAAGCAGAATGGATGAAGTTTTAAAGCTATTGAAAAAAGAAGGAGCTACCATAGATAGAATAAGTCTACCTCACACTGAATATGCAGTAAGCACCTATTATATAATAGCCCCCTCTGAAGCCAGCTCAAATTTAGCGCGTTATGACGGAGTAGAGTATGGCTTAAGGATTGAAAATGCAGATTGGATAAAAGGAGTAGCAAATCCAATGATTAAGATGTACCTGGCAACAAAATCAAAAGGTTTCGGAGAAGAAGTAAAAAGAAGGATAATTCTTGGAACATATTCATTATCAAGCGGATACTACGATGCTTACTACCTAAGAGCAGCTAAGGTAAGAACCCTTATAAAGAGAGACTTTCAAGAGGCTTTTAAAAAATATGACTGTATCATATCCCCAACCTCTCCTACAGCTGCTTTTAAATTAAACGAGAAGACAGGAGACCCTCTTAAAATGTATCTCTCCGATATTTTCACGATTCCGGCCAATTTAGCTGGAATACCTGCAATATCAATACCTATAGGTAGAAATAGTGAAGGGCTGCCTTTAGGTCTTCAAATAATGACTGATTATTCTCAGGAACAGAAACTACTGGATATAGCCTTTGGAATAGAAAAAGTTTATAGCGGATCATGAAATATATAACTACGATAGGACTTGAAATACATATTCATCTTGGGAGTAAAACAAAGATATTCTGTTCTTGCCCTACATCTTTTACGAAAGACCCTAATGCACATACCTGTCCTGTCTGCTTAGGCCTTCCTGGAACGTTACCTGTTTTAAACGAAAAAGCTTTTCATTATGCTATAAAAGCTGCTCTAGCTTTAAATTGCAATATCTCAGAATACGTCAGTTTTGATAGAAAAAACTACTATTATCCTGATCTGCCAAAAAATTATCAGATATCACAGTACAGTTTTCCAGTAGGTAGAGATGGTTTTTTAAATATCAACGGAAGAGATATTCGTATCAATCGTATCCACATGGAAGAGGATGCTGGAAAATTGATGCATTCAGAAGATAACAAGAGAAGTTTTGTCGACTACAACAGAACCGGAGTTCCGTTGATAGAGATTGTAACTGAACCTGATATACATTCAACTCAAGAAGCTTACGATTTTCTTCAAGAGCTTAGGACTACAATACTATATCTTGATATATCTGACTGCAATATGGAAGAAGGAAGCTTAAGATGTGATTCCAATGTATCTTTAGCTAAAGAGAATGCAAAAAAGCTGGGAACTAAAATAGAGCTAAAGAATATGAATACATTTCGCGGAGTTAAGCAGGCTCTGGAATATGAGATCCAAAGACAGTCAATGGTGCTTGATGATGGTAAGGAGATTACTCATGAAACCCGCCTTTGGGATAAGAGCAGACAGGTGACAGTTACTATGAGAAGTAAAGAGGAAGTCCATGACTATAGATACTTTCCTGAACCTGACTTGGTTAAATATGAGATTTCGGAGGACTTGGAAAACAGTATTAAAAAAGAGCTTCCAGAATTACCGCAAAAGAGAAGAGAGAGATTCATTGAAAGCTATGGTCTAAACGATTATGATATTAATCTGTTGGTAAAAGATAAATATATTGGTGATTACTTTGAAGAGGTTTTAAAAAACTATGATAACCCTAAGTTAGCTTGCAATTTTATAACATCTGATATAATGGGTATAGCTAATGAGTGTGGAATAAATTTTAAAGAGATAAAACTATCTGCTTTAAACTGCGCTAAGTTGCTTAATATGATAGAGGTAAAAAAAATATCTATAAGGATAGCTAAAAGTATATTGCCTAAGCTTTTCGAGGAAGACTTAGATCCATTAGTCATAATCGAAAAAGAAAATCTAATACAGATAAATAAAGAATCTGACATTCAAGATACAATAGCTCAAGTTATAAAAGAAAACCCTGGAGCTGTTAGAGACTTTAAAAATGGCAAGAAAGAGGCGATCAAATTTCTTGTAGGACAAATTATGAAGAAGACAAAAGGGAAAGCAAACCCTGAGATAGTCAATAAGTTGTTAAATCAGGAATTGGAGGTCTAAAATGAAGAGAATTTTGTTTTTAATTGCTATTGCAGTAGTTGTGTCAATAACTTCCTATACCATCTCAAGTTATTCTTTGGATGTTGAGCTCAATGATCCAGTCAAAAGTAGCGATCAAGATCTCTATTCCAACCTTGAGGTTTTTTCTGACGTTGTAGCTCTTATTCAGCAAGAATATGCAGAAGAAGAGACGTCAAAAGATATAATCTATGGTGCGCTACAAGGAATGTTGGGAGCACTCGACCCTTACAGTCAATTTTTAGAGCCTGAAATGTATAAAGAGCTAAGAATAGAGACCGAAGGTGAATTTGGTGGTCTAGGAATTGTGATTGCCATGAAGACTGGAGTACTTACAATAATATCGCCTATTGAAGGTACCCCGGGATATGACGCAGGCTTACAAGCTGGCGATAGGATAGTCAAGATAGAAGACGAGAGCACAAAGGGTATAACCTTAATGGAGGCAGTTAAAAAATTAAGAGGTAAACCTAAAACAGAAGTCTCTCTTGTAATACTAAGAGAGAGCGAACAACGATTGATAGGATTTAAAGTTGTAAGAGATATCATAAAAATATAGAGCGTTAAAGAGTCTAAAGTTATAAATGATAATATCGGTTACATTAAAATTCTTGAGTTCCAAGAGAACACATTGCCCGATTTTAAAAAAGCATTAAATACTCTTAAAGATAAAAAGATTAAAGGCTTAATAGTTGATTTAAGAAACAATCCCGGTGGACTTCTTGATATAGCAGTAGCTATAACCAGCGAGTTTTTGCCAAAAGGAGAGCTGGTGGTCTATACTCAAGGTAGAAACCCTAAGCAGGATATGAAGTTCCACTCTAAAGGAGGGAGCTTCTTAAAAGAGCCGATGATTGTCCTTATAAATAAGGGAAGTGCAAGCGGTTCTGAGATTTTTGCTGGAGCAATAAAAGATAACAATAGAGGTTTGATTGTAGGTCAAACTTCATTTGGAAAAGCATCTGTGCAGACAATCATACCTTTAAAGGATGATTCGGCTGTAAGGTTAACGACGGCACACTACTATACTCCAAGCGGAAATTTGATACACGAAAAAGGAATAGATCCTGACGTTGAGATAGACAGCAGAATAACCAAAGCTTTATCCAGAGAGGCTAAATCTGAGTTAGATACCAAAACAATGTTTGAAGATATAGCGGAAGGGAAAGAGAAGATATTACTTGAAGAAAAAGAGATTAAACTAGACTTTGAGCTCGAGCAAGCAGTAGATATTATGAAGGGTTTGATTAAGTACAATAAGATGCTCTCCGAATCTTAATGAGACTCTCTTTTAAGTTATTAATTTCACTATCCATTATAATCGCTCTGTTTTATGTTTTGCCTAAAAATCATATAGACAAAACTGAACAGATGGAAACCTGCTTAAAAAATTACCTAGGTAGTTTTGGTATTGATAGTCATACATTAAGAAAAGAATCTAGAGAGATCTATAAAAAATTTGGCTCCAAATATCTGTTGATAGAAAGAGCATATGAAGTTCCACCTGACTTTCCTTTCGATGCATTCCAAGAGAAACTTAAGAGTATATTAGAGAAAGAAGGTTTTCTACTCTTAAAAACAGAGCGGTTGTCTGATGAGGTAGAATACAGCGTATTGTTTAAAAATATACCCCTATACAATGTTAAGTTAATTAAAAAAGACAAAGGTTACCTTGCTATAGTTCTTGATGATTTTGGATACAACAATAAGAACCTTCATTATTTAAAAGAGATAGGAATACCTTTGAACATATCAATACTTCCCAATTTAAAATATTCAAAAAGTGTAAGCCTGTTTGCTGGTAAAAATGGCCATGAAGTACTTCTTCACCTACCGATGGAGCCAGTTAAAAGCGTAAAGATTGAAAGACGTCTTGAGAAATGCACAATTAAAAGTACAACTCCAGATGAAAAAATATTAGAAGAGTTGCATAACATCTTAAATGAGTTAAAAAATGTTAAAGGAATGAATAACCATATGGGCTCTTCTCTCTGTAGAAATAGAGAGAAGATGGCAACTATTTTAAAGGTCTTTAAAGATAAAGGTCTCTATTTTTTAGATAGTCGTGTTGTATCGGACTCTAAAGGGCCAGAAGTAGCAAGAGAACTAAATTTAAAATGTTTCCAAAGAGATGTTTTTATCGATAATATTGGAAGTAGTGAGTATATTAAGCAGCAGATCAGAGAGGCTATACTTTTAGCAAAACGAAAAGGTTTTGCAATAGCAATAGGCCATGATAGAGAGATAACACTAAAAACTATACTGAGTATGTTGAGTGAAATAGAAGAGAACACCTATCCAATTAAACTGTCGGAGCTAAGATGAGAGTACTAGGAATAGAGACCTCATGTGATGAGACTTCAATAGCCATAGTTAAAGATGGGAATATCGTAGAATCAAATATCATAGCCTCTAGTATAGACCTTCACAGAAAATACGGAGGAATAGTACCAGAGATAGCCACACGTCACCATGTAGAGGTAATACTTCCAGTCTTAAAAGAAGCACTATCTGAATCAAGGCTAGATCTATCCAAAATAGATGCTCTAGCTGTTACTCAAGGACCGGGATTGATAGGCTCACTTATGGTTGGTATCACATTTGCAAAATCTATTGCCTATGCTTTAGGTCTACCTTTAATACCAGTCGACCATATATTGGCCCACCTCTATTCACCCTACTTAGATAAAAGAGATATAGAGTTCCCTTACTTAGGGCTTGCAGTTTCAGGTGGCCATACAAGCATATTTATAGTTAAAGGTTTTTGTGATTTTAAGTTGATTGGGAAGACAAGAGACGATGCTTTAGGTGAATCTTTCGATAAGGTAGCCAAAATGCTTGGACTTGGTTTTCCTGGAGGGCCAGAGATAGAGAGAAGAGCAAGGAGGGCCAAGAGAAGAGATATCTCCTTTACTCCGCCAAAGGTAAAAGATGGCTACGATTTAAGCTATAGCGGTCTTAAGACTGCGGTTCTTTATTATCTTAAGAAGCAAGAGAAGCTTAAAGACTCTGATATCGATGAAATATGCTACGGCTTTCAAGAGGCAGCTTTAAAGTCGTTGCTTTTAAAAGTTGAGCATGTTTTGGCTGATTTCAAACTCAAAAGAGTTCTTGCTGGTGGAGGAGTTACAGCTAATGGCAGACTAAGAGAGTTGCTGGAAAACCTAGAGGCAGAGGTATATCTGGCTGACAAAAAATATTCATCAGATAATGCAGGAATGGTTGCAGGTTTTGCCTACCAACTGTATAATAGGAACAGAGATATAGGGTTTGATTTGAACTTCGAGCCTTACTCAATATTTGAAGAGAGATGGAATTAATTAATATCTATAAACTTTTACTGGCATTGATACTCTCAGGATTGATTGGTCTTGAGAGAGAACGACATGGAAGAGCAGCTGGTTTTAGGACGCATATATTGGTTGGAATAGGCTCTACTCTCATGATGATCACGTCAATAAATATGTACAAAATATACGGTGCTCCTGCAGATCCGTCCAGAATAGCAGCACAGGTTATAAGCGGAATAGGTTTTTTGGGAGCAGGGACAATAATACGTTTTAAAGCTTCAATACGTGGCCTAACAACAGCAGCATCTCTCTGGGCTGTAGCTGGAATAGGACTTGCGATCGGATCTGGTGGTTATAGTTCAGCTATAATAGCAACTCTAATAATTTTGGGGGTATTGTTTTTCTTGCCCGATTTTGAAAAAAATATTTTAAAAAGTTTTACATTTAAAACCTTACAGATAGAAGGACCTACAAACTTAAATATACTTCAAGATGTTAGAACAATACTAACTGAATACAGTAGTGAGATAAAAGACTTCAGTATTAAAAATATATCTGGAGAAGAAGATAGCTGTTTAATAGAATTTAATTTGAAAATATTAGGTAAATATTCTGAGGAGATCAAGAGTGATCTTGCTAGAATAGCAGGTATAAAATCAATAAACTGGATATAAAGGAGGTGCAATGTGGTTGCCAAGAAAAAAAGTGATCAGAAAGTATTAGAAGTCAATGCTACGATGCAAGGTGAGCTAACCTTTAAAGATCCCGTAAATCTTACCATAAACGGAGATTTTAAAGGCAAGCTTGATACAAAGGGTACGCTTTTGATTGGAAAAGATGCTTATGTGGGAGCAGAGATAACTGGTGAGGATATTACAATTGCAGGCAGGGTAGAAGGCAACATAATTGCCCAGAAAAGATTGACTCTAATATCACCTGCTAACGTTAAAGGCGAAATCAAAACTCCTGTTTTAATCGTAGAAGAGGGTGCAATACTAAACGGCGAATGTATAATGAAGTCTGAAACAACTAAATTTATGACAATTGAAGAGATGGCAACCTATCTTAAGATTGACAGAGAGACCCTTCTTAATTGGGTAGAAGACAACAAGATACCTGTCATGAGAGAGGGCTCTAAATATCTATTTGACAGAAAAGAGGTTGAAAACTGGCTCTCAAAAGAGAAAGTTTCTTAATCTAAAAAACAATGGATAAACTTTTGACGTTTAGCGAATCAGCTGCATTTCTTGGGATTGATGATGATGTGTTTCAGAACCTAATAGAAGAGAACAAGATCCCACACTATAAGATTGCCGGTAAATTTATTCGCTTTTCACAGCAAGAGCTTAAAAAGTATAAAGATACGATTGGCATAAATAAACCAGACAGAGAGAGCAACCGAAGAGACTTAGCAGAAATAGAGAAGATAAGAGAGATTGAGTATAAGAGAGAGAACCTTTCTACTGCTATAAAGATTTCAGAGTTTATTAAATTCAATGATTTTTACATAATAAGCTTATTAATAATAATAGCATTAATATTTTATATAGTTAAGTTCTAGCTATACCAGAAATAGAAATTTATGATATAATTATCAAGATGATAAAAAATAAGACAAAATTGTTTATTTCTATAGCTTTGCTATCTGGCCTATTCTTTTTTAAGGTTTATCCTACAGAAGCGCAAGAGACTTACCCAGAATGGAAAATAAAGCTTGCCTATACTTTAAATGCAAAAGGCAATGACATTGAAAATCAAAATCCAGAGTTAGCCAGAGAGTACTATACACGGGCAAAGAAGTTATATCCTCTAGCAGTATCAGAAAAAAAAGAGATAAGAGTTGTAAAAAAAATAGAACCAGAGAAAATCATAAATTTAAAAACAGAAGAGAATGTCAAATTTAAGCAGCTCTCTGATGAAACAAAAAAGCAGAGAACCTTACCTAAGTTAGTAGTAAAAAAAGAAGAAGATAAGCCGTTAATAGAAGTCGAAGAGAAAGAAGAGGCAGAAGAGAGGTCTTTACCTAAAATAACAAAACCTACAAAGAAAAAATATGAACCTAAAGATCGCGGTGATTATCCAGAAAATGCAATAATAGCAGAATTTATAAGCGTAGATGCTCGTAAAGTGTACGGGGCTGAAAGATTGGGTCCAACAGTAAACACAATACTTGATCCTTACTATACAAAACATAAGAACTTTAGAGTCCCTTATTTTAAAGATCGTGAAGGATTAAAGATTCACCCCTGGATAGGTGTAAGAGGGGAATACAAGTACGATGAGCAGAGAGTAGGGATAGAGAGCTTGATGCTAGAAGCTCAAGAATTCAACCAGAGAAGAAATGACCAAGTAAGAGATTATATCTCGATAAATAAGAAAGAGTATTACCGTGAAGAGGTTATCCTGCATATCAGAGAATGGCTCCCTAAGTTTACTTTCATAAATCATGAAGAGACTGTCAAGAGGGTCTATGACGCTAAGAAAATCTGGACTCCAGGCAATGACACCTACTATGACAATTATAATAGAA
>CAZVIC010000053.1:0-8792 GCA_964627735.1 uncultured Planctomycetia bacterium | reverse complement strand
AAGAGTATTTCTCTATTGTAGATTCATCAATAAACTCTGACTTAAAATGGTTAGAAAAACTATCTGACCTGATAATAAAAGAAGATCTTAAGGTAAAATTTACAGCCCTTGCAATACCACGTGGAGATATGAGCTTAGGTTTACTTAAAAAGATGAAAAGAGCTGGTTTCTTCAGATTAGAATATGGTGTAGAGAGTGGTTCTAATAAGGTGCTCAAGCTTATGAATAAGACTTTTTTAGTCGAAGATGCTAAAAGAGCTCTCTCTTTAACAAAAAAAGCAAATATAAAAAATGTATTGTACTTTATTGTTGGGTTTCCATCAGAGAACGATGACGATTTCCAAGAGACACTTGATTTTATAAGACTAAATAAGAGAGAAATAGATTATGTTAAATCTGTAAATCCACTCTTTTTAATGACCGGTTCAGAAATATTTTCAAAACCCGAAAAGTTTAATATTAAATTACCCGATGAGAACTCTGGTGTAAAATGGTTCGTAGAGGGAGAAAATGATTTTGATCTTAGGATGAAAAGAGTTAAGAGAGTACACAGACTTTTGAGAGAACTTAATATACCCTATACTACTGAAGCAACTGCTCTACCAGATAACAGTATGGTGAAGAAGAGTGACATAGCCCTTATTACAACAGCTCCTTGGGGTATTAATAATCCACCTCTAGCGCTTGGATATTTAGCAGGCTATCTCAGAAAACATGGCTATAATCCTAGTGTTTTTGATTTTAATATCGAATTCTACAGATCTATAGGTAAAGAATTGCAGCATCTTTGGCATGTTGAAAACAAAAATTTCTGGAGAGACGAAGAGTGGTTTAATCTTATTTTGAAGATCTTTGATAGAGATATAGACCTAGCTGTAAAGAGAATACTAGAGAGTGGTGCTAAAATCATAGGATTCTCTGTGGTAGATCCTAAAGAACGATTGACAATAGAGTTTATAAAAAGAATAAAGATGAAGGATAGTTCAAAGAAAATAATTTTAGGCGGTCCTGCTACGCTAACAGAGCATTCAAGAAATATATTTATAGATAGTATAGCAGATAAGATAGATTTTTTTGTTGTCGGAGAAGGAGAAGAGACTCTTCTTGAGATAATGAAAACAAAAGGTTGTAAAAATATCTCTGGAGCAATAGGAATGACTGACGGTAAGTCTTCTATATTAAGAGAGAGAGAAGTAATAAAAGATTTAGACGTCCTACCATATCCTAGCTATGAAGATTTTGATTTAAGCCTCTATCCGGGTAACTCTCTCATTTTAGAGTGGTCCAGAGGTTGCATAGGAACCTGTGCTTTCTGTATCAATCATGAGCTTATAAAAGGTTATCGTTCGCGCTCTGCAGGACATATATATGAAGAGTTGAAATACCATAAAGATGTTAACGGCATAGATGCTTTCACGATCTGTGATCCGCTTTTAAATGGGAGTCCTCAGGTTTTAGATCAACTTTGCGATAAAATTATAGAGGGCAAACTTAAGATAGAATGGACAGGGGAGGTTATGCCCAGAAAGGATATGGACATCTCTATTCTTAAAAAAATGAAAGAGGCTGGATGTGTAAAACTTCAAGTTGGATTGGAGAGTGGGTCGAATAAAGTCTTAAGTAATATGCGAAAACTATACAATGTTGAAACAGCTGAAGATTTTTTAAGAAAAGCATCTCTTGCAGGAATGGAGACAGAGCTCTTTGTTATGATAGGTTTTCCATCTGAAGATGAAGCTGAATTTCAGAAAACAGCAGATTTTTTTAGACGTAACAGAGAATATATCAATACTATTAAATCGATAAATACTCTACATCTTATGGCTGGAACAGATGTCTATAGAAATTACTCTAAATTTAAAATAAAATCGCTACCTAATGATAATTGGCACTATCTTTGGGAGACAGAGGATGGAAATAATTATTCTTTAAGAAGAGAGAGAGGGGAGCATCTTTTAAAGCTAGCAGAAGAACTTGGTTTTAAGGTTATGGAGACAAACCTCGAGGAGGGCAAACAACAAAGAGGCAGCGGTGTAAATATCGCTAAACTAGAAGCTCTTGTAAATAAGATTCAGCATCTTCCTAGTCAGAGAGAGAGCTTCTCAGGTAAATTTGTAATTCCAAGAAGAAGAATCTTGAAGATACCTTATTTAATTTTGATAATTGTTCTAACCTTGGTAGCAGAAACATATCTTTGGGTCTTAAAAAAGGTCAGGAGAATAATAATCTTTCCTGGGAGTTAATAGATATGAAGATATTAATGCTACATCCGCATGACATATTTCACTTAAGTGAACCTTGGACAATAAGAATAAAATCCATAGCCAAAGAGTTCAAAAAAGAAGGCCATGAAGTAAGGATAGCATATTTTCCACTTAGTCATAAAGATATTAAAAGTTCGTTTTCAGATTATTCTGGTATAGAGGTAATGACTTTAGATAGAAGGCGAGGCTTAGGTATATTTTTCAAGAATACCAAAAGACTTATAAAAGAAGTTGAGTGGGCCGATATCGTTCATTTTCAAAAATGTTTTCATTATTGCTCTATCCCAGCTGTAATAGCAGCCTGGATAAAAAATAAACCCTTACACTATGATTGGGATGACTGGGAGGCAAAAATCTATTTTTATGGAAAACCAGCCTCTCCAATTATAGGGCTATATATCTGGATACTTGAAAGAGCTTTGCCGAAGTTTGTAGACTCTATCTCTCTGTCCAGTAGAAGGCTTGCTAATCTTGCAACAGATAACTACGGCATATCTAAGGAGAGGATTACATCTGCCCCTGTAGGGGCAAACTCAGAAGAGTTTAAACCTGAGAATTCAGGAGAAGAGATTAGAAAAGAACACAGCATCAATGGTCCTATAGTCTTATATCTTGGCCAGTTGCATGGAGCTCAATATGCAGAGCTATTAATTCATGCTGCAAAAATTGTCATTCAATGGTATCCAACGACGATGTTTTTTATTGTTGGAGGAGGCTATAGATTAGAAGAGCTTAAGAACCTGGCGAGAGATTTTAACCTTTCTGAGAGGATTATATTTACAGGCTCTATTCCTCATAATCAGACTAAAAAATATATAGCAGCAGCCGATGTATGCGTAGGTTGTTTTGCTAAAAACGATATCACAATGTGTAAAAGCCCCTTAAAGCTTGCTGAGTATCTTTCTTCGGGTAAAGCTATAGTTGCAAGTAATGTTGGCGAGGTCAGAAATATGGTTGGAGGAGTTGGTCTATTAGTCGAACCTGGTAATCATATTATTTTGGCAGGTGGAATAAACGAGTTGCTCTCTAGCTCTGAGCTAAGGGCGAAGATGGGTACTTTAACTAGAAGAAGAGCGCTCGAAAGATACAATTGGAGCTGGAGCGCAGAGAATATCATAAATATGTATAGAAAAGTTCTAAAAGGCTATGAGCTTAAAAGACTATGAGCTGATATTTGTAACAAGAGAGTCTCCCGAGCTTCCCGGAGCAAAGTATAGAGTTTACAATTTCATAAAAATACTAAAGGAAGAAGGATATAGAGCTGAAGCTATATCTTATGCTAAAGACCTTGGTGCTTACTCAGGCATGCTAGAGCAATATCTATCGACAGTTGATAAGATAAATTATAACCTAAAAGCCTACTTTAAGTTTAAACAATACAAGCAACCTCTAATTATAATTCAACGCTTTAATTATCACTCCCTGGCTCCGCTATTGTTCTGTCTTAAAAATAAGATAAAATTTATATATGATGTAGACGATTGGGAGTTTAGAGAAAACATAGATTACTTTAAAGGTCTCTTTCCAAGGTCAAAAGCAGAGTTTTTATTCAGAAAGACAGCAAAAAAGGCAACTCTCTGTATAAGTGGGAGCCATTATCTACAAAAATACATAACTACCATTAATTCAAAGAGCTATTACCTTGCTCCGGGGATAGATGTAGAACTATTCAAACCCAGTATTAGTGAAGGCGCTTTGGCTAAAAATTTAGCTTGGGTTGGAACAATGTTTAGAGAGGAAGACTATCTGAACTTAAAATATCTCTTTGAGATAATGAAAGATTTGCCTTGTCTTAAACTTGAAGTAGTAGGAGATGGACATTACAAAAATAAGATTACAGCTGAGGCTAAAAGATTAGAACTTAAAAATGTTATTTTTAGGGGCTGGATAGATAGTTCAATGATTCCTGAATATCTAAGCAATATAAGCTTAGGATTATTTCCTCTTAAGGTACAGAACAGATTCACGGAGTCTAAGTTTCCTGTAAAAGTGTTGGAATTTATGAGTAAGGGCATACCTGTCGTTGCTACATCTTTTGGTGAAGTTAAAAACATAATCAACGACAAAGAGAATGGTTTTCTTGTTGAAGATAAAGAGAGCTTTAAAAGTAAGATAGAGATGATATTAGAAGATAGTAAATTGTATTCTGATATTTCAAAATCAGCAAGAGAGAGTATAGTGTTAAATTATTCTGATTATAGTCAGACTCAGAAATTGATATCAATATTGAATAGGGGATTATGAGTAAAAAGATAGTTCTTATGAACTCTGTTGGCAAAGATGATAGGGGGCGTTTTATCATACACTCTCCTTCCCGATGGTCTGAGGGTGTTAAAAAACTCTCATCTTGGTTCTGTTACTACCCTTGGGAGCTTGCTTATGCATCTGCTCTGCTTAAAAGAGAGAGTTCTCATAAGGTAAAACTTATAGACCCCTGTCTTAAAAGATGGAGCAAGGAAGAGACTTTGAATAATATTTTAGAAGAGAGTCCAGATTGGCTGATAATAGAGAGTGCTACACGAACAATATCTGAGAATCTTTGGGTTGGAAAGAGCTTAAAAGAGAAGACCCAAGCTAAGATAGTATTTGTTGGTCAGCATGCTACTGCTTTTCCTCAAGATCTTACCTCTAAAGGTATAGACTATGTAGCTATCGGAGAATATGAAGAGACCTTGCTCGAGCTATTTAAAAACGAGGATAGCTCTATAGCTGGACTCTATCCAAATCAACGTAGGCCATTAATAGAGATAATGAAATTGCCTTGGCCAGAAGACGAAGATGTAAAGAGAATTGAATATGGTAATCCTGGCGAGCCAAGCTCAGAATATCTTGAGATTCAGGCTTATGCCAGTCGCGGTTGTTATGGGAATTGTCCTTTCTGCGTTGCAAGAAATGTCTATTATGACCAACCCCTGCAGAGGTTTCGCAAGGTAGCCGATGTTATATCTGAGATAGAATATCTAAAAAATAGCTACCCCCAACTTGAAGGTATTTTTTTTGATGAAGAGTCTCATAATTCAAGTAAAGATTTTATTGAAGAACTGACATCAAAAATTATAAGCTCAGGATTGAATAACTTAAAATACGAAGCCATGTGTGATTTAAGATTTTTAGATAGAGAGAGCATGAGCAATATGAGAGAGGCGGGATATTACAAAGTACGTTTTGGTATAGAGACAGCTTCGGAAGAGTTGGCTACATCGATAGCTAAACCAGTATCAATTGATGAAACACTTTCTAAGTTAAGCTATGCTAAAGAGATAGGATTAAAGACCTATACTACATTTATGCTGGGTCTACCTGGGTCAAATAAAGAAAAAGATATTAAGACAATAGATTTTATAACTCATATTATAAAACAGGATCTAGTTGATAACGTACAGATATCATTGACCACGCCTCAACCTGGTACACCTTTCTACTACTGGGCAAAAGAGAGAGGTTTTATTATAAGTGATGACCCTCACTCTTTTGATGGAGGAGGACCCGCTATCTTAAGTTATCCTGATTACAAAAAAGACGAGATAGAGAGAGTGTTGAAGATAGCTACAACAAAGAGAGATCATTTTTTCTTTATAGGCAACTTAAAAGAAGATCCACTTAGTTTTATAGTCAAACGTTATAAACGCTACGGTTTAAAGCTATTAATTGAGAAGCTATTGAGACGTATTAAAACAGAGTCGACCTACTTTAAGCTATTTAAAAAAAATAATCTATGAAAGAGGCTGTTTCAGTTATAGTGGTGAACTACAATAGACGGGAGTATCTCTTCACCTGTTGTAAATCAATTTTAAATCAAAGCTATGAGAATATTGAACTTATAGTTATAGACAATAACTCATCCGATGGTTCTATTGAGATGGTTGAACGTGAGTTTAAAAAAGCAAAGATAATTAAAAACAGGGAGAATATGTTTCTGGCAACCCCTTACAATCAGGGTATAAGATCTTCTGACTCCAAATTTATACTTTGCATGAACAATGATGTTATATTAGACAGAGATTATATTAAAGAGGTAGTTTTAGTTTTTAAAAGAGATAGGCTTGTAGGTTCAGTGACCGGAAAAATTATAAATCCAATCACAAGTCTTATAGATTCAACAGGGCAGTTTTTAACACGCTCTAGGCGTGGCTATGAGAGAGGCTATAAAGAAAAAGACTCTAATAACTATAGCGAAGGTTATATTTGGGGAGTAGGTGGAGCAGTTGCTTTTTACAGAAAAGAGATGTTAGAAGATGTAAGCATAGAGAATGAATACTTCGACCAGAACTATAAAGCTTACTTGGAAGACTTAGATTTAAATTGGCGGGCAAATAATAAAGGCTGGAGATCATATTTTACCCCAAGAGCTATTGCCTTTCATTGTCGAGGAACAACTGGCTGGAAGAGAAAATCCCGCTTTGGGTTCTTAAATCTTGATAACAATCTAAAGGTACAATATTTAAAGAATAGATGTGCAACATTAATAAAAAATGAGACCTTAGGTGATTATATTAAAAATTTACCTTACATATTACTTTACGATAGTTATCTTTTGATTCTCTTGATTTCAATTAATCCCTTATGTATACTATATCTCATAAAAGATATCTCTTGGCTTAATAGCGCTATCAAGAGAAGGGGAATAATAGGAAAAGATGGCTAAATTAACAATATCCCAGATAAAAGAGAAAAAAGAGCTTAAAAGCAAAATTACTATGCTTACAGCTCATGATTATCCAACTGCAAGGTTGATAGAGAAAGCAGGGATCGATATAGCTTTAGTAGGAGACTCTTTAGGTAACGTAGTGTTAGGTTACGACTCAACGCTTCCTGTTACAATGGATGAGATGGTCCACCATGCAAAAGCTGTCAGAAGAGGAGCAAAAAACACTTTCCTAATAGCTGATATGCCTTTTATGTCTTATCAGGTTTCAAATGAAGAAGCATTGCGCAATGGAGGAAGATTTATCAAGGAATCAGGTGCCGATGCTGTCAAACTAGAAGGTGCAGAAATAATAGAGGATAGAATAGAGACCCTCATTAAGGCTGGTATACCTGTCTTAGGACATATAGGATTGACTCCTCAGTCAGCCGTTCTTTTAGGAGGCTATAAGGTTCAAGGCAGAGAGCTATCTGCAGCAGAAAAGATTTACAGAGAGAGCTTGCTTTTAGATAAACTGGGTTGCTTTGCAATTATATTAGAGTGTATTCCTCAACAATTGGCCAAGATAATAACAGAATCAGTTTCAGTTCCCACTGTAGGTATCGGTGCTGGTAAACATTGCGATGGCCAGGTTCTTGTAACATATGATATGCTCGGAATAGGAGAAGAAAAGAAGAAGAAATTTGTAAAAGAGTATCTTGATTTAGAAAACGAGATTTTAGGAGCATTTAAAAACTTTAGTTCGGATGTTTTAGGCAGTTCTTTTCCATCTCAAGATAGTTCATTTAATATTGATGAAAATACTCTAGAAAAACTTGAAAAAAATATAAGATCAAAGAGAGATGGTTAAAAAGATAAAAAAAACTCTAAGCACCTCTTTTCTTTTTCTAAAAAGTATAATCTACAATTTTAATCAAGATAAATGTAAACTGCATGCGGCTGCACTCTCTTTTATTACTATTCTTACGTTGATACCTTTTTTAGCTTTAATATTTGCGATATCAAAAGGATTGGGTATCCAGAATTATTTCCAAGACATTGTTATTCATAAAATTGCTTTAGGGAAACAAGATATCTTTCTTAAAATCTTACAATATATAGAGAATACTAATCTTAAGAATCTTGGAACTATGGGCATTGCGGTTTTGCTTCTTGCTACAATAAGACTTTTGGGTTCAATAGAAGAGGTATTCAATGCTGTATGGAATGTAGATTCGGCTCGCAGGATAACAAGAAAGATCTCAGACTACCTAACAATTGTAGTGCTTTGCCCAATATTCGTATTTATAACTTTTACATTTACAGCAAGTTTAAGTTCTAATGCTCTTGTTCAAAGTTTGCTTCAGAACGACTTATTAAACGATGTCTATCTTCATCTCATTAGGTTTTTGCCGTTCGTAAGTATCTGGATCGCATTATCTATATTCTACATGTTTATGCCGAATATTAAGGTAAATCTATCCTCAGGAGTAATCTCTGGAGTAATAGCAGGTACAGTATTACAAGTGTTCCAATGGGCCTATATTCAATTTCAAATAGGAATCACCAAATATAATGCGATCTATGGAACCTTTGCCAGTGTTCCGATATTTATTGTTTGGATATATTTTAGTTGGATGTTGATACTTTATGGAGCAGAACTAGGTTATGTGTTTCAGAATCGAAAAAATCTCGAAGGCATATCTAAGAAAGACAACGATTCATTACTTGAGTTTAATGAGCTTTATAGTTTCCTCAAGTTTATTGTCAATAAATTTCAAGATGGAAAATTTCCTCTTGATTATGAACTAATTATTTCAGATTTTAATCTTAAGAAAGACAAGATAGTAAGACTGGTAAACTATTTAGAGCGACATAAAATATTAAAAAAAAGAGAGAATGAG
>CAZVIC010000052.1:0-8846 GCA_964627735.1 uncultured Planctomycetia bacterium | reverse complement strand
CTACTATAACAGCACCTTTATCTATTAAGCCCTTACTCTCAGCATCTTCAATCATAGCTAAAGCTATTCTATCTTTAATACTAGAACTAGGATTGAAGTATTCAAGCTTAGCTATTAAATCTCCCTTATAATCTTTGGCTATCTTATTAACTCTAACCAAAGGTGTGTTACCAACCAACTCTGTTATATTATTAGCTATCTTCATAATATAGGCTCCATTATCATCTAAATATTATAGATAAAAATATTATTCTTACTATCTTGATGCTCTTTAACCAAATCTGCCAAGGTAAAAGAACTCAATACCTCTTTTATCTTATCGCCCAATAATGCCCAGACTCTGCGAGTAGCACAGCTAGAGACCCTATCACATGAAGAACCATCTTTAACACACTCAACCAAGTTAAGATCTCCCTCTAAAACCTCAATAATATCTTTAATAGATATCTCAACCGGATTCTGGCTCAAGAGATAACCACCATGTGCACCACGTATTGAACTGATAAACCCTGCATTTTTTAGAGGAATTACAAGTTGCCCCAGATATCTCTCTGAAATTCCTTCCCTTTTTGCAATATCTTTAAGCAATATAGGACCATCTCCGTAATAGAGACCCAATTCAAAGATCAACCTTAATCCATACCTGCTTCTAGTCGAGAGTTTCAAAATATCTCCTAATTACTACTTATTTGATAGTAATAGTAGTGATTATAGACCAAAGGCTGATTATGTCAAGAAAAAAGATCATATCTTATAAAGTAATTTAGCCTATAGGCTAATTTTTAATGGTGAACCTAGAACGTTTACCACAGATAACACTATGGGTCTTAGAGCCAATCTCAATAGCTGTAGGAAAGATCTTATTCTTAGGCCCCTGAACAAATACAGTGACCTGTCTATTTGTAGCAGAGAATGTTATCCAGCTACCCTTATAGTTTATCCTGAACTTTATCCCCTGCCATCTTCTTGGAATACGAGGATTGAGCTTGATCTTATCTTCAAAAATACGTAAACCTACAAAGCCACGTAATACTATATCTATAGAGCCGCCCATAACACCAACATGTATCCCTTCAGATGTTGTACCACCTTGAGTATCAAAGAAATCAGACTCTAATACCTCATTAAACCATCTCCAAGTCTCCTTAGGTTTATTTAAAAGATGGGCAATATAACAGTGGACTACCTTGCTTAAAGTAGAACCATGGGAGGTACGCTTTACATAATACTTGTAGTTCTTATTAAGAGTATCTTTACTAAACTCATAACCCAGATTATTAAAGATCTCTTTTACCTCTGCTAAATTCAACAAGTAAAAGAACATCAAAACATCGGCCTGCTTAGAGACTTTATAATCGTCTGGAGACTTACCTTCAGCCTTAAGAATCCTATCCAAACGCTCTATGCTCTCATACCTTTCGCGATACTTCTCCCAATTGAGTTCTTTAAGATCAAAATAACCATCAAACTGAGCAATAATACCCTCTTCATTTATAACAACATTCATCTTCTTGGTTATATCTTTCCAAGATGCAAGCTCTTCTTTCTTAAGACCTATCTTACGTGAGATTCTGGTTCTATCTTTAGATGGTAGAATATTTAAAACCTCTTCTGCCCTTATAAGCAACCAGACAGTCATAAGATTTGTATAAGCATTATCTTTTAAACCTGCTTTTTCAGAGTTGGGATGTTTTTCATGAAACTCATCCGGACCCATAACACCTTCAATATGATACCTAGAATCTTTCTGATCAAACTTAGATATTGAAGCAAAGAACCTAGCAATAGAGAGTATTAACTCGGCTCCATGATTAGCAAGGAAATTAATATCTTTTGTCTTCATATAATGACGCCAGGCATTATATGCAATTGCAAGTGAGACATGGCGTTGATTACGACTATAGTCAGGACCCCACTCACCCGACAATGGATTTAAATGGACAGTCTGGGTCTCCTCTTCTCCTGTTGAACCGCTCTGCCAGGGGAACATCGCTCCTTTAGCCTTCTCTCTTCTGGCATATTTTCTGGCCCAATCCAATCTATTGTAGCGATAGAGTATCAGAGACTCAGATATCTCAGGCAGATGTAGATTGTATAGTGCCATTGCAAACATAACATCCCAGAATATATGTCCTCTATAGGCTTCGCCATGTAATCCTCTAGCAGGAAGACTGGCATCTATCTTTGTAATATGAGGTGAGGCTGTCTGAAGAAGATGAAAGATATGGAGTCTCAATACTTTCTGAGAAAAGATATCACTATCAATCTGAATGTCAAACTTCTTCCAGAGTTCATCCCAAGCATTTTCATGTGGTTTTAAAACACTTTCAAACTTTGATACTCTCTTAACCAGATGAATTGCAGACTCTAGAGGATCTTCTATTCCCTCATCTTTAGATGTATAGATTGAAACCACCTTATTTATCTCATAACGCCTGCCTTGTTTTATATATAATCTAAATACCTGATCTATCCTCTCTCTACCCCTACTTACATCTCTTATTTTAGGTCTCTTCTCACCGCTAGCACTAAAGATACGAACCTTAGCAGCTTGAGCAATTGTAATCTTCGATTGGGAGGTTTTCATCATGAGATAGACACCATTAGAGCTAAACTTTCCTAAAGACACTGGAACTAAATGTTTTGAGTTAAGCTGTCTATAGCGCTCAACTCCTGAATTTATAACAGCTCCATCAAGCATGGTTCTAACAGTGATCCAACCACTATAGTTCTCCGGAATTATGACATACTTATAGCTTATTAGATGGGGATTAGAGATGCTTACAACTCTAGAGCTCTCCAGATGAGTCTTATGTCCCAGACGATTTTGAAATCTTATATCTCTCTTTAAAACACCTCGCCTAATATCAAGCTCCTGACGATAGAATCTTATCTTAGCTTTTGAAGGAGAGAACCAGTTACCGCCTGCAATCTTAAAAGTTATAGGCAGAAAATTAGGAATATTGACAAGGTCTTCATTATATATAGTCCTTCCTGCAATATGAGTAGGTAATTTGTTATAGCCACCGGCAAGGTAGGAGCCTGGGTAATGGATTCGCGAAGCTCCAGACTCATAGGCAGCCCCTCTCACTCCAATATAACCATTTGCAAGAGTACAGATTGACTCCCTGAGAGACTCTTCCTCAGGATCAAATCCGTTATAGACTACTTTCCAGCTGGAATCTACCATATTAATATTTTAAATTAATAGTTTCTCAAACAACTCTTTAACACTATTTGGATCTTTAACCCAAAAATCAGCCGCTGAATAATGTAGCTCTTCTGCTACTAGAATGCCATGACCTCTTGAACGAATAACTCTAAAAGCATCTTCATCTGTTGTATCATCACCTATATAGATAATTGAATTATCTTTAAAAGAGAGCTTAAGTGCTTCAATTATCCATCTTATTGCACAACCCTTATTCCAATAAATATTTGGTAAGATCTCAAAAACCTTCTTACCCTGTATAAGGCGTAAAGAGTCATTACTATCTACCACTTTGTTGACCTCTTCTTTAATGACACCAAGATATTTATCCTCACCTACAAGTCTATAATGGACAGCGACTGAGAACTTCTTCTCTTCAACCAATAGACCATCAATAGATGAGAGTCTATCTTTAAAATAATCTATTGCTTCTTTAACTACTGGTATCACACGTTCTGCATCAGACTGAGTCATAGAAAAATTAGGGCCCTTAATATCAAAACCATGATTACCTGCATAGAATATACCTTCTATATTCACAAGACTCTCAACATCCTCTCTACCTCTTCCACTTACAACAGCTACAGTATATTTCTTAATTAGCTTTTCAATTATCTCTCGCATATCTTCTGAGAGCACTGCAAGCTCAGGCTTATCTACTATCGGAGTAAGGGTACCATCATAATCAAGAAATATAATAGGCTTCTTATTCTTAAAAGCATCTTCACACTTAGAGAGATAGATAGGATTTATATTTATCTTAGAACTACTCTTTAAGAGCTCTCCATCAATATCTATAGAGCTATCACTCTTATCCCAATTACTGAAGAGTTCTTTGGGTCTCTTCTTAAACCAATTTTCAACCCAGTCAACAGATATATCAGCCATATCATTAACAACAATATCAGCACCGCTATTAAGCAAGTCTTCAACATGGCCCTCTCGCGCAATACCAAGGACTAATCCAAAACCACCATTACGCCCGGCCTTAACACCGCTAGTTGCATCTTCAACAACAACTGCACTTGAAGGAACTACGCCTATCTCAGAGGCTGCTCTTAAGAATATATCGGCTTCGGGCTTTCCCTTTAAACCTAACTCTACAGATACTACACCATCAACGCGGGCTTGAAACATATCTTCAATACCAACGGATTCAAGAATAGTCTGACAGTTCTTAGATGATGAGGCAACAGCTGTCTTAATACCTCTTTTATGTAGCTCTTTTATAAACTCTAATGTAGATTTAAAGAGCTCTGCTCCTTCAGTTTTAAGATTCTTAATGAAATATTCGTTTTTCTTATTACCCAAACCACATATTGTCTCTTTGTCAGGTTCATCGCTTAGATCTCCAAATGGAACTTCAATACCGCGTGAAGTAAGAAAGCTCTTAACGCCTTCATAGCGAGGTTTACCATCTACATAGGGAAGATAGTCGCCTTTATGGGTAAACTCACGGAATTTTTCACCACCTCTAGCTTCTAGCTCCTTAAGATAGCTATCAAAAGTATCCTTCCAGGAATCAACATGTAAGACAGCGGTATCAGTAATAACTCCATCGAGATCAAATATTACAGCATCAAAACCAGACTTGCTCATTATTCCTCCTAAAAATTGTATTACCAGTGAAGTTATATTATATATTAAGAAATGATTTTAGTCAAAAAAGCTAAAGTTTTTTACAATCAAAGATGTTGATTAAAGAATCTTTCTATATCGTTTTTACCAACTATAAGCCAATATAAAATATTAAAATAGCTATAAAATTAAACTCTTTAGACTTAATAACCCTATAGAAAAGAATGAATAACTTTTAGCTAGTCTTATATACTTTTATAACTACTAAAAGCATAGATAGAGTTGCTATAAGAAATAACCCATAAAGAAAAAACGGGCTAATACTAGAGCCTGTATACCTTATAATATCATAGAATGCATAGATGCCATATGTTAAGGCAATACCTAAACCGATAATCTTTTTCTTAAATAAAACTATGCTCAAACCTAAAAGAACAACAACAACCTCAAGTGCAATAGAGATGGTGTGAATACTAAACATATCTCCTCCTTTTAAGGTTCAACCGCAACTTTAATCTTTACTTGATACTCTATATCATCAGATCTTAGAGCACCTCTCTGTTCAATCAATTCAAAGAAGTGAATCTTATGACCTTTGTCTTTTAACCCTTCAATAGCTAACTTAACAGCATCTGAATAAGATATATTTGAAGATTCAACAACCTCTAGCATCTTAAACATCATTACCTCCTATCTCTTTATAGTCTGAATAAGGTTCAACCGCTTTATGAAGCTTGGCCCAAAACTCCTCTCTCTCTTTAGAGCCATCCATAGACTTAACAGGAAACTCAAAAAAAGGGACCTCGATACCTTGGCTTAAGAACTCTTCACTTAATATCTCGGCCATAATACCCATAAGCTCAGGATTATCTTTATCTTTATTTTCTGTAATATTTGGAGACTCAGTGCCATATCTATTTACTTTGTGTTTCCCCCAGTGGATACCACAGCTAGGGCTGTTCTCTAAGCCTACAAAACAGCTTAAGCGGTAACCATTCTTTATGAACTCTTTAACCATAAGAATCGGTACCTTTAAAAGCTCCTTACAGTGATCGCGAAAGAATATATTGTCATATTGCTGACGTCCCTGAGGATTGCGTTTTAATCCCATAGCTGTTGTCTCAGGACAAGGGTATTGTATAATACCAACTCTCTTACTCATAAGGTAGTCAGTAAGCTGATGTGACAATGGAAAATTCTGCCCTAAGATATGTACCCGACAGTAAGGGTTTATAAGACACTGTGCTATTAATATTATGCGTCTATCTTTCTTGCTCATCTACAAACCTCTTATCGTTTTGAGCTGAACCTACCGCTTTTAAGGCGCTTTTCTCTTTATCTTTTATCTCAAGCATAATATCAAAATCAAAATCTTGAGTATATACTAAAAACTCCTTAAACATCTTTGTATCTATAGACTCTGCATGAACTCCAGGCCTTTTACTTCTCCTCTGCTCTGAATAATCGACCATGGGCAAGCCGTCTCTCCTGCCCCAACTCTTTGATATTTTTTTGAAAGCTTCAGCTAAAGACTCGCCAGATGAGTTGATCTCATGATGCAAAACATCAAACAGAATAGGAATATTTATAGCCTTATTTATCTTAAGACAATCCAACAAAGTATAGCTCTTATCATCATTCTCTATAACAAGTCTAGATCTAATACTACTATCTAAGGTCTCATATCTTTTAATAAACCTTTCAATGCTTCTCTCTTTATCACCATAAACACCTCCAACATGAATCTGGATCTTAGCGCTCTTATCAAGACCCATTAAATCTAAAACCTGAGCATGGTAGAGAATCTCTCTGTGAGTCCTTTTAAAAATATTGCTATCTTTAGAATTCACAACGTTGAACTGATCCGGATGCATAGATATCCTGATATTGTTATTTTTTATTAAATCTCCTATCTCTTTAAAGCTATCCTTAAAATAATTCTGCCATTTAAACCTACAGATAGGATGAGATGCAAAAGGGATGATATCTGATGAGATTCTAAAAAATAGGATATTATGCTCTATATTAAAGTGGAGTATCTTCAAGAGGCAATTGATATTATTCTCAACAACTATTTTTAAACGTTCCTTAGAGTAAGACTTAAGCCTAAAAGTCTTCTCTCCCGGGCAGATAATAGTCCTATTAATGCAGGGATAGCCTATCTTCATTAAAAATTATTTTATACTTATATTCTACAGATAAATAATCTTAATTTAATAATAACAACTTAAAGATATTACCTAAGAACCCATAACACTGTTGATAGGCAAAGTTATGGCTATTCCAACATCGGGATCATTGAAATCAATCTTCTCTCTTAATAACATTTTTTTAAAATTAGAAATAAGATCCTTCTCAATCAATCCAAGAATAATTCTATTTGCAGTCTTTCTCTCTCCCATCATATGTCTCAATCCGGCAAATATTGGGACCTCAAAGGCTAGAAAGTGACCCACCCCTTCACTCTCTAAGATTGAAGCTGCATTGACACCTATCTCAGTTATAATTGAAGTAATCTTTTCTAAATGCTCTTCCTTGTTAAGAATAATCATTAAAAGTTCCATATTATCCTCCTCATTTATTTAGCCTTTCCTATCTCACCAGCTCTGCTTATTGCAAACTTTGTTGCAATAGGACCTATTATTTCAAATACAATTGTTGTTGCAGCAATTGTATTAATAACCAATAAAGCCAAATGCTGACCTTCGTCGCCTAAAGCTCCAAACTCACGTGTAGCTAATATAGCTAACCCTATAGCAACACCTGCCTGAGATAAAATACCAAAACCTAGATATTTCTTAATTACAGGATTTTGATTAGATACAGCAGCACCAACGAAAGCGCCTCCCATGAGACCTGATGTCCTGGATACTATATAGATAAGCCCTAAAAGACCCATAGTGGGTAGAAGTCTGATCTGAAGATGAGCACCTGCTATTACAAAGAATATTATATATATCGGAGTGATAACTGAATTTATAGCTTTATAAGCTCTGCGATTAGCCAATAGAAAAATATTGGCGAAAATCATACCTAAACTTAAATTAGAGAGTATTATTGAAACATTAAAAAAACTGGAAAGACCAGAACATATTAGAACAGCACCAATAGATATCGCTAAAACATCATTTTTTCTATGTAGTTTTCTTATAAAATAACCGAAGATAGCACCAATAATAACACCCAGAATAATAGCACCTACTATTTCAAGAATAGGCCCTTTTACCATGGTCGCAAAAGATACTTCACTCCCAAGAAGATATATTTTGGCCAATGCAGCTGCAAATGCATATATCATAATAGCAAGGCCATCATCTAGTCCAACAACTGCATAGAGCGCATTTGTTAGAGGGCCTTTTGCTTTATACTCTTGTAAGACAATCGCAGTTCCAGCCGGAGCAGAAGCAGGAGCCATTGCCCCAAATATCAAAGCTACATGAACTTTATGGGTTAAAAAGTAGACACCTAAAAATACAATAATGAAAGCTGCAAATGACTCTGCAAATATTATGGTGACAATACCCTTGCCCATCTTCTTTAAAACACTCAACCTTAATTCACTACCTATTATAAAAGCTACTAAACCCAGAGCAACATCATTAAAAACACCAATATCATCCAAAAGCTCTAAGCTGAAAATCTTTAAAACAGAAGAACCAAGTATTAAACCTGCAATAAGGTAGCCTACGACAGAAGGGAGCTTAAAAAAATTGCTAAGTTTGCCACCTAAGAAGCCAAAGACAATAGCTATTCCAACAAAGAATAAAACACCCATTTAAAATAATCTCTCTTTAATCTTCAGCATCTTTAAATGCTTTTATTACATCTTCAACGTTTTGAGCACTAAGAAGCAACTCTCTAAAAGATTCGCTTTCCAAGAGTCTGCTTATATGAGCTAATGTTTTAAGATATGATTTTAACTCTTTCTCCTTAGGTGTGCCCATTAGAAATATCAACTTTACAGGACTACTATCTATAGACTTAAAATCAATACCATTGGACACTCTTGCAAAAACCATAACGAAACTATCAACACATTTGCTTCTAGCATGAGGCA
>CAZVIC010000051.1:0-9095 GCA_964627735.1 uncultured Planctomycetia bacterium | reverse complement strand
CCACATCATTTTCTAAAAGTTCAAGCTTTTTCTCAAGATCCTTATTTTTTGCAGACAATAAAGATAACTCTTCTTTTAGAATTATATTACGCATCTTAGCTTCTTGAACCTTTTTATATCCAGGATAATATATAAATCCTAGCAATAAAATCAGGCCTAAACCCTGCAAAAACCTTTTTTTAACCCTTCTAACCATAGCGCTCCTGCAAACTTTGACTTACTAGACAACTCTTCTTCTATTCTAAGTAATTCATTATACTTTGCTATTCTTTCAGATCTAGACAGAGAGCCTGTCTTTATCTGACCGGCTGAAGTTGCAACAGCAAGATGAGCAATAAAAGTATCCTCGGTTTCACCAGATCTATGCGATACAACTCTATTATAACCGGAATCCTTAGCAAGCTTCATAGTATCTATTGTCTCAGTAAGAGTACCTATCTGATTTACTTTTATCAATATCGCATTAGCAATATTTCTATCTATTCCCTTCTGCAACCTTTTTGCATTTGTTACAAAAAGATCGTCTCCAACAAGTTGCAACCTTTCGCCTAACTCTTTACTTAATACCTCCCATCCATCCCAATCGTTCTCATCTAAACCATCCTCTATTGAAATAATAGGATATTTATCGACTATATTCTTGTAATATTCAACCATTGCTTCGGCTGTCAAACTCTCACCTCTAAACTTATAAAATCCATCGCGATAGAAAGAACAAGATGCCGAGTCTAAAGCTATGAAGATATCTTCCCCTGCTTTATAGCCTGCTTTATCAATCGCTTCCATAATAACCTTTAATGCCTCTTCGTCTGAATCTAAATTGGGCGCAACTCCTCCCTCATCTCCAACTGCAGTAGAGAGACCTCTGGATTTTAATATCTCCTTTAATGAATGAAAAACTTCAGCTCCGGCACGTAAAGCATCTTTAAATGTAGAAAAATCAATAGGAGCTATCATAAACTCTTGGATATCAAGATTATTGTCAGCATGTTGACCACCATTAATTATGTTCATTAATGGTACAGGAAGAAGAAGTTCGCCACCTTGATGGATATACTCATAGAGCGGCTTCTTTAAGCTAATAGCTGCAGCTCTAGCAGCTGCCATAGATACAGCTAATATTGCATTGGCCCCTAAGTTTTTTTTCTCTTCGGTGCCGTCAAGAGAGAGCATAATATTATCAATATCTCTTTGATTAGTAACATCTTTACCAATAAGTGCAGGCGCAATCTTACTTACAATATTATCTACGGCTTTAAGCACCCCTTTGCCTAGATACCTTTTACTATCTCCATCTCTTAATTCTAACGCTTCATATTCTCCCGTTGAAGCACCTGAAGGTACAGCTGCACGACCTAAAGTAGCATCCTCTAAGATAACATCTGCCTCAACTGTAGGATTACCACGTGAATCTAAAATCTCACGTGCTTTAATCTCTTTAATTTTCATTTTATTCTCCTTTAGCTATAATCTTAACATCTCTACCTTTTACTAAAATCTTTCCTTTGGCAAAAAAGTCTATCACCTCAGGATATAACCTATGTTCAATCTTATGCAACCGCTCTAAAAGAACTTCTTCCGTATCGTCAGCTTTAATAAGCTCTATATCTTGCACTATTATCGGCCCAGAGTCAACCCCTTCGTCAACAAAATGCACTGTTACACCTGTTTTATCAACCCCAGACTTTAAAGCATCTCTTACAGCATGCTCTCCTGGAAAAGAGGGAAGTAAGGCAGGATGGATATTTAAGATCTTATCTTTGTAGTTATTAACAAAATAGGGACTTAAAATTCTCATAAATCCTGCAAGTACTATAAAATCAATATCTCTTCTCTCTAGCTCTCCTATTATTAAAGCCTCATAATCCTCTTTACTAGAATAATCCTTAGGGTTAAAGCTAAGCCTTTCAACTCCTGCTCTCTCTGCCCTCTTTAAAGCATAAGCACTGATATTATCAGAGACAACTAGGGAAAGTTCGGCTTCTATCTTGCCATTTTTCAATGCTTCTATTATTGCCTCTAGATTAGAACCACCACCTGAGACAAAGACTGCAAATCTCTTCATCAAATCCCTGCTTTCTGTTTTGAATATTCTATATCTATAGTATGCATAGGACACTTACTTGCAATATTTTTGTAGTCTTCCTCTTTGCTCAAATCAACACTACTAAAATCAACCTCGGCTAGTTTATCTTTCATTTTAAAGCTACCATCGGAGGACAACTTAGCACATAGACTACAACCGATACAACCAACCTTGCAAACCTCTTTAACTTCTAAAATACCATCTTGATTAGAACAGGCTACATTTACAATAAAATTACCGTTATAATCAATAAGCTTAATAATGCCTCTAGAGCACTCTTTAACACAGAGTCCGCAACCGATACAACTATCCATATCAATAACAGCAAGGCCATCTTTTATAGATATTGCAGAGACAGGACAGACTTTACTACAATCTCCAAAACCAAGACAACCATAACTACATCCCTGATAAGCAGAGTTTAAACTTGCGGCATGACAGCTCTCTATCCCTTTATAATGCGCATAGAACTTCTTATCTCTATCAGTACCTTTGCAAAGTACTATAGCTTTCTTAGTAGTTAACTCACTGCCTTTAATTCCTAAAACATTATAGAGTTTTAACATCTTGTCTTTATCAAGCATTGGACATTGTGCCTTTTCACCTCCAGAGACAGCTTTAGCAAAACTCTCGCAACTAGAGAAACCGCAAGCGCCACAATTCAAGCCAGTAAGCATCTCCATAGCTTCTTCTAATTGAGGATTAATCTTAACCCAAAACTTTTTATAGACCAACCAAACAATAAAAGCAAAAAATATCGCTACAGAGAGCATCGCAATCGGAGCTAAAAACATGGCACTACCTCCTCAATATAATTTAAGGCTATAGAATTTGGTGGATATTTGGATTCAAAATCTAAAAATTCTTCTCCATCAATCTCTTTTATTCTATAAGGAATTATAATCTTTTCTAAAATATTATCACCATTATTAGTAAATTTAATTTTGAGAGACTTTTTATTACGAATTGCATCTTCGAGCACCTTAATTTTTTGAACATAATCTAAGCATATCACTTTTAAAAACTTATCAGCTCCTAATTCAGTTAGTTTCAAGAAAACATCGGCTGTAAGCTGAGCATCGGCCAAAGCACGATGAGTTGTTACGACTGGCAACTCTAAACTTTTAGCTACATTCCAAAGAGGATATTTACCTAAATCAGGTAGCATCTTTTTTGCTAATATATATATATCTATAACCTCCTTAGAGTCAACATTATCATAACCGCAGTCATTTAGTGCTGAATTCAGAAAAGAGATATCAAAACCTGCATTATAAGCAGCGAGTTTATTACCATCTATAAACTTTAAAAATGATGGCAATATTTCATCTATTGTTGGAGCACCTTTTAGCATGCTTGGAGTTATCTTATTTACTACATAAGCCTCATAAGAGACCTCTCTCTCAGGATTGATTAGATGCCAATATTTATCTACAATCTTATCGCCGTCCAATTTAACCGCTCCAATCTCGCAGATTTTATCACCTGAGTAAGAACTTAAACCAGTAGTCTCACAATCAAAAACAACACATTTCATAAAAATATTTTAGAACTCCGGATGTTAAATTATATTTAAATACCCTAAGATATGACCCACTATAATACAAATCATCAAAATACCCAATATCAACTTAAATACCATTGCTCCAAATCTACCCAAAAAAGAGCCCAACCCTGCACGTAAAGTTTTGCATATATCTCTCTTCTCTTTAAGCTCAACAATAAAAGCTCCTAGGTTAAACTATATTTTATCAGGAAATAACACTCAATATAACTATAAAATGAAGACCTACTCAACAACAATCCTGCCCTCTTCTAGATCTCTTACAATCTTCTCTATCCTCAACAATCTCTCTGTTGAAGTAGGATGGCTACTGTAGAAGTCCCTAATCATTGACTCAGGCATCTCTATAGCAAATCTCTCCCAGACATCAATTCCAGCTCTGACATCATAACCTGCCTTATAAGCATAGAGAATACCAAAATAATCGGCCTCTCTCTCAAATTCCCGAGAATACAAGCTGCTAAATGCACCACCAATACCTCGCATTACAACATCGCCGCTACCAGGTGATATACTCTCTGCTCCATATACAGCTGCTACTCCTAGTATAATTGAGACCAGGTCGGTTCCCATGCGTTTACCGATATGGCCCCTAACAATATGAGCAAGTTCATGACCTAAAATAATAGCTAACTCATCTTCTGACTCAATAAACCTCATCAAACCATATGTCACAACTACCTCTTTTGATGACGCTCCAGCATTAACAGACTCTTCATTCAACATGCCAAAGTTTATTTCAAGACCAACTCTCTCCAAAGCAACTGTTGATCTTATAGGATTCTGTGCTCTTATTAATTCAAAGTCTAATCTATCCCCAGGTCTTAAATTATTTAAAACATATTTTAAGTCTCTCTCTGCATTAATAATACGTCCATTAATCTTTCTGATAATATCCCCTCTCTCTATTCCAGCCTTATCTGCTGCAGAACCTTCAACTATATAGGCAACTGCAATACCATAGTTGTTTGTAATATTAAAAATCTTTTTTGAGTACTGATCAATTTTGATAAATCGCGCGCCCAGATAGGGAAAATTTTTACCATTATCCGGCAAAGATTTAAGAAGCTCATAGCCTACCGTTGCAACAGTTTTCTCTTTTTCAAGTCGATACTTTAAGGCTTTGGCTTTAAGCTCTTCCTGAGCTTGATAGATCTCTCCCCTATATACTGGAGGTCCAGTTGTGATACAGCCTGAGACTAAAAGAAAGATAAGGATACTACTCAATATTTTCATTATCATAGATTATAATAATAACAACATAAAGAATTCAATATAATTTGATATATTGATATAATAAAGCTATGAATACTGTCCAATGCAAACTCTGTCCTAAACAATGCTTAATAAAGCCTGGATCTAGAGGGGACTGTAAAATCCGCTATAATCAGAACGGCAAATTAATCTTGCTTACCTATGGTCGCCCTTGTTCAATACATATGGATCCGATTGAGAAGAAACCGCTCTTCCATTTTAATCCTGGAAAGAAGATACTATCTATTGGAACTGCAGGCTGTAACTTACATTGCAAAAACTGTCAAAACTGGCAAATATCTCAGAGTAAGCCTGAAGATGTAACATCTTATTCAATGCAGCCTCAAGATGTGGTCTCATTGACAAGAAGAAACAACTCTAATATGATAGCCTATACTTACACTGAACCTCTCGCCTATTATGAGTACACCTTAGACACATCTATAATAGCTAAGTCTTATGGTTTAGAAAATGTACTTGTAACTGCAGGATATTGTAATGAAAAGCCACTGCGTAAAATATATCGCTATATAGATGCAGCCAATATAGATTTAAAATTTTTTAATGATAAAATGTATCAAAAGATAACAACTGGTAGATTAAAACCAGTCTTAAACGCACTTCTAATAGCAAAAGAGATGGATGTCTGGCTTGAGATAACAAATCTGATAATACCAACATTGAATGATAACCTAAAAGAGATAGAGAGAATGGTTGTCTGGATAAAAGACAACCTTGGAGCGGAGACACCCTTACATTTCTCTAGATTCCAACCTCACTATCTAATGGAAAATATACCTACTACGCAATATGAGATACTAAAAAAGGCCCATTCAATAGCTCGAGACGTAGGGCTTAAGTATGTATATATAGGTAATGTATACGGAACTGAAGAAGAAAACACTTATTGCCCAAATTGTAAAAATCCATTGATTGAAAGAGCAGGCTATAAAATAATAGAATATAAAATTAAGGATAATAAATGCCCTAATTGTTCGGAAACAATTGCAGGGAGATGGAATAAAAATGCATAAAAAAATTTGGATTTTAGCAGATAAGCTAGAGAAAATATTAAATTCAGAGATAACAAGAAAGAGATTTCTGGTTTTAAGCACTAAATTTGTTTTTTTAACTTTTATTTTAAGCCTTATTCCGATTAAATGGAGTAAAGAGCCCTCTCCTATGTCTAGGATGAGAAAAAAGATATTTTTTAGTAAAGATATGTACTTAAAACATACTTTAGCAGGATGAAGAGAATACTTATAACTCTAATACTATTACTAGGGGGATATACCATGGTAAAAGAAACAGATGCAAAGATATTGAATGCCAGCTGTAGCGGCTGGTACCCTGAGGAACCAAATGAACTCAAAGACATGGTTCATTCTTTCTTAGATAAAGTAAATACTACTCATAATGAGAGACCCATCGCACTAATAGAACCTCATGCAGGACTAGTTTGGTCTGGACAGACAGCTGCTTATGGATACAAAGAACTATTGTTGAAAGAAATTAAATATGTCTTTATACTTGGCCCAGCCCATAGATTTACTACAGATAGACTAATAATTCCCGAGAGTGATTATTTTAAAACACCTTTAGGCAAAATAGAAATAGACAAAAAAATAAAAAAAGAATTACTTAAAACAAAAATATTCCAAGCAACTGACGAAGCTTTTTATAATGAAAACAGCATAGAATTACAAATTCCTTTTTTACAAACGGTCCTATCAGACTTTAAAATAATTCCTATAGTTGTAGGGCAGTTAAATATAGAGACAATAGAGAGAGCGGCAGAAATATTAAAAAATTATATCTCTGGAGATTCAATATTCATAATAAGCTCCGATTTCACTCACTATGGTTATCGTTACGGCTATGTTCCTTTCAATGATAACATAAAAGAGAATATACTAAAGTTAGACTACGGAGCTATTAAAGAGATAGAAAACTTAGATTATATTGGTTTTCTAAAATATGTTCAGAAAACTCAGGCAACTATATGCGGACGCATTCCAATAGCAATATTACTCTCGATGCTACCTAAAAATACCAAAACAAAAGTTATACGCTATGACACCTTAGGTGAGATGACTGGAGACTTTTCAACATCTATAAGCTATGCAACTATAGGATTCTACGAAAATGGCTCTAAAATAAAAACCACCGATTCAGAAAATAAATTAACTGAACAAGAAAAAAAATCATTACTTAAACTATCTCGTACAACTTTAGAATATTACATTAAGGAAAAAAAGATCCCAAAAACAGAAGACTTAGAAATCGAACTGACTAATAATCTCAAAAAAAACCGTGGAGCCTTTGTAACCTTACACAAAGAAAAACAACTCAGAGGTTGTATTGGAGAGATACTCCCAAGAAAACCTTTATACCAAGTTATAATCGAAAGAACAATTGACGCAGCAGTTAACGACTTTAGGTTTACTCAAGTTGCAGAGTCAGAGCTCGATGATATAACGATTGAGATATCTGCTTTAACACCACCTCAAAGAATAAACAGCTATAAAGATATAGTTATAGGCCGAGATGGCATACTAATGAAAAAAGGCGCAAAAGGTGCAGTATTCTTGCCCCAAGTTGCTCCAGAACAAGGCTGGGACCTAGATACTACCCTATCTCATCTATCTTATAAAGCTGGCCTAGAACCTAACGCCTATAAAGAAGAAGCAAACTTTGAGGTCTTTCAAGCTGAGGTCTTCCGGGAAGAATGAAAAAGAGCTCCTATAAGATCATATTTTTCGCCCTCGGAGCATTTACAATTCTTCTACAGACAGTTCTTTTAAGAGATTACATAGTATCATTTAAAGGGAATGAACTCTCGATAGGCATATTCTACGCTTCTTGGTTTCTATGGATTGCAATTGGAGCAACTTTAGCAAGAAAATATCAAAAAATATTAAAGCTCTTTCCCAAACTGCTTCAGCTTTATCCTTTTCTTGCAATCTTTCAATTCCTACTCTTCCGCCTCTTTAGGTCCCTTCCATCCATAGAACCTTGGGAATTATTTTCGCTCCAGAAAGCTATACCATTAAGCCTATTATTTAATGGCCCCCTATCTTTATTCACAGGTATCCTATTTACATCCGGATGCCAACTGCTAAAAAAATATAATCAACCATCTAGGGATATAATTTCAGATGCTTATATATTTGAGTCTCTAGGCAGCGTAATAGCTGGGGTCTTAATAACGCTATTACTTATAAATCTATTGCCCGTAACATCAATCTTAATAACTTGTTGCCTTTTTTTTACTATTATAATCAGCCTTGAAAATATTTATAGAAAATCTAAAGTAGATAAAATATTTTCTTTTCTATCTCTATTATTATTCTCTCTACTTTTTATCTATCAAAAACCTCTTGAAAAACATCTTAATAATATAAGTTTTAACCAGATTATCCCCGATGCAAAGTTAGTCGAAACAATTAATACCCCCTACCAACAGATAAGTATCGGTAAATTACAAGAGAAAACAATAGTTTTATTAAATGGAAAAATAATCCAGACTTTGCCTGACATAGTATCGTCTCAAGAGAGCACAAGCCTCTTTGTTGCAATGCTAGATATGCCTAAGGATATTTTGATACTCGGTGAAGGATTTGAAAATCAAATAAAAACTTTCCTAGATTTTAATATTAGAAAAATAACCAATGTATATAAAGATAACGACTATTTTAATTTTATAAAAAAACACGCTCCGCCTGAAATAGAAGAGATATTTAAAGAAGAAAGAATAAAGTTTATATTCGAAGATCCAAGAAATTACATAAAAACACACAAAGTAAGATATGACCTTATAATAATCAACGAACCTGAGCCATCGAGTGCTTATACTAATAAGCTCTATACAAAGGAATTTTACAAACTACTTAAAAATAATCTTAAAGATAGCGGTGCTATTGTAGTAAGGATATCTTCTGCTGAAAATTTTTTATCAAAAGAACTAAAAAATTATGGCTCTTCGATATATCACACCCTACAAACAGAATTTAAAAAGATCGTGCTTATCCCAGGAGATAATTTATGGTTTTTCGCAGGATCAATAAACTCTAATATTACCCAATCAGCCGATGAGCTATACAGGAGAGGACTAAAATATATTCCAGATAACTATACCTTCTCTCCTAATAGCTTCTATAGCCTTATAAATAACGATAGGGTGCAATTTAT
>CAZVIC010000050.1:0-9317 GCA_964627735.1 uncultured Planctomycetia bacterium | reverse complement strand
ATTGTTAATTCAGATGCTCGTGAAGTTAGGATAATAGATTTTGAAAATGCTCAAGTTAAAACTTCCAATGGAAATTTAGTGTTTGTAAAAGATGTCGCGTCACTTTTTACACAGATAAAAGTTTTGGTTGAAAATTTATTTGGAATTGATATTGGATTACGTAGAGAAATGATTCAAATATTTGAAACTGCTCATCTTGAAGAGATGGATAAGGAGATATAAGTTTTAATCTGTGTTTTAGCTCATCTTTAAAATAAAGCAATTATCGACCCACTTCTATTTGCCTCAATTCCGAGTATTACCCTCTATTGCCCGACACAATTTGGACACCAATTCTGGGTGTAAGGTGGTTTCAAACAGCCACAAAATAACCACAATGGCATTGCAAAAATTACCACTTAAAATCTACTGCTTATAAACCATTGCTATTCAAGCACTAGCAACGCATTAATTTAAATAATCCAGACATACACTTGACTGTGGCGAGAAGGCTCTCCCTTTAATCTTAATTAACCCTCTCAATTTGACTATTACTATATATATGGCATACTTTATAAAGAGGGGAATTGGTACAAAATATGGTAAACCTAAAGACCAAGGGGATTATTTTATTCATAATGGGGGTTGTTTTGTTTTCTTGTCCTGCTCAGGCACGACGGATAAAAAAGGATACTTTAAAATCCTCTGTTCAGAGATTATCAGTTTCTGAAGCACAGCAAGTGTTGTTGGGTAGCATAGTAACTATTCGGGATAATTTTCCACGCTTGATTGAAACTACAAGAGAGGGTCTTTTAATTTATGAAACTGAAGGGCTTGATGCTTTTGAAGAAAAAGTCTGGAGTGATATTCAGGAAGCAAATAAAACCATTAAGGATGCAATAAACAGGATAAATGCTTTAAGTGGGTATATTGGTTTTGAAGCAGATCCGTTACGTCAAATGGTTGATGAATTTTTACAAGATATTGCTCATGAGATGGAGACTGATAAAATTATGATTGGATTTGGTGGAGACTTTAGTTTTAATGTTACGTTTTCCTTAGGGTTGTCCGATTTAGAACACGCTCAATTTATTGAGGGATTAGAAGACATAGGCTATTATTTTCGTTCTCTAGAAAAAGGCTCAACTATGGATAGTACAGACTTAGAAAGCAAAGCTTTAAAAGGCCAGGAAGTACTTCAATCGCTGGGCATACATTCAGGAGCTCATTATCAAGGGCATTTAACTTTAGACGCAAAAAAGTTGGTGTTTGAAGATTTTATCCAATATTTAATTGTTGGTAGAACTGAAGCTGGAATAAATCAAGGAGGTGAATTTAGCGATCAAGATTCACAAAGACTAGAAGCGTTAATAAGAGAGAGACTAGATGTTTTTCGTCAGATACGCAGTGCATTGTTTAAAGAGTGGGCTGGTTTCTGCTTACAGAGCACAATGGTAAAACATAGGGGTGGTGTGGATGAGTTAAACTTTAAGCTTAATGCAACAATTGATTATTTGCCAAAATATTTGGAGGGAATGCGGAATGGAGGTTTAGATAACGCTGAACATGAAGAGCATTTTTTAAATATATTGCGTGTTTTTGCAAATTTAGAAAGCCCTGAATCATACCAAGCGTTTAATGATCTCAATACTTATATTGATTTAGTCAAAATGGGGATAGATTTTTCACCCCAAGATATTACGCCAGTGCTTAAAGAAAGAATTGAATATTTTAGAGGTCAAGTAGAGCAGAAAGGGCTTGATTATAAAATTGCAATTGGTGTTGAGGATGCGATTATAAATTGCGATCTAAATCAAATAGCTTTTATAGTCGATACTCTTATAGAGAATGCTATAAAATACACTCCTCAAGGTGCTGTAAGAGTAGCAGTAACTCAAGAGCATGGTGAAATCGGTGATATAGTAGGATTATCAGGAACTCCTACTTGTGATTATTTGGAAATTATCGTCGGAGATACAGGTATCGGAATACCCAAGGAAGATATTTATAAGGTTGAGCATAGAGGTTTTAGAGCTGGTAATGTTGGTGAGATAGAAGGAACAGGGGTAGGTCTTGATTTAGCATACAATATTATTGCGTCGAATTTACATGGATTTATGACTATTGTATCAGAGTTAAACGAAGGCACTTGCGTAGTTATCAGACTTCCAATAGTAAGTAGTCCGTAAGATTTTTAAGAGGCATTATGAAAAATACGCTTGTTAAGATGATTATTTTATTTATAGTGGGGACTATTTTATTTTCTTATCCTGCAGATGCGAGGAGGATAGGGACAGTAAAAATAATTAACTTAAGCCATGATTGGGCGCATAGTATGCCGCTTTACCAAGAGGCACAGAGATTAAAAGCAAAAGGTGATAAGGTTGGTTATTACATAGCGATGTTTAGACATTTACGATACGAATACATTGAAGATATGCCAACACCAATTCTTTCTTCATTTAATTATGGATATAAAGTTAGAATTAATTATTTCCAAGCAGTCTTAGGTATATTAGACAGAGCTGTTAATGAAGAAATTATAAAAAGAGATGTTCTTATCCAAAAAATTAATGAATTCGACGAGCGAGAGTGGGGTTTCGACAGAGGAGAGCGGACTACCAAGGAAGATATAGAATACGTAGACTCTCTGTTAGATGAAGTCATTATCTACCTTGAACAGATAAACAGTGCCACGAGTTATGGATATAGCATAGAGGAGGCCTGTGGATTTATGCACGCTATCATTGAATTAGATAGGCAGATGGAGCAACATATTGCTCAGGGAAATGAGGACCAGATTAAAGCTAACTCTTTTGAAAGAACAATATATGCATCAATTCTTTCTGGCGCACGGCATGAGTACTGGCTAGATAGATTTAGATTTCGGAAAAGTGCTAGCGATGAACGTCCAAGTGAGTTAATTCAATCAAATACTCCAGAGTTGGATTTTAAAGCAAGAACAAGTTTTATAGCGATTCTTCGTTTTGAACTGGGACTTGCACTTAAAGAAGGAGTTCTTGCAGGCGAAAGGATACAAAAGCTTGTAGATGAATTTAAAGCTCGTAAATTTAATGCCGGTAAAAAACTTCCGAAAATTGACAGAAGAAAGTGGACTACTCTAGATGAAATAACTTATATGAATGAGGTATTAGAAAAAGTTGTTACCTATCTTGAACAAGTAAACAATGCCATGGGTTATGGATATAGTCTCTCATGGGCACAAAACATAATAGAATTACTTGGTAATGTAAGAGATGGCGAGGCAGAAGTCCTTCCAAGCTTAGCTATAAGATACGAAGCGACGTTATCAGGAAATCTTCCTAAGCATACTTTATCAGAGTTTAGAAGTATAAAGGCTTATGACGATGTTCTTGTAGATGAATTTCTTCCTTCTGATGCAAAGCATAAGGCCAGAGGACGAGTCATTATTGGTATATCTCTTAGACTACAGAGAGCACTAAGAGAAGGTATTATTGTTGGCGATGAAATGGAAGCTCTCGTTAGAGAGTTTAAAAATAAAGAATGGAATTTCTCTGCTCATGAAGATTTATCTCCCGAAGACCCCAGAACATTTACAACACAAGAAGAGATTGATTATATAAATAAAGTTTTAGATACAGTTATAGTTTATTTAATGGAAAGATATGAAATTAATTAAATTACCAATTTTAATTTTAGCAGCAATTAGCCTGCTCTTATCCAATCCTGCAGATGCGAGGAGGATTATTACTCCTCAAGAGGGACGAGTAGCTGAAATAACTGAGGTAGTACAGTGGTATTCAGGAATGTACGACTATGTTATGTCTAATTATGAGCCAGATTCACTCCAGCATAGATTCTTTAAAGAAGTTCAAAATCCTAAGGCTTGGGTTCTACATTCTGAATGGGGGCCGAGTTTAAAGTTAGATGAAATTGAGTATTGCATAAGGATTTCTAAAATGACAATCCAAGAACTTTTAGAAGAATACAATGACCTTAATCCGGATCATTTTGTACATCAATATATAGGCCAAACATTGACACAGCTTGAGGGCCTTTATTTTCGGGAGCATTTATTAGGAAGAACCATAGGTAGGATTAATAGCTATGATGATGCATTAGAATCAATGCCAGAATTTTTAGCTGATAATTCATTTTTTGAAGAGGAAGCTTTGTTAGCTAAAAAAAAGATACTTCTATTTCGTGAATGGGCATATAGGCATTGGGATGGAAAACCAAAAATAGTTTCTAGCTTACTTTTTAATCTTTCCTCACAAGATGATGAAATTTACATTGCTCCTCAAGATTTTCCTAAGATTTCACACGAAATAAGAGGATTAATGCAGTGGATTACCCAGCCAATGCTATTTTTTAAACATGGAGGAGTGGCAGAAGAGACGTTAGCTAATCTATGGGTAATATTCGAAAAATTCGATACCGAAGCTTCAGAGGTAAATATTAATGAAAGATTAAAGGAGTTTTACTCTCAGTTTTCGGAAACTCGTATTGAAGAGATAAGAAATGATATACGTAGTCAAATAACAGAGAAATTTTATGTTTGGGGAGGAGAGCATGACAGAGAGGAGCTACTAAACGAATTTTCTACTCTTGCGAGAGTGATACGATTGTATGCAGGGTATTATGTTGGAGCAGAAGCTATAAGAAAAAGTCATGTAAAATTAAGTGAAGCCTTAACATCTTCTTGGTTCTTTGTTAAAGATAATATACGGGAGATTGTAACGAGAGATTTTCAAGCAGGAGATGTCAGTATTGATGTTGACGAAGTAGCTTTATTTCAAGTTATGAGAAACTTGTTAGATAATGCCTTGCAAGCAACTGCTCCTGATAGAGAAAATAGAATTACTATAAGAACATATCTAAGTCAAGATTCAAAATCTGTATTTATAGAAGTAGAAGACCAGGGAATCGGCATGTCTGAGGAAGACTTGAGTAGAGTATTTACAGAGGGCTTTACTACAAAAAGCGATGGTAACGGAATAGGGCTTGCCTTGGTTAAGAACTTAATAGAGAGTCGATGTGGTGGCACAATAGAGGTTCGGTCTAAATTCGGCGAAGGTACAACATTTGTAATTAAACTACCTGTAGAACAAGAACTTGAAATAGCAGAAGCGATAGACATGGATTCCCAATTAGAAATAGTAGCAGTATTTCCTGAAGTAAGTCCCGAAGCAGCAATAAAGACAACCTCTGTTGAAGATGGTTTGCGTGCCAATCTTGGTGGTAGAAGCAGGATTTCAGGCTTGGATCTTGGTTCTGGTATTGGAATTTCGATGGAAATGTTTGAAGATGATGTCTTAGCATCAATTTCTTCTGAAATTGATTATCTCGGCTTAGAATTAAAAGCTAGCTATGTTAAGGCTGCAAAAGAAGATGGGTTAAATATAGAAGAAATGGATATTATAAATTATTTTTACAGTCATCTTGAGGCGTATGGAGAATATGGTAATAGAGATATCGTGACTATATTTCATCCGTACCCGCGTACATTATGGGATTTTGTTACTATCGCCAAAATGCTTGTTGCAAAGGATGGTTTAATATTGGTTGTTTTTCAAAAGGAAGAATGGGACGCATTGTTTAGGGGAGAGGAAATAGAAGGGCTTAATGCAGAAGCGATTTCCGACATTATGTGGGGCTTCCAATTAGTAGAATTTCAAGAAGAAGAACATTTTTGGCCGAACAATAAATATGCTTTCGTGTATTCACCGCAAGGTGTAAGTGTGCCTTTGCGTGGTCCTGATAAATGAATAATAAAAACATACTCCTAATTTTAGCAGCAATTATTTTGCTCCTACCTAATCCTGCAGATGCGAGAAGGGTATTGGTAGCTCCTTTAAACCACCCAATCAAACGCCTATCTGTTGATGAAGCAAGGGTTATTATATCTGAAAATCTAATTGCAATACGTAATGCCTTGCCTAATTTTACTGCAATAGCAAAAGAATCACTTCAAGCATACCAAAGAGGAGGGTTGAATTTATTGAAGCAAACATGCTTAGGGCGTTTGCAAGGAGAAGCTAAAACCATTGAACAGTATAGGCAAAACATTAAAGCTGCGACACGTCAATTAGGTTTTGAATCTGAAGAGATGCAACGCGATATAAACAATTTATTAGCTAGTATTATGGAGGCTACGGGAGCAGGTAAAATTATCGGTAGATGGGATATTCCAAAGCTTGCTTCATACGGTCTCTCTTATGGCCTAGGTTTATCTGAAGAAGAATATATCGATTTTCTTACACTTGATTTACAGGTAACATCTACAGATAAACTTGAAGTTTTTGATGTTGTTTATGATAGAGAACATGATTGGATGAGAAGCTTTCGATTTGATTTATTTCGAGCAGAAGGATTTTTTACCCCTGAAGATGAACAAGCAGTCCATAGTATATTAACAGTTCATACTCCAACGATAGGATCTATATACAATATTATAGCTAGAACTAGTCTATTTTTAAGGCAGCTAAACCAAGTTAATCATAATGGTGGATTAGAGATTATTAATTTTGTAATTACTAAAAAAATACAAGAAGAAATTCCTGAAATCATATCTGAGATTAAGGCTCAGGGTTCTTCTGAAAATCTTATTTATCTTGAGGGATGGTTGTCAGATATGTCTAGCTACGAAGACGACTATTTAGATCTAATAGAAACAGCTATTGATTATATTAGAATAGGCGTTGCTCCTAAGATAACAAATGTAACAGAGACTTTAAATCAACAAATACTTTCGTATGAATCGAGAGCCGAGAGTAAAGGGTTAACGTTTGATGTCAATATTACAGATAGCGATATAATTCTACTTTGCGATTTAAATCAATTAATATTTGCTGTAGATAACATAATACAGAATGCTATTAAATATACTGTTTCAGGCTCTGTATCGGTTATTACAACAATAGAAAAAGGCCCACTTGAAAGAGGAAGAAACGATGTTTATTATTTAAAATTTATTGTAGAAGATACTGGAATAGGCGTACCTGATGAAGAGCTCATATATATACAGGATCGAGGTTATAGGGCAACAAATACGGAAGATATTATGGGAACAGGGGTTGGGTTAGATATAGTACGTAGCATTGTTCTGGCTAGCATGTTAGGAGAATTTACCATTGAATCTAAGCTCGGAGAAGGTACTACTGTGACAATTAAAATACCAATTGAGATTACACCTCAAGATGAAGAGTAAAACAATACTTTTAATTTTAACTCTATCTATATTGCTTAACAGTAGTATTTCGCATGCCAGGAGAACAAAAAAGAGCATCAATCAGATACCCAGACTAACTACCGAAAGAACTGTCACTCTTTATGAAGAGTTCTCCCAAGAGCTGCAGACCGCCTTCGCAGACTTTGAGCAAGCTATTGATAGCAGCATTGTTATACTTAGAGAAGAAGGCTTAGATGTATTCCAAGAGAAAGCATGGCCAGATATTCAGAATAAAATTTCAAATATTCAGGTAGTATTTCAAAAATTCAAAGCACTATCTCCCTACATAGGCTTTGGTGATCAGAATAGCCAAAAGATAGTGAGTGCTATCCTTCAAGATATGGCAAAGAGATTCAACGCAGATAAAATTGTCTTAAACAATACTCAATCATTAGCCTATAGCTATGGCCTAACAGAGGAAGAATATTTAGGCTATGTAAAGGTGCTTGATGATATTGTATTTACCAGATACTACACAAAGATGGGCTCAGAAGACGATATGAGAGATTACCTAGAATTAATACATGGAACAGGCATGGAATCTTTTGTAAGTAACGGTAATTTTAGAGAGATCAAAATGGAACCAGGACTTCATTTCATAATTGGAAGATCTCCTGAGTTAGTGAATAGCATCGGCGTTTTTAGTGAGGAAGAGATAGAACAGATTAGAATATACTTCGAACAGAACGCTAAGACAATTACCGATACAATATTAGGGATGGTCACTCCTCAAGAGATGGTACTGTTGCACAGAATAAGGACAATAAGACATGACTTTCTCGTAAACGGTGTAAGCATACCATTAGCCAGATGGGAAATGAAGATATCAAATTATTTAGCAGAAGGCAATATCGACGAGCTAAACAACAGTCTGGTCAGAATTAAAGAGGCCATATCAGTCTATCAGTTTCTAAATGAAACATATTTCGAGCTTTTTAAAAGTCCAGAAGGCACAGAAAAAGTTGAAATCAAACCATTCCTGGCTCAACTATTTAACCAATACAAACAGATGGCAGAACTTAATGGCCTTGATTTTAAAATCTGCTTAATGGAACAAGACGCAACCATTGAAATAGACAAAGAATTATTAACTAGAACCGTAAGTAATATAATTCAAAATGCCATTAAATATACACCTTCCGGGTCTATAACTGTAGAATATCTATTAAAAGAGGGTGATTTTCTTAAAATCATAATCACTGATACCGGAATAGGTATCCCAGAAAAAGAAATAAGCTCAGCTCTAGCAGGCCACAGAGCAAGTAATGTAGGCAACATAGAGGGCACCGGATTTGGCTTAGCTGAAGTGCGCACTGTATTAAACACTATAATAGTAGACTCTCATGTAGGAGATTTAATCGTAGAATCAGAAGAAGGAAAAGGTACTACAGTTATTATCAGCATACCTTATTGAGATTATATAAATAAAGTTTTAGATACAGTTATAGTTTATTTAATGGAGAGATATGAGATTAATTAGATTACCAATTTTAATTTTAACAGTAATTAGCTTACTTCTACCCAATTTTGCAGATGCGAGGAGGGGAAGAGTAAATAATCATCAATCTGATTTAAGTCAGATTAAAGCATTATCAATGGCTGGATCTTTAAGCACATGGGAATTAGCAATGCAACCAGAGCTATTTTCAGCTTACCTTTTTGCAAATATAATGTCGTCTAATTTATGGGCATTGCGAGAAAAAATGCCATCAAGAAGTCCAGATGGGGAGTTACATTCATTTAAAAGGAGATTTAACGATCTTTCAACATACGTTAGGACACATGTGTCTTATCCGAGATATTCAACGGATAGGCCAGAAACAGATATTTGGGGTTGGTTTTCTATCGAGGAAGGAATGCAAATGTTTGATAATGATAAATTTCAGTCAGCCATTGATTTTTTAGATGGGCTTTTAAAGATGGAACCAGACGATAAAAGTTCTGTGGCTCTTTTAAATAACGAACTTTATCAGAATGGCTACAGGCCTTATTGGAGAAATGAGATATTTGATTTAATGTTAGCCTATCAAATAGACGGTAGTCCTAGGGCTGTTGGTAAGTGTTATGCCTTTGCTTTACTAATGGCATCAACATTAAATATAGTTTGTGAAGTACCTTTGGAAAA
>CAZVIC010000049.1:0-9327 GCA_964627735.1 uncultured Planctomycetia bacterium | reverse complement strand
AAATCACTGTAGTTATTTGTAAATATAATTCTTAAATTATCTCCTTGTTCTTTTAACTCTTCTGCTTGGGCTATATCGCCATTTTTTTGGGCTTCTGAGGATGATGTATAAAAAGGTAGCACCAATGCTGTATACTCAGCTATAAACCTTAATTTAAGTTCTCCTTTGGCAAATACATCTTCTTTATCACGGTTTATTTTTACGGGTAGTAAGGCGTTTAAAATTACTACATTAGCCGAACCTTCTTTTATTTGATACATGGAAAGATTAAAATCAGTTACAGCACTTATAGATAATTGTAGGTTGTATCTGTAATGTTCTGGTATTTTTCTAGCACTAAAGTCGAATAACCTCCATAAACTCCATCGTAACACTTCTCTAGGCTCAGCTAAAAATCTGTATATATGCCATAGTTCGTGCTCTATCCCAGTTATTGCATACTCGTCTGATTTTTGAATCATATCTTGAGTGATGTTTATAAAGCCATCTTCAAATTCTATTTTTGCTCCAGCCCTTTCTTCTATTTGGTGCGATAAAGAGTTAATGTTTTTAGAATATATAACAGCTCCTGTTGCACCTACAAAACCTTCACTTTCTAAGTCTAAGATATATATTCTTGTTTCTGGGCTGACATTTTGTATTTTGTTTAAAATTTCAACTATTCTTCTGTTATTTAAAATTCTGGCTACTCTTTGCTTTAAATCTTCGGAAGATATATGTAGATTTACTTGAACGCTTGAAGTTTGTATTCTTCTGGCATCAGCAGGATAAGAGAGTAAAATAATCCCTACTATAATTAAAATAATCCCTTTCGTATTTAAATTTCTCATATTTTGCCCTAAATTATCTTCCTTATATCTTTAAGACCCCTCTTCTTGTAGTAGCCTTATTATTTCTTCTATCCTTTCAATCTGATTCTCATTTAAATATGGTCTGGCAACCTCTAAGCCATAACTTTTAGCCTCTAAATTAGGGTCCGGAGATAAAGTGTATAGAAACTCAACTTTCTTATCTTCTTCATTAAATATTATATTAGTCTGCCAGAAGTCGATTCCTACTTCTTCAGCTAATAATTTTAAGCCATCTCTGATATGAGTATTGAATATTACAGTACATCCTAACTCTCTTAAGTAATGTAAAACTCCAAGCTGAATTGCAGCTAACTCAAAGTTGTCACTACCATGTAACTCATCTAATATAATCAAACTATTAGGGGTAGCTTTATTTAAGATATTTGCATATTTACCAAGCAGATTTCTAAAGTAGCTCTCCCCTATCAATGGTTTATCTCTACCTCCAAAAAATGCCAAGACATTATCAAAATGACTTGTCTTAAAGTCACCTGATACATAGAAGCCATGCTTTGCAAAGAGAGCATTCATCCAGCAGTTAAAATTAAGCACTGTCTTACCACTTGAATTAGGTCCTGTAACAACTACTACAGGTAGATTAGGGTCTATTGTAAAAGACTGGGCTTTAGGATCTCTTAAAAAGGGATCTCTTCCTAAAAAACTTTCATCTGGTGAAAACGGAATACTCCCATTTAGAGAGAATACATTGTTATCCTCTGAGTATTCTGGTTTATTTAGGCTATGTTCTATTGTTTTCTTTGCTATACCACTATAGAAATCAAACGCAACTAAGCCTAACATGATTTCAGTTGTGATCCTAGACCACTCTTTGGACATATCATTAAATGCCTCACTCTCAGCGTTTAGCATTTCCGGATTAGCTGCAATATCGCTACGTAACTGACTGAGCTCATCTTTCCTTTGATTTAACTCCTCGGCAACCTGACCAATGAGCGGTACTCCATCAACTGGTCCAATATGTCCAAGTAAATACTTAATATAGCCCTCAAGGTTGCTAATCCTATCATCTATAACTTCTTGGTCTAGATTCGAGCTTCTAAATATAGCTCTATCCAGACTTTTGAAATCTTTAAGTAGTGCTGTTATTGCTTCAAGCTGCTCTTTTCCTAAACCAATAAAAACCTCAGTTGCACCGAGCCTATCTTCTGGAGCTATGGTATCTGAACCTGTGATTCTTTTTAGATATTCATCTATACCTGAGGTGCGATCCAGTAGGATTTCCATAATATTATCTTGGGTATGCATAAAAGCAAAACTACCGGTTACATAGGATTGAGGATAGAGATTATTTATGACCTGAGCTATCATCTCATGCTCCTCTACAACAGGCTCTCTTCCAAAGATATCAGAGACGCTACGTTCTGCCTCTTCTACCTCTTCAGTAGTCTCAGTATTCTGAATTGAGATCTCTGGTATCTCTACGGCCTCTTCTCCCTCCGTAATAATACGGTAATAAGTACGTGCAAGCTCTGTAATGATGGCAGGAAAACCGGCATCGTGAGTCATCTCTATTGCATAACTGCTCCCTGCAATGCCTGGCTCTAGGCCATAATCTGGAACCATTCGCCCATCTTCTTCAGCCATAGTATGTCTCATAGGTGTATGTCCAGTATGTTCAACTATAAGCTCAAAAGCCTTCTTTAAGTGCCCCGTAACAACAACAGTTGCTCCTGTTGCTATTAAGTCTTCAATTAATACAGTAGCTATTGCAACAAGTTCTGTATATTCAGTGCCAGCAGGGACTTCATCTAGTATTATCAGATCTCCAGGTTGAACCTTTGATATTAGCTCTGTTATCTGACGCACCGTGCTACTGAAATATCCAAATCCCGGAGATATCTGATGAGATGATGGAAATACAGTATGAATATTATTAAATATAGCAAGTTCAGGATTATTTGACGGTACAGGTAATCCCATCTGAGTAAATATGACTGAGAAAGCAACACCACGAGCTGTTGTAGTCTTACCACCCATATTAGGTCCACTTAATAGAAGTACATTTTTACCACCATCAATATTTATTGTTACAGGAACAACATTAATATCACTGCTAACTATTGGATTTTTGTAGGATTCAAAATGGATAGTCCCATCTGGATTATCAACATTAGGTAGCTCTGCCCCATCTCTTGCCATCATCAATGCAGCATAAGAGTAGTAACCAACTCTACCAAGCAGGTTGTTCATTACGTTATCTGGAAGCTGTCGTAAGAAGGAGTGTTTATCTGGACCTCCTCCAGGAGTCTGATCTGTCTCCCAAATATTCTCCAGTTCTTTAAATAACTCTTGAAGCTCTTGGTTATCATTTAGGCTACTAGGATCTATTATGCCTATACGAACTAACCTAAGTAGGTTCTCTTTCTCAAGAAATGGTTTTAACTCATCGCGGGCTAAGATCTGATCTATCTTTTGCCTCCAATCTCCTACAACACCAACTGCATCTTGAGGTATTATCTCTTGTAGTTCCTGAAGTGTAACAACCATCTGGCATAGAGATAGAATAGGCTCAATCTCTCTTGGATAAGGCCTATAATCATATTCATGATGATGCTCATAGTGGATGTTGCGTAAGATCCCAAGTTCTTTATAGAATGCACGCTTAACTCCAGATGCAAATGCTATTAACTGATTGATATGTTCCAAGGTCTCAACTTGGCTCCTATCTTCAGTTCCTTGAATACTTGTAAGCATATCTCTTACTCTCTGCTGTTCAAAGTATATCTGCTCACTTCTTAGGCTAAGATTTTTCATGCGATGAGCAAATTCATTTAAAACCTCAGCCGGTGCGTTTTTAAACTCAGGAAACACATCTCTGACTTTATAGCTATAGTAAGAGTCAGCGGTTGGGTCTATAGCTATAAGACTTAAGTTTAATAAGTCACCAAACTCAAGTTCTGTCCATCTATTGCTCTGCGATGCAACATCAGTATCAACATCCACCTTTGTTCTTCTAGCTTCTAAGATATTAATAAAAATGAGAGCAGTTAAAAATGCAACAATTATGATGTTTTTTTTACTTATTTTCTTCATCTTATCTTAAGGCGTCTCTTCTTCTAACAGTCTTATTATCTCCTCCACCCTTGTTCCTGGAATCTGCATTTTAATAACGTATTATTTGTTCCTCTTCGTTTATGTAGATTTTTATCGGATTGGTTACACCGAGAAAAGCTATCTGCCTATCAAACCTTTTAACTTGACCGATTTCTTCTCCATCCAAGGTAATTGTCCAGTCTTCTAAAACATTTAATCTTCCTGCATAAGTTCCTTCTGGTAGTGTTTGCCAATTAGATTGTCTTATGGAACCATTTTCAATAGAAACCGCATAGTCAGTTGCTCGAAATGTACTTGCTCTTCCCCTTTTCCCGATGTAAAAATATGAACAATCCATAAGCACTTCCAGCCTTCTATTGACAGGAACACCTTGATGCTCTAATTCCCGGCAGTAATTATATGTTTCATTGTAAATCTCGGAAATTTCATCAAGTATATTTAGCATTAAAGGGTTTTGGGTAGTATATGTGATTTTATCTATTCCTTCTGCTTGCTTAACCCATTTGGCAATCCAGTTAACTACGCTTAAGCCAATGCCTCTACCTTTCTTGCCATCTTTTCCTATAGTTAGATTTCCTATTTTTACTATATCGCTACCGATTTTATACCAATCTACTATTCCGACATCTTCTCCATCCAAAGATATAGAATAACCGCCACCTATCTCTGTTAATTCTATCCATCCACCAGTTTTAATGTTTCTAAATATTACTCTTTGAGGATATCCGCTAAACACTGTGAATTTAGAATAATGGTATTCTTCTAAAAGATTACCATTACTATCTATGACTTTTAAGGGTAGCCAGTTATTGTCAATCTTTATGTATTCTGTTGTAGTTCCATACTCATCAGTGGTATTTATGCCTACATCTTGAATCCGTCGTGCCTGAGCAAAATTGAAGCAAAATAAACCCATTACTAAAATTAATAGAATATTTTTACTTTTCATCTTCATTCTCAAAACCAGCTATAAAATCTATAATCGTATCTGCCGGTACTCCCTCTGCATTTCTGAAATTTCCAGCGCCCCAGAAAGTCCCGACTACATTTCCTGTTATAAGGTCTATAATAGGTCCTCCCGAGAAACCGAAGAAAGTCAAAGCTTCGAAATAGATAAAACGGTCTCTTCTCTCGCCTATTAGATAGTTCTCTGTCATAGCACCGTTGCTTACTGTGGATCTGGCGAACTGAAACCTTAAATCCGGTTCATCGTCGTTGTAAAAATAGCCGAATGCAACAGAGGCTATTGGACCGCTCTCGGAGCTTATATTAAGCGGTGTAATCTCCAGATCAGATGGCAATCCATCTTTGGGAAACCTGAATAGAGCAATATCCTTAGAATATTCGTATTTATATTTTTCGTTTCTGATTAAAACAGAGGCTTTAACTTCTGTTCTATCAGGGCCTGATCCGATTACGATACTCATCTCCTCAGCATCCTTAACCACATGGGCAGCTGTAATTCCGTAATAGTAAGATTCATCTTCATCTATAATTGCTCCTGTTCCGCTATGCTCCCAATCTGTAACAAACAACAAAGAGTTTCTAAATGAAGGTTCGAAAAAGATAGGGTTTATATCTATCCCCTTAGACCTGAGTTCGTTTAGTCTTCCCTCTAGAAGGTCTATGTCCGAGAAAACTCCCTGCATCCAGCCGTAGCGCTGTATATAGGCTGAAGTAGATACAGCCCTTTCACTTACAGTCTGGAGAAGGCTGCTGCTCTCTTTAGGCAGTATCAAGCCGCCAAATAGAGGAACCGGGCGTATTGTTCTGGGGCTTTCATATACTATGTCTCCGAACTTAGAGGGTATATGAGCATCTTCTGCTCTCTTGAGTATACCCAACTTTTTACCGCTAACCTCAAGCCAGAGTATCGTAAAATCTTTCTTTTTCACCAGCCAGCGGGAAGGGAGTTCGATTATGAAATCATCCTGGACTCCGTTTACTTTCTTTATCATATTGGATATTCTTCTTTTAATAACGTCTAGATCTGCCTTTCTATTTTTATATCCGTTAAGAGGGCTAAATATTAATCCTAAATAGATTTCTTCAGCAAAGCTTCCTAGTTTCTCTTCCAGAGTAAAATAGTCTATATTGTTATGCATTCTTCGAGCATAGGCAGTATTAGAGATAAGAACAATAACTGTTAAGGCTAAAAATATCTTTTTATTCTTCATCGTTGTTAACCGTTGTATTTGGTGAAAGCAAAACAAATGTATTACTTGCAAACAAGCTATGATATTCATCTTGGCCATATTTATCAGTCAACATCCTTGTGAAATCACTATCTATATACTCAAGCTCAACTGTTTTACCCTCCCTATAGCTTCTAAGAGATAGTATAGATTGGCGTGTTACCTCTGAATTAAATGCGGCTGATAGGCTCTTAGGTAAAGCTAAACCAACAAAACCCTTGTCGGGTACCTGTCCTTGAAGTGCATCTAAAACATTTACTACTGTCTGTCTTTGGGCATGGAACTGCAGAGTATCTATAAGAAGTACTTTCTGCTCAGTATCTTTAATACGGGCCTCAGATAACCCAATATAACCTATAATATTTCCATTCTGTTTGACCAGGTAATACATATTGTCAGGATGGAGCGTCCAGATATAAGGACTGCCGAAATGGTCATCTTTAGAGCAATCCATAAAGGTGTAACCTCTGAAAATAGCATCAAATTTAACAGGCATAAATGTATATACGTCGACCTGATTATCCAGAAGGCTTTCATCTAATGTAATCATCTGTACAGCTTCCTGCCTTGAATGCAGCTTTCTTTCAACAGCTTTTGGTACATCGATATCTATACCTAGATCTTCTAAAACATACCTTAAACTATGCTCGTGATAGACATCATCTAGTGTCTGAAGTACCAACTCAGGGTTAGAATCCTGCAATAGATTATCCCAGGCTGTATAGGTGTCAAACCTAAATGCGATAATCGCCTCCACCATAAGGTATTCCAACCGTCTTCTCTCTTCAGTAGTTGCGTTTTGATAGTTTAATAAAGAGACTGCAAAAACAGCTTTACTAAAATATGAGCTATGAAACCCCATATCTTCTACGATACTGCGTCTAAGTTCATCAGGGTCTGTGCAATTCTCCAAGAGGTCTTTTGCTTTTTGTTCAACTACAGCGTCAATACCATCTGGGCTATAGCGACCTGTTATGAATTTTGTGAGAGTACTATTTCTTATAACTTTAGGTGGATTGTCAGAGCTCTTAAGAACAATATAAGCAAGGATTCTTCTATAGAAATCCAAAGGTTCTTCTAAATTACCGAATTCATCTTCAAGCAGGCTATCTACATCCAGCTTTAAAATATAACTATATTTCTCCCTTACAATCTCCCTGTAATCAGAGATTAATTTTTCGGCTTGTTCGGTATAGGTGATACTCTCTCCTGCAACAGTAAATTGCTTATAACCGTTGATATCAAAAGGTTCGCTTGAATCCTGATGATTGCTTAAAAAAGCCTCTATTTTAGATAGCATCTCATTGTAGCGCTCTGTTGAAAGACCGTTTAAACCGCCATTTCTTTCGATCAATACGTGAAAATATAGTGCTCGCTCTAGGGAATTATTTAAATCTGGAAGACGAGACTGCAACTCTCTTTTTAGATCATCGTAAGAATATATTGTCTGTGTAATAACATCTAACGGATGATCTTCTTGCAATATTGGCATAACAAGAGCTTCCAGCGGTAAATACCCTGATTTAGATAAAGCCAATGCTACTTCAACACCAAAAGGCCAATCGTTAAACATCAGTATCTGATCAAGCCAAGGATCAACATTCTTCCCAGGCCTTATTTGTATTAATACGCTCTCTATTATTTCATTAAATATTTCTTGAGATATTCCTGAATTAGCTAAATCTTTACATCTTTCATAATCAATAAAAAATGGAGTGGTCTGAAAAATATTAAGATAATAAACCATGACCTCTTCAGCGTTACTTAAATCAGGTAAACGTACTTTTAATTCATCGCTTAATCGTCGTAATACAATTAATTTTTCTTCTAAAGTTGAAAGGGGGTCATCCGTTAATAAGATTGGCTTTACCAATTCTTCCAAAGGAAAAAATCCTTCATTATGTAATCTAATTGCAATCTCAATGCCGTAGGGATGCTCTTTAAAATCAGCTAAATGTGCTAACCAATCCTTATGTATTACTATGCTATGATAGTGATGTAGTGATATATTTAAAGTAGATTCTACTACCATATCAAAAACCTCTTTACTCATAGCAACAGTACCGCTTTCCGAAAGTATATTTTTGACCAAAAAATCAGATTGCATTGAAGAGATATGAGCATGTAATTCAAGAGATATTATTTGTAAGCCTACATCTAAAACATTATCTTTATTTACAACTCCTGCTTTAGCAAGAGCAGGAAGATTATCATCAAATATATTATGCCCAAAGAACTGTTCAGAGAAATTACTATTATCTTTAGCTTCCTCTCTTATGCTTTTTATTTTCTTTATAAGAATAGAAATCTGATCACCTACTTTTGTAATATTGTCCTTATCAACAACGCCTTCTGCAGCCAAATTAAAGATGAGCTCAAACGCAAAAAGATATTCAACACCTAACGATTGCACTGATTCTGTTATTGTAGATATATTATCTGCCGTAATCAAACCAGCATCATGTAGCTTAGGCAATATGATTTCTATCAACATGTTAAAATTATGCCCTGACTCACAAACTGATTTTATCAATCTTATTGTAGATGAGAAGTTATCATTTGTAATTAATCCACTATCAAAAAGAGGTTTAGCTTGGTTTACAAGTAAACCCCATATCGTTCCACTAGGATAGGAAATCGCCGTAGCTGTTTGATCTAAATCATGACACAGAACGATATTTACTTCGTCTATAGGCATTCCTATAGCTTCTAGCATTCTTATGTAATATTGTCTTTCGTTTGAGTTTAGTTCTGTTACATTATGAGTTCTCCTCGCATCTGCAGGGCAAGAAAATAGGATAGCCCCCACTATAAATAAAATAGTCCCCTTGGTCTTTAGATTTACCATAATTTGTACCAATTCCCCTCTTTATAAAGTATGCCATATATAAAACAATAGTCAAATTAGGATTGAAAAATAGATATATTCTAATAGACAGACATCAATAGGGGTCCCAAGCACTATGTACTATACATACCCCTACCCCTTTGCTTTTTGGTGTCCAAATAGTGTCCAAATAGTGTCCAAAGAGATACAAGTAGATACAATAGAAAAGAAAAATACCATTACGATCCAAATGATTTATATGATTGGGATTTGTTGGAGATTAAATGAATAAAAAACAATTGGTAATTTGATTCATTGATATTCAATCTTGGAGTCTACATAAAAAAAGCCCGCTAGAAAATAGCGGGCTTTTAAAACA
>CAZVIC010000048.1:0-9384 GCA_964627735.1 uncultured Planctomycetia bacterium | reverse complement strand
TATTGATATTATAGGTAGCACCAAAAAAGGTGAGGATATAACAGGAACATGCTTTTCGGTCTTAAAGTCTGCACTCTGATATAGACTCTCTATACCCATAGAACACCTCCTTTTATACAGATACTACTTCTTTTATTTCAGGAATCTCTTCTTTAAGTCTCTGCTCTATTCCAAGCTTTAGAGTGTAAGAGCTCATAGGGCAAGAACCACAAGCACCTTTAAGCTTAACTTTTACAATCCCATCTTCAGTTACATCGATAAGCTCAACATCACCACCATCAGCCTGAAGCATAGGTCTGATATTTTTCAATGCTTCTTCTACTTTCTCTCTCATCTCTCTCTCCTTTTTTAAAATTCTTTAAACTTATCACTTCCTGCACCACAGACTGGACATCTATCTAAAGCCGAACCTTCTCTGGTATGACCACAGATAGTACAGACATAGATCTTATCTATTTCAATGTCTTCTCCCTTCCCTACCTTATCACTTGCCTTCTTATACATATCAGCATGAATCTTCTCAGCTTTAAGTGCATAATCTATAGATCTCTGAGCAGCCTTCTCGTCTTGAAGCTTAGCAACTGCATCATAAGCTAGATACATCTCTTCAACTTCAAAAGTCTCACCACTAAGAGCCTCTTTTAAATTCTCTCCTGTATCAGCTATTCCACCGATCAGTCTTAAGTGATGAGCTGCATGTGCCTTCTCTGCTTCTGCAACAGCTCTAAAGAGTCGGGCTACATTTGGCTTACCCTCTCTCTCTGCAATATCTGAAAAGATAAGGTATTTCATATGAGCCTCTGACTCACCGCTAAATGCATCTTTTAAATTTTTCTCTGTCATCTTGTGCATATCAATACCCCCAAAAAGATTCTGTTTTAATATTATCATTACTAACACCGAGCTCAAGTAGTAGTGCTTTCATAGCATCTACCATCTTAGGCGGACCAAAAACAAATACAACTCTCTCCTTTATATCCAGTATCTGATCTCTTACTAGATCAACATCTATTCGTGATTTAATATACTGACTACTATCAACATCTTGATCTGTAACTGTATAAACAACTTTTGTATTATTCCTCTGACTTAACAGATCAAGCTCTTCCTTAAAAGCAATCTCATCTACTGTTCTATTGGAATAGATTAGAACACTATCCATACCTAGATCTCTCTCTGCAATATAATCAAGCATCGATAGAACTGGAGTGATACCTATTCCGCCTATTAGAAAAGCTGCCTTTTTATAGCTATCATCTAAATTACAATTTCCAAGTGGAAGTTTAAAGTAAAGGTTGTCTCCTTCTTTAAGAACTCTTAAGTGATCAGAAAATTTACTTTGAGATAGTCTCTTAGTAAATTCTATATAATCTTTGGTAGGTGAAGATGAGAAAGATAAGAAATGTTTTAGTTCAGCATTATCTTTATCGAAGGCAACCTCCATATGCTGACCTGGAATAAAACTTACTCTCTCTTTAAGCTTAAAACGAAAACTGGTTATCGTCGGAGTTCTTTTAATACTCTCTATAAAAATACCTTGTTCAAAATCCATCTAAAAACTCCCCTGAAACGTCTTCTCTTCAAGCTCCTTAATCTCTTTCTTAAGCATATCAGGAAGAGCAAGAATCCCTATATCCATAAAACCTCTTATGATTATTGATTGAGCCTCTTCATGGCTAAAGCCCCTAGAACAGAGATACTCAATCTCTTCCTTGCTTATCTTTCCTATTGCTGCCTCATGTGACATCTCAACATCTCTAAACTCAGTCTCAAGCTCAGGAATAGCATGTATTATTCCTTTATCACTGATTATCAATCCTCTACACTCAAGGTGGGCTTTGATATCAGGGGCTTCTGCTTTTAAGTGACCTCTTGCAATAGCCTTCCCCCCTAAACTTACTGCCCGAGCAACAATCTCAGCTGAAGTATTCTTAGCTTTAAAGATAACACGGCTTCCTATATCCTGAAATGAACCGGGATGGGTAAGTAATAGAGAATTAAAACTGGCTCTAGAGTTCTCGCCTTGAAGAAGAGCTGTAGGATACATCACTATCTCTTTAACTGGCTTTAGACAGATATAATTAGAGACAAAACTACCGTTCTCTTCAACAATAGCAACACTCATAGGCTTAACCGCTATATCTTCTCTCCAAGAGTGAATCATAGTAAAGTTCAGATGGGCATTCTTGCCTATAAAAAATTCAGATATACCTAAATGATAGGCCTCTTTAGCAGTATGAGATGCAGAGCAGCCTGTAATAAGATGAACATTGGCTCCCTCTTCAATTATTATAATATTATGCACCTGCTGTTTAAAACCAGAGTCTTTAAGAAAGAGACATGATTGAATCGGCAGGTCTATTGTACGGCCCTTCTTTACTCTTATAAAGTATCCACCTTTTGTATCACTAGGGAAATCTTTCTTTAAAGTCTTAAATGCCTTACCGTAATAATCTGAAACCTCAGGATATTTAACTAGTGCATCCTCTATAGCTAAGATCTCAACTCCACCTGTAAGTGCATGAGAGAAATGGATATTATCATCAGCCTGCAAGAAACTGGCAGAGCGGGTGCTCTCTGTATCATCCATTCCAGATGAAACAATAGCTGCTTTATCTTCTTTACCAAATTCTTTTAAGAGCTTGGACATTTGCACTCCCTACATTTATCGTAACCATGTTCTTGTATTGATTTAAATATCTTACGAGGATGTCCAGAGCAAGATATATGACCATCCACCATAACAGATGATGTAGTAGCATCTACATAATCAAGAATATAACCAGTATGAGTAATAATAAAAGCTTGAGCCTTACTCTCTTTTAGATACCCATCTAAAGCCTTACCCATTATAGATATATTCTCTATATCAACACCGGATTCAGGCTCATCTAATAATAATAATGAAGGACGTTGGAGAAGAATCTGAAATAACTCAGCTCTTTTCATTTCACCGCCTGAAAAACCTAAGTTTATCTCACGATCAAGATGATCCTCTAAAGAGAGTTCCTCTGCAAGATGGTCTATCTTATCTTTATCATTAGATAAGAACTCTGCTAACTGTCGTAATCTTACCCCTCTGATCTTTGGAGGATGTTGATACATAATTCCAATCCCAAGTTTGACTCTCTGATCTATTGAAAGGTCTTTTAAATTTTTAGAGTTAAACTCTATCTCTCCCTCTTTAATCGTATAACCGCTAAAACCTAATACTGTCTTTATAAGAGTACTCTTACCGCTACCATTAGGTCCAAATAGAACCATGACCTCTGCCTCTTTTAAAGAGAGATTGACATTTTTAATAATATCCTTATCTCCAATCCCAATTGTAAGATTTTTAATATTAAGCATCTTTTAGTTTTTTCTTACATTCTTTACATAGACCATAAAAATAACCCTGGAAATTTTCAATAGTCAATCCAGCTACCTTCATATTCTTAAGAGTATCACAGAGCGGTATATCTATATCAATAATAGTACTACACTCTCTGCACATAAAATGATGGTGTGGATCTTTTTTAATCTCAAATGTAGACCTTTCAAAATCTATCCTACTCTCTGAGACTAAATTCTTGTCCTTAAAGAGCTGCAATATAGTATATACAGTAGCAAAGGATATTGAAGGAAAACCTTTCTTTATCTTCTTATAGACAAAATCAGCTGTAAAATGCTTACCCTCACTTAAGACTTTATATACTGCAAGCCTCTGAGGTGTTACCCTGATATTTGTCTTGCTTAAACATTTAAAACTCTTTTCCATAGAGAGAGATATTACCATAAGTCTATTTTTTGTCAACAATAATAATTATTAAAAAACAATTGTTTTTATGGGGAGATCAACGGACTATAACAGATGAATCACTATCAAAAGGATTGGATCTCATAGCAAGTGAGAATAGATATGGGAAGCTCTCCTTAAGGTGAAGCATATATTTAAGCCACTCAAATATTATATTTGTATAGACCCGCTTAATATCCCCTGCCATATGTTCTAAATCACTCTCTGGAAGAGAAGAGAAATCATCTCTACTCTCAAGCTCTTCAGTAAGATGGAATATGCTGAGCAGGAGCCCCGAGAAACGCTCATGTTCTAAGAGTACAGGGTTCTCAAGAAGTCTTAATAGAAAATCTCGTCTATCTTTAAGCATTTCTCTTAATAAGACCCAATCTATCCTCTTCTTATCTATATTATAGTTATATCTTTCTAATATCTTTTGGACTCTCATGAACTCTTTACTATCCCAATCACCCTCTATGACTAAATGGCTCTTTATCTTATCTAAACTAGGATCTGCATCTGAGAGATAACTGAGCAACTTAATACCTAGTTCACTAAAGAATGCTCCTATAACCATATTTAATTTCTCTAACCTGCTCTGCTTCTCTTTATGGGAGAGCAATCTGTGAATTATAAGAGTTACTATCAAAACTTCAAGAGGAAGAAATGCAATATCTCCCAGCAGATAGATAAATATATGATGGGCATCATGGAAGATAACAAAATGTAGATAGTAGAGTACGACCGTTGCAACTACTAAAGCTAATCCTAACATTATCTGCCAATTTGTCTTTAATCTCATTTAAATACCCTATCTATATTCAAGCATCTTATCAATACTACCTCTTGCTCTCTCTATAATTTTAGAGTCAAGTTCTACGCTATTCTTCTCTTCTTTTAAAGATGCATGTATCTTCTCAAGTGTTATCTTCTTCATATCGAGACATATTGCATCTTTTGATAAAGGATAGAAAATCTTACCCGGATTATCCTGCTCTAGTCTATATAACATCCCAACCTCTGTCCCAATTATAAAGCTCTTCTTCTTTGATTCTCTCACATACCTTGACATTCCAGATGTAGAGTAGACACCATCTGCTAAATCTATTACAGAAGGACTGCACTCTGGATGAACAATTAAATCAGCGTCAGGATAAGACTCTCTAGCTTTTATTACATCATCTTTAGTTATATCTGCATGAAAAGGACAATATCCATCTGTTATTATAAACTTACGCCCCGTCTCTCTTTCGGCATAATGAGCAAGATTTTTATCTGGCACAAATATCACCTCATCATCTTCTGAAAAAGCCTCTCTGACTACTTTTACAGAGTTAGCAGATGTACAACAGATATCAGAGAGAGCTTTTACCTCTGCAGATGTATTAACATAACAGAGAACCTTTGCGCCTGGATGTTCTGCTTTAATCTTCTCTAACTCTTCTCCAGTTAACATATCAGCCATAGGGCAGCCTGCATCTGCAGGCAATAGAACGAGTTTCTCTGGTGATAATATCTTAGCGGTCTCAGCCATAAACTTGACCCCGCAGAAGACTATAATATCAGCCTCTGTTTCAGCGGCCTTTATACTTAACCCCAATGAATCGCCTAAGAAATCAGCAATATCTTGGACCTCAGGTAATTGATAGTTATGGGCAAGTATTACAGCATTCTTCTGACTCTTTAATTTTTGAATCTCTGCTACAATATTCAATGTATTACCTCCTCTATTATTCCTCCACCTAAGACAATATCATCCCGATATAGAACAACAGACTGTCCAAGCGTAATAGCATGTTGTTCTTCTTTAAAGATAACTGTCAATCTATCATCATCTATTCTGCATCTTTCACAATTCGCCGGCGGATGTTTATAGCGAATCTTAGCAGAGATATCACCTTCTAAACCATGACTTAAAATATTTAAATCAGAGGCTATTAAACCTATAGATTTTAGATTATCTTTCTCACCAACAACAATTCTATTATTCTTATGATCAATATCAGTAACATATAATGGCGCAGTCCCGCTTATACCTAAACCTTCACGCTGACCTACAGTATAAAAAGGGATTCCAGAATGTTGACCTAAAATATTACCTTCTCTATCAACTATATCTCCGACTTTTAGATCTTTAGTATCACTCTTTATAAGATCTCTATAGCTACCTTGGGCAACAAAGCAGAGGTCCTGAGAAGGACCTTTACGAGAGAAAGGAATATTTTTTTCAGTAGCTAACCTTAAAACATCTTCTTTAGAGTACTCGCCTAAAGGAAATATGATTTTGCTTAAATAGTCTCTCTTTATAGAATAGAGAAAATAACTTTGATCTTTCTTTAAGTCTCGTCCTTTTTTCAAAAGACAATTGCCAGATTGATCTTTTTCTATCCTCGCAAAATGGCCAGTTGCAAAGAGATCAAAACCAATCTCTTTGACCTTATCATACAATAGTTCAAATTTAAGATGCTTATTACATTCAACACAAGGGTTAGGAGTCCTTCCATCTAGATACTCTTTGATGAGGTAATCTATGATCTTCTCTTTAAACTCCCTTGATAAATCAACTACCATATGCTCTATCTCTAGATAGTCGCAGACTTCCCTAGCATCTCTTACAATATTCTTAGCAAATTCATCGTCGGCTATTGCCATTGTAATTCCTCTAACTTTATAGCCACTCTCTTTTAAGAGATAGGCAGCAAAAGAGGAATCAACACCACCTGAAATTGCAATTAAAACACTACCTTTATTCATCTTGTTAATAGAATCTATTTTAAGATATTATTCTCTAATCTCTAAATTCTTAAATTTATAATTAGATTTTTCATCTGGTAATTTCTCAACCGGTTCCGTCAATAAGAACTTCTTCTTTTCAATCCAGCTTTTAAGAAGCTCTGCAATCTCCTTAGCCTTGCTATAGCTTGAAAGAGATGCTGTAGGAATATACTTACCCTTAATCTTTACTTTACCTGAACGTAGTTGCGCATAGTTGACCTTACCAATTACTCCTTTTTGAAGATTTGGATATGCTTTACTATAATCAATAACATTGGTCCAGATATCTTTATCCTCAATTGATGTATAACGGGCAATATCTGCATTTAATATAGGAATAGGAATGCCTATGCCAACAGATAGACTCACGCCATACCCAAGCATGCTTGCACCTTTAATCCAATCTGGACTCATCTTTTTTAAATCACCTATAACAGCAATGGTTCCTGAAGGAGAATTAGGAACTCCTTTCTTACTCCTTTCAACAGTTGGGTTATGCTGAGTACCCCAAAAACATACATTGCCTATGCCTCCACCCAAGAAGATCCTTGTACCTATTCCAATGGTTCTATAATAAGGGTCATTTAAAAGCGGTGAAAGCTGAGAAGCACTACAGTAATTTGCATTACCCATCTTAGGTTTCAATACTCCCATGTAGGTATATATAATCCTATTAGAAAGATTAACAGCAACATTATAGTTCTGATAACAGTTCCTAGGATTAAATAATACAGCCTCATTTATATCTTTGATATTTATCTTTGTCTTTAACTCTCTTCTTGGATAACAGTCTGTCCCATAAGCAAAAGCTTCAAGGCCTATATCTTTACCTCTGACTAAATCTTCAATAACATGACCACCGCCATACTTAAACTCACCGGGATAGACTTTATTCCTAGGATCCTCTATAGATAGTGCATTGGCCCCTAGAGATATATCGGCAGCAGCTAAAGCTGAATATGCCTCGACCCCATTTAAAAGGACTCTGCCTCCGCCCAATTTAATTCTAGGCTTAGGATGACCGATGTTTATATAGATGGATGAAGAACACATTGGAGCAAATGTTCCTGTTGTAACAACATCAATATTCTTAGCTGCATAAGATACACCCTTCTTCTTGACTATAGAGATCATCTCTTCAGCTGTAATAACAACGGCTTGACCTTTTTTAATCTTGGCATTGATATCTTTAATAGACTTTACCATACCAACCTCCTTAATTTTTTATACGTTCCTTTATCAAAGCCGCAAGCTTCTTTCCTGATAAAAGCATCCCGCCAAATATAGCCCCCATTCTTGGAGACCCAAATACAGCATTGGCAGACATTCCGCAGACAAAAAGACCAGGATAGATTTCACGTGTATTATCCATAATCTCCCGCTCTCCTACCTCTGCCCACATAGACTTCTCACCTAAAACTCCACCGCCTTTAGTATTTAAACATTTACCCATCTTTCTCTCTACTATTCTAGCTACTTCAGTATCATGCCCTGTTGCATCTATAACGGCTTTTGCCCTTACAGTTAGAGGGTCTACATGTAGTTTAGACCAAGATACTGCAGACCAATTCAAAACCAAGCCAGTGATACACTTCTCTCTGATCATAACATCCTCTACATTTATAAGATTAAATATTTTAGCTCCAGCTTTAATCGTCTTAGAGCAGAAAGTAGATATCGCCTCTAAAGAGTCGGCTATATATAACTCATCTTTATATTTTGTAAGATTGACACCAATCTCATCCATAATCTCTACTGCTTCTTCCTGAACAACAACACGATTAAACATCATGCCACCACCAGGCATCCCACCACCAACACGTAACTGTCTTTCAAATATAGCTACCTTAAAACCATCTTTAGCAAGATAGTATGCACAGACAAGACCCGATGGCCCTGCTCCTGCAATGGCTACATCAACATCTAATGAATCCATAAAATCTTTCATAAAACTCTCTGTTATTGCCCGGGAAATAACTACTTCGTCCATTAAATCCTCCATTCTTTAATCCATACCCCAGTTAGATAAATACCTCTCAACTGCATCAGGAAAGATTACAACAATCATCTTGTTCTCATTCTCTCTGATCTCTTCTATTGCAGCACTCATAGCTGCACCAGAAGATATGCCAGCCAAGATGCCTTCTTCTTTAGCAAGACGTTTAGCCATATCCATAGCATCACGATCATCAACAGTAATAATCTTATCTATTAAGTCTCTTCTTAATACTTCAGGAATAAATCCAGCTCCAATACCTTGAATCTTATGCGTCCCAGGAATTCCTCCTGATAAGACTGCTGAATTTTTAGGCTCTACAGCTATAATTTTAATAGTATCCTTTTTAGATTTTAAAAACTCTGCAACACCGGTGATGGTTCCACCAGTACCGACACCGCTGATAACAATATCTACTTCACCATCTGTATCATCCCAGATCTCTTTAGCTGTAGTCTCACGATGGACTCTGGGGTTAGAGAGATTTTTAAACTGCCTGGGCATAAAAGCACCTTTAGTTGCTTTTAATAATTCCTCAGCCTTATCTACCGCCCCTCTCATGCCTAACTCAGCTGGAGTTAAGATTAACTCTGCACCTAGAAAAGATAATAAAGATCTTCTCTCAATTGACATATTCTCTGGCATAGTAAGAATCAGCCTATAGCCGCGTTGAGCTGCAACAAAAGCTAAACCTATTCCAGTATTACCGCTGGTAGCCTCTACTATGACAGCACCTTTATCTATTAAGCCCTTATTCTCAGCATCTTCAATCATAGCCAAGGCTATTCTATCTTTAATACTAGAACTAGGATTGAAGTATTCAAGCTTAGCTATT
>CAZVIC010000047.1:0-9415 GCA_964627735.1 uncultured Planctomycetia bacterium | reverse complement strand
AAATAGGACATTTCTACTTGTGTAAGAATAGGACATTTCTAAATGTGGTTGACATTGAAGGTTATAAGTCTTGACTATTCTTAAGAGTATAGTATAATATTCCAAGAAATAAGCTCGCCTAGAAGGTAATAAAAAATTATAGTCAAATTATAGTCATTGATTCTAAAAGATGGGTATTGTTGTTAAATGTTGGGAAATAGATTTTTACTTAATTCTTTGAAAGATATAGCCTTATGTTGCAAGTTGTTATAAAGCAGAGGTTTGGAAAAAGGGCAAATTCACTCTTACAACGAGGAGGTCGGAGGTTCAATCCCTCTCTCGCCCACCAATCTCCACTTAACTTTATAAACATCTTGTTTTTATGATAATATTGGATTAAAATATACAAAAATGAAGTTAAATTTTATATTTATGTTAACAATGGTTCTGTTTGTTAAAGTTGCTTTTACTCAAGAGCTTAGCAATGGAATGTCTAAGGAGAGCCTTGAGTCTGTTCTGGGTAAGCCGGATATGGTGACTACAAGAGAGAATCTGCAGGCTCAGATTTACCCTATAGCTATGGATAGAGATAGATATGATGATGAATTTGAATTTTGGGTCTATTATCAATATCCAGATGGCAAAGAAAACTGGGGTTTTGTTGAGCTTGATGCGGATAACAGGGTGGTTGATTTTTCGATCCATGCTCCAGGAGAGACAGATGAACGTTCTTTAGAGATGAGCTTTCCTGATGCTGAGGTTTTCAAAAAGATAGGACGTTACAGTGGCGATGATTGGAATCTTATGCCCGATAAGAGTAAAACGATTTTAATTATCGAAGTGATAGACAACTTAAGAGGAAAGAATGTTTTTATAAAGAGGCATCCATTCTATTACCTGGAAGAGTTAGACTCTTTTTTTAAGGAAGATGCTCATAGCCATTTTACTGTAATAAACACATTGTATACTTTTGCCTTACTAAATAGAGATTGGGATGATGGATTAGACAAGGATGAGAGAATAAAGAGAGCTTTGCCTACTGATATTTGGAGTGATTTTATAAGATGATACCAATAGATATACGTAAATTTATTAAGAATTTTTCTTATGGTTTTTTGGGTACATCTGATAAAGATGGTAAACCAAATATCTCGATAAAAGGTATTGTATCGGCGGACTCTAAAAGGCTCTACTTTTGTGACCTATTTACAGCTAAAACAAAGAAGAATCTAGATGTTAATCCGCGGATATCATTTTTTGTTATTGATTGGAATAGCTTTGTAGGCTATCAGTTTAAGGGCAAGGCTAAGGTTGAATGTAAAGGGGAGCTGTTTGAGAAGCACATAAATAGCTGGGAGAGAAAGCGTAACGATTTTATAATATCAAGAATGATCGAAAATCTAAAGAGCGAGAAGATTGTAAAGAGGCACAATCTTTATCTTTTGAAGCCTGAGTATCTTATTGCAATGGATGTAGAAGAGATATATGATTTAGTTGAGCCTATTAAGATGCTTGTCAAAACACATCTTGACAAGGTAGAAGGTTGAAGCTATATTATCGAACAATAACAATGGAAGGAAGGGGAATATGGAAAAAGATAAAATAATAGAAGAGTTTTCTATCCATGATAAAGACACGGGTTCACCCGAAGTCCAAATCGCTATCTTAACAAAGAAGATTATCTATCTAAATGAGCATTTAAAGACTCATAAGAAGGATCATCATTCAAGGCAGGGTCTTCTGGTTATGGTAAGCAAGAGAAAGAAGCTTCTTAGCTATTTAAAAAGAAAAGATCAAAAGAGATACTTAGAGCTTGTGGAGAAGCTTAAATTACGCAAATAGTTTTCCATACGCGAATCCTACCTTTTGATTACAAGGAGTTACAATGAAAGAAGAAGTAAGAGTTAATATTAACGGAGAAGAGATTGTAATAACTGCCGGAGAGATAGCAAGGCAGGCTAATGGTTCTGTAAGAGTTCAGTGTGGAGATACAATTGTATTGGTAAGTGCAGTTATGTCTTCCGAGACTAGAGATGGGATAGATTTTCTTCCTCTCATGGTTGACTATAGAGAGAGGCCTTATGCAGCTGGAAGGATTCCAGGCGGTTTCTTTAAGAGAGAAGGGAGACCTACAGATAAAGAGATATTAACGTCGCGTTTAATCGATAGGCCTATACGTCCTCTCTTTCCTGAAGGTTTAAGAAATGAAGTTCAGATTACAGCTATAGTGCTCTCTAGCGATGGCAAGTATGATCCAGATACTCTTGCTATTATTGGAACCTCAGCTGCTCTTTACATATCAGATATACCTTTTGATTCACCTATAGCTGGTATTAAACTATCAATGGTTGATGGTAAAGCTGTTTTGAATCCAGACTATAAGCAAGTAGAGGATGCTGATTTAACTATAACTCTAGTTGGAGATAAAAATGGCGTCATAATGTTGGAAGGAGAGGCAAAAGAAGCTAGTGACGAAGATGTATTTAAGGCTATAAGTATTGCTCAGGAAAGCATTGCTTCTGTCATAAATGTTCAGAATGAATTAAGAGAAAAATGTGGCAAAGATAAAGTTAATCCTAAGCTTTTTAAGGTAAGTGATGATATTATTAATGAGATTAAAAAAGATTTTGGAACTAAGATTGCAGAGGCTAGTCTCTCAGAAAATAAGGAAGATGGTAAAAGTTTACTAGCTTCTATTGAGAGTGAGGCGATAGAGAAACACCAAGATGTTTACTTAGAAGAAGATATTAAAGAGGCTATACATTTAATTCAGAAAAGCGCTATCAGAGACCATGCTGTTAAAAACGGTAAAAGATTAGATGGTAGGGCTATGACTGAACTTAGAGATATAAGTTGTTCTGTGGAAATTTTACCCCGGACTCATGGATCTGCATTGTTTACAAGAGGTCAGACTCAGAGCCTGGCTGTTACGACTTTAGGTTCAACCAGCGATGAGCAGACAATAGAGTCTTTGGAGGGTAAATCTTCTAAGAAATTCATGCTTCACTATAATTTTCCTCCATTTAGTGTAGGGGAAGTGCGTCCTATGAGAGGTCCTGGAAGACGTGAGATAGGTCATGGTGCATTGGCCGAAAAAGCATTAAAAGCTGTTATGCCTGGAGATGAAGATTTTCCTTACACTGTAAGGTTGGTCTCAGAGATATTAGAATCTAACGGTTCTTCTTCTATGGCTACTGTATGTGCTGGATCTTTAGCTATGATGGATGCTGGTGTACCACTTAAAGCATCTGTTGCAGGCGTAGCTTTAGGTTTGTTTAAAGAAGGAGATGAGGAGTTGATATTAACTGATATAGCCGGAGCTGAAGACCATTTTGGTGATATGGATTTTAAAATTGCTGGAACAAGAAGCGGCATTACTGCTATACAGTTAGATTTAAAGATATCAGGAATAAGATTAGAGCTTATATCTAAAATCCTTAAACAATCTCAGGAAGCTAGAATAAAGATATTAGATATAATGGATAAGGTTATAAGTAGTTCTAGAGAATCTGTATCTACTTATGCTCCAAGACTAGAGTCCTTTAAATTAGAGTCTGATAAGATAGGTATAATTATCGGGCCTGGAGGTAAGACTATAAGAAAACTTACCAGCGATACTGGAGCAAAATTTGATATTGACGACGAGGGTGTTGTGCATATATCTGCTGACGATGATGAACAATTACAACATGCTCTTAAGAGAATTGAGGAGCTAATAAAAGATATTGAAGTTGGAGAGCTTTATGATGGTAAAGTAGTCAAAGTTATGAACTTTGGAGCATTTTGCGAAATAGCTCCAGGTAAAGAAGGCTTGGTTCATGTATCTGAGATTTCCAATGACTATGTTTCCAATATTGAAGATGTTATTAAAAAAGGAGATGAAGTTAAAGTTAAAGTTATCGGTATAGATGATGCTGGTAAGATTAAGTTGAGCATGAAGCAGGTCGAATGATTTTGTTGGGAGATTTATGAAAAAGGAAATTCTCTGCCTGCTTGGGGTAGCGATAGGTCTCTATCTTCTCTTGGCGGTTGTATTTTTCTCGCCTCTGTCTCATCCAGAACTTAGTTCCTATGGGATTGAGGGCGGGAGTATCTTTAAAAATATTACTGTTCTATCGGGTTATTTCTTGCGTAATTACTTTGGGTGGATGAGCGTTCTGATTCCAGTTGTTATTCTTTTCTGGACGTATATGCTTTATTTCTATGAAGAGGATTTTAAGAATTTTAGACTTAAATTGTTTTCTTTTTTTATCTTTTCCTGTTCTTTAAGTTGTTTTGTTGCGCTTCTAAGTCAGTTTAACAGAGAGATTAGTTTTAGTCTTTCCGGTGTTGTTGGTTTTTATTTTTTAGATTTTAGTAAGAAATATTTTGGTTATTCTGGAGCAATATTAGTAAGTTTTTCTGTCCTATTATTGTCCGCTATAATGGTTACCGACCTACCTCTTTTAAGCTATATTTTTGCAGGGTTAAAGAAGCTATTTTTTGTTTCAATTGGAATGATTTCAAAACTATTTAAACGCTCTGAAGTTAAAGAGTTTGAACCAAAGCAGAGACGTACTAAGTCAAGGAGAGTGGAAGGCCTTGATTCTGAAGATGAGATTTCTGAAGTTAAAGTTGTTAGAAAAAAACCAACTCTTAAGATGGGTGATATAGGTAAGCCGCAGAGTCGTGTAGTCTTAAAGCAATCCAAAAACATATCTCGAGGTGGTTTTACTCTGCCGCCTATAGATTTACTTGAGTCTCCAGAGCAATCTCAAAGTAAAGATAAGGCAGAGGATCTTCATGCTAGAGCGGAACTACTTGAAGAGACATTGAGAGATTTTAATATTGAAGCTAAGGTTGTAAATATTGAGAAAGGTCCTGTTATAACAAGGTATGAACTTCAACCTGCTCCAGGAGTTAAGGTTCAGTCGATTGCTTCTTTATCTGAAGATATAGGTCTTGTTATGAAAAGTTATAATGTCCATGTAAGCCCTGTAGCTGGTAGAGGAACAATTGGGGTTGAGATTCCAAATATAACCTCTTCAATGGTCTATTTGAAGGATATTATTGAATCAACCAATTTTCACACTCAAAAATCACTCTTATCTTTAGCTTTAGGTAAGAAGGTTTCAGGGGAATCTCTGATAAGTGATTTATGCGAAATGCCTCATCTTTTAATAGCTGGGACGACTGGATCTGGTAAGACGGTCTGTATTAACTCACTTATAATAAGTTTTCTGTATCGCGCTACTCCTGATGAGGTAAAGATGATTTTGATAGATCCTAAGATGGTTGAGTTGATGCCCTTCAATGGTTTACCTCATTTGATAGTTCCTGTTGTGACCAATGCCAATAAGGCTGTTGCAGCTTTAGGGTGGGCAGTTGAAGAGATGGATGCCAGATATCGACTTTTATCTAAGGCGACAACTAGGAATATTGAGTCTTATAATCAGAAAGAAGATAAAGCTTCTGAGTTACCTAAAAAATTACCCTACATTGTCATAGTAATAGATGAGCTTGCAGATTTAATGTTAGTGGCATCTAAGGAGATAGAGGGTTGCATTGCACGGCTTGCTCAGCTTTCCCGTGCGGTGGGAATTCATATGATACTTGCTACTCAAAGGCCGTCAGTTGATGTAATTACCGGAGTTATAAAAGCAAACTTTCCTTCCAGGTTGTCTTTTAAAGTAGCTTCTAAGGTTGACTCTCGCACTGTTTTAGATTTAAATGGAGCCGATAAGCTTGTAGGCAAAGGAGACATGTTGTTTATACCTCCAGGTACCTCTAAACCTTGTAGAGCTCAATGTAGTCTGGTCTCAGATAAAGAGATAGAAAGAGTTGTTAATTTCATAAAAGACCAGAGAGAACCTGAATACGATGATAGTATTTTGGACACCTCTTCAGGTGTATCCGGGGTAAAGGCTCATGGTAAGAGAGATCAGATATACAAAGAAGCAGTTAATGTAATTATGCAGACAGGGCAGGCTTCAGTATCAATGCTACAGAGAAGACTAGGGGTTGGTTACACTAGAGCTGCCAGACTAATAGACATGATGGAAGAGGATAACATAGTGGGGTCTTACCAGGGTTCAAAACCTCGGGAGATTCTAGTGGATAGAGAAGAGTACTTGCAGGACCTCAAGGAAGATGTTAACTACTAACGAAAGCATCTATGGCTAATATAGGAATAAAACTAAAGAAAGCGCGTCAGAAGTTAGGCTATGATTACGATTTTATTACTCAGAAAGCCAAGTTGCATCCTAAGGTTTTGCAGGCTTTGGAAGAAGAAGATTTTGGTTATTTTAAATCCGCCCTCTATCTAAGAAGTTTTTTAAGCAAATATGCTAAATTTTTGGGTTTGGATGAAAAGCAGATTTTAAGTGAACTGGATTTACTTCCATTAGAACTTCAATCCAGTGAACAAGGATATGCTAAGTCGAGTTCTTCTCCAATTAAAATTGTTTTGATTTTTAAAACAATAGTGCTTTCTATGTTTATAGTAGGTTCTATATGTCTAATATTCTTAGGAGTTAAAAAAACATTAGCAATATTTATCAATAGTAATTCCAATATTGAAATGGACAATATTGTAAATTCTGGAATTAAACAAGATGTTATAGCTAAGACTAAAGATATAGTTGTTAAGGAAGATTTACAGGAAAGTATCAGCTTGCAGTTAACAATAAAAGCTAGTGAAGATTGCTGGATTCAACTGCGCGCTGACAATAAAAAGATTTTTGACAGTATTTTAAAAGCTAATCAATCTGAGACTTGGAATGCTGAGGAAGAGTTTGAACTTTGGGTGGGAGATGCATCCAGGCTCTCATTTGTGCTTAACGGTAGAAACATTGGGCCTGTAGGTAAAGGTATCATAAAAGGGATAAAGATTACCTCCGACGGTATAGACCTGCCGTAAATTTGATTCTGATTAAACTAGGATAATGAAAGTTTTTTTAATAAGTTTGGGTTGTGCTAGAAATATTGTTGATTCAGAATATGCATTAGATCTTATTTCTAGGGAAGGGCATGAGATTGTAGATGAAGTATCAAACGCAGATGTTGCTATTGTCAATACTTGTGGTTTTATAAGTGATGCTAAAGAAGAATCAATAGATATGATTTTAGATTTAGTTCAAATTAAAAAAACAAAGGATATTAAAATAATAGTAGGGGGATGTTTTACTCAAAAGTATTCAGCAGATGTGTTGAAAGATATTCCAGAGGTTGATGCTGTTATTGGGATTAATTGGGATGACATAGTGGGGGTACTTAAAAGTGTTCTTAAAGGCGAAAGAGTTCAAAAAATAAAAGAAGAAAAGTATCTATTGAATTACCCGGTAAAGAAGAAAAAATACCTCTCTCCAAATCATTTTGCATATTTAAAAATATCCGAAGGCTGCTCTCATAGGTGTAGTTACTGTGCTATTTATGGTATCAAAGGTCATTATAGAAGCAGGCCTTTGAGTGAGATCTTAAAAGAAGCCGAGTTTTTAGTGAAAAAAGGAGTGAAGGAGTTGAATGTTGTAGCCCAAGATACAACTTCATACGGTGTTGATTTAAAGACCAATATAAATATTACAGATCTGCTTAAGGGCTTAAATGATATTGAAGGTGATTTTTGGATCCGCTTACTTTACACGCATCCTCAAATGGTAGGAGATGATTTAATAAACTGCTATCAAAAGTTGAACAAACTTTGTAAATACCTAGATTTGCCTTTGCAGCATATAAGCGAAAAAATTTTAAAAAAGATGAATAGGCCTGATTCTAAGAAAAGAATAATCAGCTTAATAAAAGAGTTAAGAGATAAAATTCCGGGGTTGTCAATTAGAACTAGCTTTATAGCTGGATTTCCTGGTGAGAGTAAAGATGATTTTAATGAGTTAATCGATTTTATAAAAGATATCAAATTTGATAGATTGGGTTGTTTCAGGTATTCAAGAGAAGACAATACAACTGCTTTTGATTTTAACGGTCAGATATCAGAATCTTTAAAAGATCAGCGATTTGACATTATCATGAAAACACAAAATAATATAGCGAGAGAGCTTAACAGTAAATTGATAGGCAAAGAGATTAGGGTTTTAGTTGAAGAGAAGGCGGGAGAGTATTATCTTTCTAGATCTGAATTTGATGCTCCGGAGGTAGATGGTATTGTTTATATAGATAAAAGTGATAAAATAGATTTGGGAGGATTTGTTAACGTAAAAATAAAGGATGTTTTGGAATATGACCTTATTGCAGAGATTGCCTAATATTCTAACTATGTCTCGATTCGTGCTTGCTCTGTTTTTTATGTTGTTTCTTTTTTCTCCACTTGAAGGTGCGTCAATTATAGCTTTAATTATTTTTATAGTTGCATCTTTGACTGATTATTGTGATGGAAAACTTGCTCGCAAGTTAAACGTTGTTTCTAAATTTGGAGCTTTTTTAGACCCTTTAGCTGACAAAGTATTAATCATGGGTGCTTTTATCTCTTTTGTAAGCTTGGAATTAATTCCTGCTTGGATGGTCATAATCATTTTAGCTCGAGAGTTTATGATAACTGGCTTAAGGCTTCTTGCTGCTAGCTTTGGAAGAGCTATTCCAGCGTCGCGATTAGCGAAACATAAAACCTTATCCCAGGTAATAGCAGTCTATCTTATCTTAGTATCGATCTGCCTTAGAGAGTTAGGTCTGGTATCAGAATATATTGGATATTTGGAAGTTGCGGTTTTAGCTTTTATGTATCTTACAGTATTGTTAACTCTTGCCTCTGGTTTAGCGTATCTCTGTAATCATAAGGATGTTTTTTGGCAAAAGAAAAGTTAATAACTTTAATTAAAAGTCTCGGCTTTACTGTCGTAAGCGAGGATATCTTAGTATCAAATTGCCCTATCTCTGCTCTTGTTTTCAGAAAAGATAAATTCTTTTTTGTAGAGTATTTATTTAAAAATAATCTTGGATTTGTAGAGAAACATTTTGATTGGATTAAATATAATATCAATCTTTTTAGGTCAAAATATAAATTAAAAAATCTTGCTGAAATCAATCTCCTTTGTCTATCTTTTACTGAAGATGAACTAAACTTAGAAGTCCCTGGCTTTGAAGGCGAGTTAGTTATCTGCAGGTGTCCTTTAAAGGAAGGGAGCGGAGAACTGTTACCTTTTAACAATTGGACATTTAACAGAGACTATTTTAAGAACCGCATAGCCCCTTTACTACCTAAAATGCCTAGAGAAGAGGTAGATATTTTTAAATCATTTTTTACCATCAAGCCTCTGTTTGTTAAAGAGGAGTTTAAGGATTATTTTTTTATTCAGGCTCAAGGTGAAGAGTATAGGTTACGATTGTTTAAGGATTTTGTTTGGCTTCATAAAGGTCCTGCCCCATTTAGGCCTAGAAAAATATTAATTAAATCTGTTGTTACTAAGTCAAGATGTTAATCTTTTACCACGTGAAAATGTTAAGTTTT
>CAZVIC010000046.1:0-9631 GCA_964627735.1 uncultured Planctomycetia bacterium | reverse complement strand
TAAGAGAACAGGTAAAGTTTTTAAGCCAATGTTAAGCGGATTAAAGGCATTCCTTAAAGATTACCCTATGGCTAAGGCTTATTTTATTTATGGCGGGAAACGTTACTTGAGACAGGATGCAATTGAGATTATTCCTATCGAGGATGTACTTAAAAGACTCCCTGTTATCTTATCCTGAAGAGAGATTTTGATTTAGCGTTATCAATAGGCAAAATCAGAGCTACTAAAAGTGTATTTTAAATGACTGCTGCTGATTAATCTTTGGGTAATAAATTTAGCGATAGCATTAAAAAGATCTAGAATAAATATTGAATTGATTAGAAGGAGTTTTAAGGATTGATAACATTGCTTAGTGCTAACTGGTAGGATTCTTCAAAGATAACTTCTATCTCTTCTCTAGTTTCATCAGGAACTTCTAAGCTATCTATGTAGTCCCTAACTTGGTTTACTGGAGGTGAAATATTCAACAAGATATCTTCATAGTCAATGATAACTATCTCCTGATTTTCAAGGTCAATTAAAGTGCTGTAGTGAAAATAATCTTTGTAAATTATCTGATGCAGTTCCATAAGGGCTACTTTTTCTCCCAACTGAGAGAAGACCCATCTATAATTTCCATTTTCAATAAGTTCTTCTGGGCTATGAATAAGTTCAAAAAGTTCTATACCTTCAAAATGTTTAGTCACTATAACATCTAAAGAAGGAATATATTCTCCAGCAGGGGTAATGCCTGCTTCTTTAGCTTTTTCGAAATTAGTACCTTGGAAATCATTAACGCCGAATTTAACGTAGATTGTAGTAGTTTCTTTATCGGTTGTTACTTGGAAAGAGTAAGTGTTTTTAGGGCCTATTCGTGCTGTCTCTCTTCTAGGTTTTGATATGCTGACTATCTCTGCTTCTGCTGTGATTTCCGATACAAAAGCAGCTAGTTCTTTATTGAGAGTTGCTATCTCTGTATCTGTCAGATATTCATATTCTTCTATAAATATAGTGTTTGGATGGTCTGTTTTTACTCTTCGCCCCGATGCTGTATTACAATAAAACAAGGTAGAACTCGTCAATAGAAACAGTATTATGATATTCTTTAAGTTCATTAGTTCAGATGCCCCTTCCCACAAATATGCCATAGATTTGATAGCTATACAAATAACCTCTGTTTTTAGTGGTAATAGAGTTAAATTTTAGTGCAACTTATTTTGGGTTTGTTATAATATTAAATGCTAAATAGCATTGTCTTCATTAAGATAGATAATAAATTATGTTAAAGAGAGTCTCTATTTACTATTCAGGAAGGGTTCAGGGGGTTGGGTTTAGATTTACTGCAGAACGCATCGCTCTTGATATAAAAAATATAGTAGGTTGGGTTAAGAATCTGCCTGATGGGAGAGTAGAGGTAGTAGCTGAAGCAGAAGAGGACACTTTAAATTTCTTTATCGGTGAGATTCGTAGCGGTATTATGAAGCGTTACATTAAAAGAGAAGATATCATCTGGATGAGCCCAGAGGGCGGGATGGATGATTTCATCATAAGGTTCTATTAATTATTATGCGTTATGCAATATTAGGAGATATTCATTCTAACTTAGAAGCCTTGGAAGAGGTTCTATTAGACTTAAAAGAGAAGAGGATAGATAATATCTTCTCTGTTGGCGATATTGTAGGCTACGGGGCCGATCCTTCAAAATGTATAGATATTGCAAGAGAGTCTTTCAAGTTCAATACTTCAGGCAACCATGATCTAGCCTTGGTAGGCGAGCTCTCATTAGATCTCTTTAGTGATATGGCTAAGGACGCTATAATCTGGAGTCGGGATAGGGTTGATTGCAGTAATATGGAGTTTTTATCAGGACTATCTCTGATTGAAGAGTATAATGATATGATATTTACCCATAGCTCGCTCTATTGTCCCGAGAAGTTTGGCTATATCATGTCTCTTGAAGATATAAGAAAGAGTTTTGATATCCAAGATGATAAGAAGATCTGCTTTGTTGGTCATTCTCATATTCCGGCTATCTTTATGATTGATGATATATCTGGCGATATTATAGAGCTACAAGATCAGGATATTATGGTTGAGGATAAGAAAAGATATTTTATAAATGTAGGAAGTGTTGGTCAGCCTAGAGATGGAGACCCTCAAGCTAAATATATATATTATGATGACATTGAGGGTAGGATAAGTATCGAGAGAGTAGATTACGATGTTGATAAGGCAAGCTCTAAGATAGTAGCAGTAGGATTGCCTGATAAGTTAGCTGCTAGACTCCATGAGGGTGCTTAGATGGTTAAAGAGGATGTATCTAAGATAGAGCATAGAATAGAAGAGCTAAGAGATAAGATAAGATATCATGATCGTAAGTATTATTTAGATAACGATCCTCAGATATCAGATTCTAAGTATGATAGCTTTTATAAAGAGTTAAAAGATTTAGAAGCTAAATATCCAAACCTCATAAAGCCTGACTCTCCTACTCAGAGAGTAGGGTCTTCTCTTAGAGATGGTTTTAATTCCTTATCTCATAACGTACCTATGTTGAGTATGGATAATACCTACTCTAGTGATGAACTTAGAGATTTTGATACTAGAGTTAAAAAGAATTTAAACCTAGATAGTGTTGAATATATTGTTGAGCTTAAGATAGATGGTGTAAGCATTTCGATTAGATATGAAAATGGAATCTTTATCTCTGGCCTAACAAGAGGAGATGGCTCTAGGGGTGATGATGTAAGTAATAATATTAAAACAATAAGAACTGTGCCTCTCAATATTAAGACTACCAAAGGTAAGACCCCTAAAGTTTTAGAGCTTAGAGGTGAAGTCTATATTTCAAAGCGTAAGTTTCTAGAGATAAATAGAGCTAGAGATAAGGGTGGTGAGAATATATTTGCCAATCCTAGGAATGCAGCATCCGGTTCTCTTAAACTATTGGATCCCTCTGAAGTTGCAAGAAGAAAGTTAGATATATTTCTCTGGGGGGTAGGAGAGTACAAAGGTTTAAGCTTTAATAAGCAGAGTGAGATACTCAGTTACTTTAAAGAGCTTGGGTTTAAAGTTAACAATAATTATAAAGTGATTAAGGGAATAGATAGAGTTGTAGAATATTGTAATAGCTGGATAGATAAGCGCGGTTCTCTAGAATATGATATTGATGGCATGGTTGTTAAGGTCAACTCTCTTAAAGATCAGGAAAAGTTAGGTAGAACTTCAAAGTCACCTCGCTGGCTTATAGCCTATAAATTCCCGGCTCAGAAGATTGAGACAAGATTGAAGGATATAAAGATTCAGGTTGGAAGATTTGGCACTCTTACCCCTGTAGCTATAGTTGATGCTGTCTCTGTTTCCGGTAGTGTAGTAAAAAGAGCCAGTCTTCATAATCAGGACCAGATAGATAGGTTGGATATTAGAATAGGCGATAAGGTCTTAATTCAGAAATCAGGTGAGATTATACCTCAGGTTGTTGAGGTCTTAAAGAAGAAGAGAAAAGGTAGTGAGAAGAAATTTAAGATGCCTAAAGAGTGTCCTGTCTGTGGTGGTAGTGTAAAGAGATTAGAGGGTGAGGTAGCCTTACGTTGTTTAAATTCAAGTTGTCCTTCTAAGCTTAAGAATTCAATAAAGTTATTTGTCTCAAGAGATGCTATGGATATAGATGGATTGGGCCAGAGTCTTATTGAGCAGTTGGTTTTAAGTGGTATGGTTAAAGACTACGGAGATCTCTACTCTTTAAAGAGAGAAGAGTTGTCGAAACTCCAGAGGATGGGAGATACTTCAGCAAATAATATAATGGTCTCACTAGAGAAGAGTAATAGTCAGCATCTATCTAGATTGATATATGCTCTAGGTATAAGACATGTCGGAGCCCATACTGCAGAAGTATTAGCTGATATTTTCTTATCTTTAGATAAGTTAAGAGCAGCCTCTTTTGAAGAACTATCTAATATAGATCAGATTGGATCTAAGATTGCAGAGAGTATTGTTAGTTTTTTCTCAGATAGCATAAACAAAAATGTTATCTTGAAGCTTGATAAGGCGGGATTAAGCTTAATAAATAAGAGAGTTAAGACCGATGCCCTTAAAGGCAAGAAGTTTGTTATAACCGGGACTCTTAAAGGATTTAGTAGAAAAGAGGCTGAAGATGCTGTAAAATCAAATGGAGGTCGGGTCTTATCAGCCGTAAGTATTAAGACTGATTTTTTGGTGGCTGGAGAAGATTCTGGCTCTAAGCTTAAAAAGGCAAAAGAGTTGAAAGTTAAAATAATAACAGAGGATGATTTCAGCAGAATCCTAGCTAGAGGGGAATAGTTTTTATGAGAAAGATTATATTTGTTTTATTTTTGGCATTCTTAGCCCTAGATATATCCGGTTGTAGTTCTTTAGGTAGTTTGCGGAGTAAGTTTATCAGGCAGAAGGAAGATAGAGAAGAGAGACCAACAGTAATTCTTGCACTTGAAGACGATGAAGATGTTGCAAATTATCATGAACTTTATAGTAAACATTATGTTCTCTGGCAGTATTGGCATGATGAGCTTATCGATTCTGTAGAAGAGAATTTTAAAAAGAAGCAACAGTGTGCTTTACAGACATCTGAACACCTAGGGTATCTAAAGAAATATATTCTTCCTGAGAAACAAGCTCTCTTGATTGATTATCTTGGGAGAGTAAATAAGATAAAAGACAGGTTGGCTGATAGACGTTTATCAGATATTCGGCGTTCTAGAATAGTTAAAGAGTTAAAGAAGATTAAAAGGTTGGTAGATAAAGAGTACAGATACTCTGAGATTAAAGACTATATTGTTTCACCTCCAGATAAAGAGTAACCTCTTTTTATGAAGAGTGCTTTACCTAAAGAGCTAGTAGTCACTCCTAATGCTCATAAGAATATATCCCATCTACTCTCTAAATACGGCAAAAGAGCCTACATTATAAGAGCTGGAAAATCTTTTGAGGATAGTTTCTGGGCTAAAAATATATTAGATTCACTTAATAGTAGTAGCTTGGATTTCTTGATATCTAAGCCACTAAATCCAGAACCTGATATATCTGTTGTTCAAGATTTAATAGAGGAGGCCAGGTCTTTTAAGGCTGATCTTATCTGCGGGATAGGTGGAGGTAGTGTTATGGATGCGGCAAAGATGACAGCAGCCTGCTTTAATGAGAATTTTAATAGTATTTCTGAATATCTATATTCTAAAAAAATAGAGTCAAACGGATTAAAATCTGCATTGTTGGCTACAACATCTGGTTCTGGCTCTGAGGTTTCAAAGAGTGTAGTCTTTAAAGATAGTCTAAGAGGAGAGAAGAGAGGACTACGAGACCAGAAGCTAGTAGCAGATCTGGCTATAGTAGATCCGGTAGTTACTCTTACTTTAGATAGAGCAACTACTCTTTACTCTGCCTTAGATGCTCTTACCCATGCAGTTGAGGCCTATGTTTCAACCGATTCTGATTTAGTAAGCTCTTTTTTAGCTAAGCAGGCGTTTGAAATCATCTATAATAATTTAAGCCAGACTTTAAGAGAGCCTCAGAATATAATATTTAGAGAGAGACTCTCTAAAGCTTCACTATTTGCTGGGATTGCATTCTCTTCAGCTGGGCTTGGGCTTGCTCATGCTCTATCTCATCCAATCGGCATGATCTATGATCTGCCTCATGGCTTAGTCAATGCTATAATAATTCCTTATGTAGTTGAGTTTAATTATTCGGTAGTAAAAGAACGTTATAGAGATTTGATTTTTGATAAAAAGTATAAGAGTCTGTATAATCTTCTTAGAACCTGGTTTAAAGATCTTGGTGTAGCTGGAAGCTTTAAAGAGTTGGGACTTAAGCTAGATAATAAGTTAAAAGATGATATTCTATCTGCTACTCTTAACTCAGGAGTCTTAAAATATAATCCTAAGCAGGTTAAGAGAGAGGATATCTATTATATTTTGGAGAAATTATGGGAAAGATAAATTTTGAAAAGGTTATAGTGCTCAATGATTACCAGTCTAACTCTTATTTAGTCTGGCAGGAAGGTTCTAAATCTTGTGTAATCATTGATTGTGGTGGTGAATATTACAAGATAGAAGAGGCTCTTAAGAGGTTAGATTTAGAGCCTGAGGCAATGCTTTTAACCCATGGCCATGGAGATCATATAGCCGGAGTTAATGAGAGCGGTTTAGATTTCTATATTCATAGAGATGACTTAAACTTTCTCTCTAATCCTGAGCTAAATCTATCTCTATTTTTAGGTAGCTCTTTGAAGATTGAGAGAAAGCCTAATGTTTTTAATTCAGATCAAGAACTCTTTTTTGCTAAATCAGATTTAAGATTTAATGTGATCCATACTCCAGGACATACTCCTGGAAGTTGCTCTTTTTTAATTGAAGACCTGTTATTCTCAGGAGATACGCTCTTTTTATCTGGAGTAGGCAGAACAGATCTACCTCTATCTTCAGAGAGTGCTCTTAAAGACTCTATTTTAAATAAGCTTTTTAAGCTAGATAAGAATGTAAGCGTATATCCTGGTCATGGTGATATGACTAGTATAGGTTATGAGAGAGAGAACAATCCTTTTCTCTCTATGGATCCTCTGTAAGAGCTATGGATAGAGAACTATTATTAGAAGATTTTCTCTCCTATATCAGTCTGGAGAGAGGTCTAAGTGATAATACTGCCCGGGCTTACAGTGTTGATATTAAAAAACTCTATAATTTCATGGATAGTAAGAATGTAAATCTTTTATCGGTAAGAAGAGATTTTATATCAGACTATCTCTGGAATGAGAGAGAGAAAGGTAGAGAGTCTTCTACTGCCGCCAGAAACCTTGCTTCTATAAAGGTTTTCTTCCGCTTCTTGACAAGAGAGGGTCATGTCAAAGAAGACCCCACTGAGGCTATGGATTCACCCAAGCTTTGGAAGAGGTTGCCTGAGGTTTTAAGTGCAGCGGAAGTCGAGAGACTTATTGATGCTGCAGGTTCTAATGACCATAAGAGCATAAGAGATAAGGCTATACTTGAGTTGCTCTATGCCAGTGGCTTAAGAATATCAGAGCTTAGCAATCTTAAGATTTTAGATGTTAATCTTGAAGTAGGTTTTCTTAAATGTAAGGGTAAAGGCGGTAAAGAGAGGATAGTCCCTTTAGGAGGTAAGGCAGCTAGTGCAATAGAGAGATATTTAAAGAGCTCAAGGCCTGGTTATCTTAAGGGTAGCAATGATTATCTTTTTTTAAATAGATCAGGCAAGATGATATCGCGGCAATCTTGCTGGAAGATTATCAAAAAATATGCCTCTCTATCAGGAATTAAAAAACTTATCAGTCCCCATACATTGAGACACTCTTTTGCAACGCATCTTCTTGAAGGGGGTGCTGATTTAAGGTCTGTACAAGAGATGCTTGGCCATGCTAATATTTCTACAACACAGATATATACCCATGTGGATAGGGAATATCTTAAACAGATTCATAAAAAATATCATCCACGTCCATGAAGATAAAAGAAAAAGCCTTAAATGAGAGATTAGATTCTAAGCTTAAAGAGGCGCTAAATAAGTTTTCAACCATAGCAGATAGCTTAGATATTAAGCTATATATTGTAGGAGGTTTAGTAAGAGACCTTATACTTAAGGGAGACTCTTTAGATCTGGACTTACTCTTAGATTCAAAGTTAGATGTTTTTATAGATTCAGTTCAGAGTCAACTTGGATTAGAAGTTAAAGAGTCATCTTTTTTAACAGCTAAAGTAGTATTAAATGGTCTAACTATTGATATTGCTCAAGCTAGAGCAGAGCGCTATGAGAGCAATGGTGCTTTACCTGAGGTCTATCCTTCAAATATAGAAGACGATGCTAAGAGACGTGACTTTACTATCAACAGTCTTATGGCTAGGGTCTATAAGGGTGAGATTGTCGAGCTTTTAGATTACAATCAAGGTCTTGGAGATATTGATAAGAGACTTATACGGATAATAAAAAAAGGTAGCTTCTATGAAGACCCCACCAGAATAATAAGAGCTTTAAGGTATAAAGCTAGGTTTGGATTTAAGATAGAAAGCGATACTTTAAGTGAATTAAAAGAAGCTCTTAATTCAAATGTCTATAATAGTTTGAGTGTCCAGAGGTTAGGGGCTGAATCTTTAAGAATATTTAAAGAGAATATAGTATCAGGTCCTCTAATAAGCACATTAAAGCTTAATGCTATGAGTTTTCTTCCGGTCATTGAATTAGACTCTACTCTTAAGGAGAGTTTAGTAGCCTGGGATAGATTAAAAGGTAAGAGGCGTTTTAAAGACTTTTTTATTGTTCCTTTAAGTATTCTATTTAAAGATCTGACTATTGAGAATCTAAATAGGCTCTTTGATATCTTTGAGCTTACCAAACATCAGAGAGCTATAATGGTTGAGTTTAAGAATATTGATAAAGAGAGACTATTAAACCAACTTTCAAAGAACTTGAAGGCTGTTGATATTTATGATAGATTAAATGGCCTTGATATACACTCTATACTTTCTCTCTATACCTATGCCTTAAATAGAAGAGTAAAGAGGAATCTACTCTTTTTTATAGATGAGATATCTAAGGTTAGACTTCAGATAACTGGAGAGGATGTAAAGAACTTGGGTATTGCTCAATCTCCGAAGATAGGCGAGGTATTAAAGAGGGTCTTGCGTAGTAAGATATCGGGGGCTCTAAAGAATAAAGACGATGAGATCAATGCACTTAAAGAACTCTTAAGTTCTGATCTAAGTGAGGGATCTTAAGTTAGATTTTTATAGTGTAGGTTTAATTGTAATAGTATCCGTAACTTATTAGAAATGGAGCTTTAAAATGAGCAGATTAGATAGAGTAAATCATGAGATTATGAAAGCAATAAGTGAGATACTTCTCTTTGAAGTTCAAGATGAGAGAATAGGCTTACTTACAGTTACTCATGTTAAGATGAGCGCTGATTTAAAACAGGCTAAAGTATATTATACTATTCTAGGAGATGAGAAGAAGAGAGAAGATGCTAAGAGAGGGTTAGGTAGTGCCAATGGTTTCATGAGAAAGTCTCTGGCTCATAAGATGAAAATGAAATATGCTCCTGAACTTATATTTTATTTTGATGATACATTGGATAGGACTATTAAAGTAGAAGAGATGCTTGATGAGATAAGAGATGAAGATAGAAAAGAAGATTAAATCTAAACTGCTTGAGTTTAAAAGTTTTATTATAACCACACATATAGATCCTGATGGTGATGCTATAGGTAGTCAGTTGCTCTTTGGGAGGTTATTAAAGAAGTTAAATAAAAAAGTGGTTATGGTTAATATCAATTCTACACCGTCTAATCTTAAGTTTTTACCCGGAGTTAATAGTATAAAGATTTTTAAGGACTATAAATTAAATCTTGATAAATTCGATTGTTTGATTGCTTTAGATATTGCAAATCCTCAGAGAGTTGGTCGAATGAGTGAGGTTATATCTTCTGCTAAATATGTGATAAATATTGACCACCATGTGAGTAATAGTAGTTTTGGTGATTTGAATTGGATTGAGGGGGGTGCATCTTGTGTAGGCGAGATGGTATATCGACTCTATGGCTATTTGGGCTTAGAGGTTGATTATAAAGATGCTCTACTTAGTTATGTTTCAATAGCAACAGATACAGGATAT
>CAZVIC010000045.1:0-9778 GCA_964627735.1 uncultured Planctomycetia bacterium | reverse complement strand
GAGGTAAGATTATAAATAATAATTTTACAATGATAGATGAAATATCAAATTCTATTTTTGGAAATAAAATCTATAATTCAAAACCCGAAGGCACCGTAACAGTATTTTTAAACGATATACGTATAGCGACAAATGTTTTGGACGACAATAATAATAGAGCAGTTGGAACAATAGTCTCAAAGGTAGTATATGATGCAGTTATAGATAAAGGAGAAAAATGGCTGGATAGAGCTTTTGTAGTGACGGATTGGTATCTAACAGCCTATGAGCCTATCCGTAATATAGATGGAGATATTATAGGAATGTTATATGTGGGCATACTTGAGAAGCCTTTTAAAGATATGGAGAGAAGGCTGCTTTTAGTTCTTGTTTTAATAATATTTTTAGTCTCTATCTTAGCAGCTGGTTTTTCATATCTTATCTCTTCCTCAATTGCAAAACCGCTTACCGAGTTTCTTTATGGTATAGAGAATCTATCTAGAGGGACTTCAATGAAAAAAATAAATGTCGATAAAAATATAGAGGAGTTTAGTGGGCTTGCCTTATCTTTTAATAAGATGGCTGAAGAACTTAAGAGCAGAGAAGATAGTCTTGCCTTGTCTAATGAAAAACTCTCTAGATTAAATAAAAGTTATCTTGATTTAATCGGTTTTGTATCTCATGAATTAAAAGGTATCTTAGCTTCAGCCATGTTAAACGTCTATTCTGTGAAGGATGGTTTTTTAGGATTGACTAATTTTAAACAGAGAAAAGCTTTAGATTCGGTTGCAAGGAATCTTGAACATCTCTCTGGTACAGTTAGGAACTTCCTAAATCTCAGCAGGATAGAGAAGGGAGATTTTGATCTCAATAAAACAGAGTTTATGTTTAAAGAAGATATAGCCGATGAAACAGTAGAAGCTTTTCTAAAGCAGGCATTAGAGAAGCAGATTAGGATTAACAATAAGATGGATAACAACATCAAAGTAAGAGCTGATTTAGATCATATTAAAGTAGTTTTTAATAATCTTATTAGTAATGCTATAAAATATGGATCAAGAGAGGGTGAGATTAATATATTCTCTAAAGAGAGTGAGACCGAGGTTTTAGTTGAAATCTATAACGATGGTACTCCCCTTAATGAAGATGATCTTAAGAAGCTCTTTAAAAGATTTTCTCGGGTTATGAATAGTGAATCCAGAAAGGAGAAAGGCACAGGTTTAGGACTTTTCATTGCGGCTCAAATTATCAATAATCATAATGGTTCTATTTGGGCTGAACCAAGAGAGAGAGGCAATGCATTTATATTTTCTATACCTAAAGGAGGATAGTAAGAATGAAGGCTGTTGATATAATAAAAAAGAAAAGAGCTGAAGCTATAAATAGAATACTAGGAAGAGGATTTTTAGCCACTAAGAGGGTCTATGTTGGCATGGCTACGTGTGAGATAGCTGCGGGGTCTAAAGATGTATTTGAAGTATTTAAGTTGGCAAAAGAGAAAGGTCTAACCGATCTTTACCTTAGTCAGAAAGGTTGCGTTGGTAGATGTAATCTAGAGCCCACAGTTGAGGTTATAGAGGAAGGTAAGATACCGGTGAAATATGGCAGAGTTACCCCAAGCAAGGCTCAGCAGATAATAGAACGCCATATTAAAAACGGAGAGGTGATTAAGGAATGGACCTTAAACAGTCTTGAAAAAGGTTCGGAATCTAAAGAAGACTTAACGCAGTTTGTTATAACTCTCTGTGATGGGGTAAGCTGTATGCATAAAAATTCACGCAAAATTCAAGAGAGTCTGATCAAAGAGCTTAAAAAAAATAATTTTGAGGATAAAGTTTCAGTCAAACTTTCTGGTTGCTTAGGCATCTGTTCTAAGGGGCCTATCATGATTATAAACCCCGGCTATACTATTTATGGCAATGTTAAGGAGTCAGATATTGAGGAGATTGTTAAAGAACATTTCTTAAATAACAACCCTCTTTCAAGACTTATTATTGATCAGGATTTTCTTTTCAATCGTTTTTATAGGATTTTTGGAGATGTTAATTTTTTTGGCAAGCAGATGCGTGTTGCTTTAAGAAATTGCGGGATAATAGACCCTGAGAGCATAGATGACTATCTTGCTTTAAGAGGTTACGAGGCTTTGGGTAAGGTTTTGATGGATATGAGTCCAGAGGATGTTATTGAAGAAGTTAAAAATTCCGGCCTTAGAGGTCGTGGTGGAGCAGGTTTTCCTACAGGTGTTAAATGGTCTTTTGCAGCTTCAACTAAGAGTGATGAGAAATATGTTATAGCTAATGCTGATGAAGGAGATCCAGGTGCCTTTATGGATCGTAGCGCTATTGAAGGGGACCCCCATTCTATTATTGAAGGTATGACTATAGGTGGTTACGCTATTGGTGCAAGCAGGGGTATTATCTATATAAGAGCTGAATATCCTCTTGCAATAAATAGATTGAAAAAAGCTATAGAAGATTCTCGAAATGAAGGGTTTCTTGGTAAAAATATATTGGGAAGTGATTTTAGTTTTGATATTGAGATTCGTCTTGGGGCAGGAGCTTTTGTCTGCGGTGAGGAGACTGCATTGATTCATTCTATAGAGGGTTCTCGTGGCATGCCTAGGCCTCGTCCGCCCTATCCTTCTATTGAAGGTCTTTTCTCAAAGCCAACGCTTATAAATAATGTTGAGACCTGGGCTAATATAGCCGTTATTATTTTAGATACTGCAAAGTGGTTCAGCTCTATAGGTACAGAAACATCTAAAGGTACGAAAGTATTTGCTCTTGCTGGTAAGGTAAAAAATACCGGCCTTGTTGAGGTTCCCATGGGTACAACTTTGCGTCAGATAATATTTGATATTGGTGGCGGTGTTCCAGAAGGCAAAAAGTTTAAAGCTGTTCAGATTGGTGGACCTTCGGGTGGCTGTATAACTGAAAAGTATCTTGATACAAAAGTTGACTATGAGTCTCTTAAAGAGGTGGGGGCTATGATGGGTTCAGGAGGTATGATTGTAATAGATGAAGATGCTTGCATGGTAAGCATTGCAAAGTTCTTTTTGGAGTTTACTCAAAATGAATCTTGCGGTAAGTGTGTTCCATGTAGAGAAGGCACTAAGAGAATGCTTGAAATATTAATCAGGATTACAGAGGGTAAAGGCGAAGAGAAGGATTTAGTAAAGCTAAAAAGGCTTGCCCATACAATAAAAAAAGCATCACTCTGCGGTCTAGGTCAGACTGCACCAAATCCTGTACTAAGCACTTTAGAGAACTTTGAAGAGGAATATATAGAGCATATAAGAGATAAGAAGTGTAGAGCCGGAGTATGTAAAGAACTCTTGAGTTATAGCATAAATGATAATTGCATTGGCTGTACTGCTTGTCGCAAAGCTTGCCCTGTTGGAGCTATTAGCGGGGAGAGTAAAGGTAAACATATAATAGATAAAGATAAATGTATAAAATGTGGCAACTGTTTTGAAGTCTGTAAATTTAAAGCAATAGATAAATCGTGAGGTGTTAATATGGCTACTAAAAAGATAACAATCTACATTAACTCTAAACCCTATGAAGCTTATGAGGGAGATACTATTATGCAGGCGGCAGATAGAGTGGGATTTCATATCCCAAGACTCTGTTACCATCCCAAGCTCTCTATAGAGGGAGCTTGCAGGGTATGTATCGTTGAAGTTGAAGGCATGAATAACTATGTTGCATCATGCTCCTATCCTGCTACAGACGGTATGAAGATAAGGACAAATACAAAAGATATTAGACGTTCAAGACGTGATATAGTAGAGTTAATACTCGATAATCATCCATTAGATTGCCATACTTGCGAAAGAGATGGTAATTGCGAACTTCAACGCCTTGCCTACTCTATGGGCATAAGAAGCCGCCATTTTGAGGGAGAGAAAAAAGAGTATCAGAAAGACTTATCCTCTCCGTCTGTTATAAGGGATCCTAATAAATGTATTCTCTGTGGCAGATGTGTTAGGCTCTGCTCTGAAATTCAGAAGGTTAATGCAATAGGTTATGCTCATCGCGGATTTCAGACTGTTGTTATGCCTGCTTACGATATGCCTTTTGATGAGAGTGTCTGTACAGCATGTGGGCAATGCATAAATGTTTGCCCTACAGCAGCATTTTTAGAACGTAACTACACACAAGAGTTATTTGAAGCTCTATCTGATGAAAATATTATCAAAGTTGCTCAGGTTGCTCCATCGGTTAGAGCTTCAATAGGTGAGGCTTTTGATTTAGAGCCTGGAACAGCGATGGAGGGTGAGCTTGCCGCGGCACTCAGAAGATTGGGTTTCGATTATGTTTTTGATACTCAATTTGGAGCCGATCTTACCATAATGGAAGAGGCTAGTGAATTCTTAGAGCGTTGGCAGAAAAAAGAGAATCTCCCTATGATTACATCTTGCTCTTCTGCCTGGGTTAAATGTTTAGAGCAGTTTTATCCTGAATATATAGATAATATATCGAGTTGTAAATCTCCAATGTCTATGACAGGAGCATTAATAAAGACTTATTTTGCAGATAAAATAGAGAGAGATCCAAGGAAGATTTTAAGTACAGCTGTTATGTGTTGCACGGCTAAAAAATATGAATCTCAGAGGCCGGAATTAAAAGTGAATGGTAATCCTGCGGTTGATATAGTTGTTACAACAAGAGAGATAGCCTGGATGATAAAATCAGCCGGGATAGATTTTCTGCATATTAAAAAAGAGGGTTTTGATACCCCACTTGGTCTCTCTTCAGGTGCTGGTGCTATCTTTGGTGTTACAGGAGGAGTGATGGAGGCAGCAATAAGAACAGCCTATGAGCTTTATACCGGTGAGACCTTAATTGATATTGAACTTGAAGATATCCGTGGTTTTAAAGGCGTCAAAGAGGGGAAGATTGTGATGGATAATCAGGAGATACGCGTTGGAGTTGCTCATGGTCTTGGAAATGCTCACGCTATCTTTGAGCTTATAAAAAAAGAATCAGATAGATTTCATTTTATAGAGATAATGGGTTGTCCGGGGGGTTGTATTGGTGGCGGAGGCCAGCCTTATGCAGGTTCAAATTCAATGCCTCTAGATGAAGAGTGTCTTAAAAAAAGAGCCCAAGCATTATATGGTTTAGATAGAGCAAAGACAATAAGAAGGAGCCATGAGAATCCTGAAATTCAGAAATTATATAAAGAGTACTTAGGCCGGCCTTTGAGTGCTAAGGCCCATGAACTTTTACATACTCATTATAAAAATAAATCTCCAAGAGGTATCATTCCTCGGGAGATAAAAGCAAGGTAAGGAGTTTGGTATGATAAATACAGAAGATTTAAAATTAAAAGAATTAAAAGATTATATTCAGTCGGTTAAATTCAAGGAACATCCCGAGTCTTATTTAATAGCTATTTTACATAAATCTCAAGAGCTATATGGCTATTTAAGCAGAGAGATAATGGATGAGGTATCTTTAGAGATGGGGATTCCTTCTGCCCACATCTGGGGTGTGGCTACTTTTTATCATTATTTTAACCTTCAAGCAGTTGGCGAGCATACTATATTTATCTGTATGGGTACAGCCTGTTTTGTAAAAGGTGCTGATAGGATATTAGAGACAATAAAGAAAGAGCTTAATATTGGAGTCGGCGATACCACAGAAGATAATCTTTTTACGTTACGCCAGACACGTTGTCTTGGGGCTTGTGGTCTTGCTCCTGTTATGATGGTAGATGACAAGATATATGGAGAGTTGACTTCTCAGAAAGTGATTGACATTATAAGAGAGTATCGCAAGAATAGTAAAAATATAAAATCTGGAGAACAGGATGGCTAAAAGAATACTTATTATAGATGATGATTTTGATTTTACAGAGGCAATAAGCAGGCTTCTTGAGAGTAAAGGCTATAAAGTTTTATCAGCAAATAATGGTAGCGATGGTCTTAATTTGGCCAAAAAAGAAAACCCGGACTTGATACTTCTTGATGTTATGATGGATACAGATACAGAGGGTTTTGATATTGCTAGAAAGCTACATCAGGATTCTCAGACAACTAATGTACCTGTAATTATTGTTACCGGGATAAGACGCGAGATGAATATCTCTTTTGGATTTGAACCAGATGATAAATTGTTACCAGTCAGAAAGGTTTTAGAGAAACCTCTTAAACCAGAAGTTCTTTTAGAAGTAATTGCTGAAAACATAATTTGATTTTTGTTTTCTCTGAGGTTAAGGAAATAGTCTAAGACCAAGGATAATAGAAGTGGTATTTTATTCCGGTCTTATTCTAGACCGGTTATTTTTTTATAAGGAGGTTGATATGGATAAAAGAGTTGGTTTTGTTGGGATTATTTTAGAGGACAGAGAAGTGCAGGCTAAATCTGTCAATCAAGTGTTATCTGAATTTGCTGATACTATCATTGGGCGCATAGGGTTGCCTTATAAGGAGAAGAGATGCTCTGTTATAACTCTTATCGTAGATGCAACAACAGATGAACTTGGTGCTATGACTGGAAAACTGGGCAAGATAAAAGGTGTCTCTGTTAAGTCTGGTTTAAGCAAAGGGAAGAGTATATGAAATTTACGCCTAAATCCTTAAGACTTCAGATTGGAATATTTGGTCGTATGAATGTTGGTAAATCTAGCCTACTTAATATGGTTAGTGGTCAAGATGTCTCTATAACTTCAGATATACCGGGTACGACTACTGATGTTGTTGAGAAGACAATGGAACTTCTTCCTGTTGGCCCGGTTGTTTTTTTGGATACAGCAGGATTAGATGATAGCTCTGTTTTAGGTCATAAAAGAATAAAGAAGACAGAGAAAATATTTGGTCGCTCAGAGATAATAATATTATTGGTCGAAGCTGATATCTGGAGTGACTACGAAGAGAACATAATAAAAGAAGCAAAAAGAAGAGAGACCCCTGTTATTATAATTATAAATAAGGTCGATCTTAAATATCCAAGTGATGATTTTTTAAATTTAATATCAACAAAGAGCGTGAGTCATCAACTTATTACAAGTACTGATATAAAAAATCGTGATAAATATGTTAAGCCTTTAAAAGAGAAGATATTGGATATTTCTCCAGAAGATTTCCGTAATCCTCCGCCTATAATAAATGATCTTATCCCCAGAGGAGGTATCGCAATTCTTATAATACCTATTGATCTAGAGGCTCCTAAGGGAAGAATAATATTGCCTCAAGTTCAGACAATAAGAGATGCTTTAGATGGTGATCAGATAGCTATAATAGTTAAAGAGAGTGAATATAGACAGACTCTTAAAAGTCTCAAGAGAAAACCAGATATAGTTATCTGTGATTCTCAGGTTGTAGATTTTATGATAGATAATACGCCTTCCGGCGTGAATGCCACCACTTTCTCAACTCTATTTTCACGTTATAAGGGAGATATAGTAGAAGAGATAAAAGGTGTATTTGCAATAGATAGATTAAAACCAGAAGATAAAGTACTAATAGCTGAGGCATGCTCTCACCATCCCATAGAAGATGATATAGGTAGAGTTAAGATACCTAAGTGGCTAAAAGATTATTTAGGTTTTGATCTTAAATGGGATAGTACTGCTGGTAGGGATTATCCGGATAATCTCTCTGATTATAAGATGATTATTCATTGTGGAGCCTGCATGATAACACGCCATGAGATGTTAAGCCGTGTTCAAATGGCTATTGAAAAAGGAGTAGCTATAAGTAATTACGGGATAGTCATATCTTATCTAAAAGGAGTATTAGAGAGAGTGCTCTCTCCGATACCTCAAGCACAAGAGTTGTTTATAAAATATAGGGAGGAGATTAAAAGATGAAAGCATATGCAGATGATGTTAAAAGCTGGGTAGATAATAAAATTAAAAAAGATGAGGTGGCTAAGTTTTTAAATGATGACAGAGATTTTATAGATGATGAATTAATTGAAAATAAGATAGTCAAAAATAGTGGTGCCGATAGAAAGATGATAGAAGATATTATTGCCAAATCTCTTAATGTCGAAACACTCTCTTTAGATGAAACAGCCTATCTTTTAAATGTAGAAGATAAAGATATTTTAGCTATGATGGAAGATGCTGCCTTAAAAGTTAAGCAAAAAGTTTACGATAATAGGATTGTTACTTTTGCTCCGCTCTATATGTCTAATTTATGTGTGAATGACTGTCTCTATTGTGGTTTTAGAAGATCTAATGATTCTGCTAAGCGTAGGGTCTTGACTAAAGAAGAAGTTGTAAAGGAGACAGAGGTTTTAGCTGGTGAGATTGGTCATAAGAGGTTGATAGTTGTATATGGGGAACACCCGACTACGGATATAGATTATATGGAGGAGACAATAGCTGCTATCTATAGTGTTAAGGTTAAGACTAAAAATGGATATGGATCTATACGGCGTGTTAATGTTAATGCAGCTCCTCTTCCAATTAAAGACTTAAAGAGACTCCATGGGGTTGGTATTGGGACCTATCAGGTTTTTCAAGAGACTTATCATCACCCTACTTATAGAAAGGTTCATCCTGAGGGGACTATTAAAGGTGATTATTCTTGGAGATTATACTGCTTACATAGAGCAATGGAAGCTGGGGTTGATGATGTTGGTTTAGGGGTGTTGTTTGGGCTCTATGATTGGAAATTTGAGGTTTTAGGATTACTGTCTCATACTCTAGATCTAGAGAATAGATTTGGGATAGGAGCCCACACCATATCCTTTCCAAGACTTGAGCCAGCTAAAGATACTCCTTTTATTGAAGATTCTAAATATAAAGTTTCAGATCAAGATTTTAAAAAACTTATTACTGTCATCCGTCTTGCAGTGCCTTATACAGGTATGATTATAACGGCTAGAGAGAGCGCAGAGATAAGGCGCGATACTTTAAAACTTGGTATTACTCAGACCGATGCTTCAACTCGTATAGGCATAGGTGCTTATAGCGACCGCTGTAAAGAGCAAGAAGGAGATAGGCAGCAGTTCTATCTTGGTGATACAAGATCATTAGATGAGGTGATAAGAGAGTTTGCTCAGATGGGTTATATTACGTCTTTCTGTACCGCTGGGTATCGTTGCGGGCGTACAGGCAAGAATATCATGCAGCTATTAAGGTCAGGGCAGGAAGGAAAGTTTTGTAAACTAAATGCTGTTCTGACTTTTAGAGAATGGTTGGATGACTTTGCATCCAATGAAACAAAAGAGGCGGCATCTTCTGTTATTAAAAAAGAGATAGAAGAGGTTAAAGAGCAAATGCCATCTGTCTACAATGATTTTATAAGCTACTATGAGAAGATAAAAGGTGGAGCTAGAGACCTCTATTTCTAAATTTTAAATTATGAATCTAAATAAGGCTAACATTGTAAAATTTCTTAAGGGTGAAGATGAAGAGCAGTTGTTTAATAACGCGTCTATCATTCGTAAAAAATTCTTTAAAAATGAAATTTTGTTAAGAGCTATTATAGGATTTTCCAATCATTGCCTAAGAGACTGTCTATATTGCGGTTTAAGGCGAGAGAATAACAGGTTAGATCGTTATAGAATGAAGAGAGATGAGATATTAGATGTATCTAGAGAAATTATTGATAAAGGAATTGGAACCATTGTACTTCAATCAGGGGATGATCCTTATTATTCAAGAGAGTTTTTAGTTGATCTGATAAAATCTATAAAATGTTTGTCTGGTTCAATTGCTCTGACTCTATCTATAGGAGAGCGGTCTCTAGATGATTATAAGGCTCTCTATGATGCTGGAGCAAATAGGTATCTTATGAAGCATGAGACGGCCAATGAGAGCTTATACAATAGTCTCCATC
>CAZVIC010000044.1:0-9859 GCA_964627735.1 uncultured Planctomycetia bacterium | reverse complement strand
TTTCTTATTGCAAGACGAAGTGCTAGCTTCTTTAGCCCTACCGTATTACCGGCATATTGTGTATTAACTGAATATACTCTATCTTCTGAAAAATCAACATAGACACGCCTTTTATCTATATTCTTACTTGCTTTGTTTTCATTTAACTCACCTGCTGAATGGACATATTTTAAAAAATCAATATCAGGGTTTTTCTTAAAAACTTCATATGCTCCCCTATAGAGAATATCTTCAGAATGAGCAACATAAGAAGAGTCTGTTATTTGAACAGCATAAATAGAGAATTCAGAACCAACAGGACCTAGGCCCATAAAGAGTACATACATCTCTTTACCCTTCATAATGCCTTTAAGTAGCTCTTCTATCTCATCTACCCCTTTATCTCTATCAATAGAGTTTAATCCCTCAAGTTTAAAATCTGGAGTAATTAAGAATTTGGTGTTCTCTTTATCCCTACCCTGATCATGAATACCATCAAAATGAACTGTATGACCGCTTACCTTAAGGGGCTTCTCCTCGCCAAGCTCTAATGTCTTATTTCTAATATACTCTGCATCCTGATCTAAATCACTTCTTATAAACACACTATCTGGATTACACAACTCAACGTATTTAACAATAAAATCAACAACTTCCTGACCTAAGCCAGATACTTTATTTAAACTCTCAGCATTGCACTTCTCTTTTAATAAATCTATTCCTACCATATATCCCTCCTAATGTAATTTAATTATCGAATAAGATTATACTATAAAGATTGAATAAATAAAGATTTTTTTAAATTCGGCCTAAAAACACTATTGCGTCCTAATATTATCTAAATAGAATACACCCTCTTGCTGAGTGATAGGAAGTCTCCATCCCTCAATAGTTAAATAGAGCGAATCTATAAAGGCTAAATCATTGCTGTCTAAATTAAACTCAGAGATAGGAATTCTTACCGTCGTCCATCCATTTGAAGCAATGTTGGTTGTAATAGTAGCTGCGGTTAAAGACCCAAGTTTACCTTTTAGCTCTATCTTAAGTTGATCTAATCCAGTAGAAGATCTTATATCGAACAATAGATCGTTGGCATCTTCAAGCATACCAATATCTTTGAAGCTAAGCTCAATACCATTATATTCAGGAGTATTATAATTAGTCTTTAAAGCGCCATCTATTATACTACAGCTAATCTCTCCACTAGGCCCATCCCAGGAATTAAACATTTCACCTGAATTATCTTCAAAATTTAACAATACATTTTCTGAAACTACTGTTTTAGATACACTTTCAACTGTAGGAATACTAGCTGGTTCAATAGATAACTCTAATCCCTGATATAAATCCTCTACTGTGCTCAATTTATTAATAGACTCTAAATATCTAACAAAATATTCTTGATTCACTTCACCAGCCATGGCAACTGTCATCATAAGATGGTCTAGGGCAACATAAGTATTGCTCATATTCCCATCAGAATCTATTGAGTCTACCATTCCATAAAAACCATATATCTCACCTGATGTAGCCTCTTCTAACCTTTGATACAAATCTACAGCTTGATTTGGCAATACAGATAACAATAATGCTGCTCCATAAGTAGCACCTATACCACCAGACACAGAAGATTCAGAAGCTCCGGGAACACCTGCCTTATGATAATAACTATAATTAGCAGCAGCAGGATCAGAGCAAGCTGACCGTAATGCATAAAGATTTGTACTATTACAAAAATCTATTTGCGCTGCTCCAGAATTTTTAAGAGCAGTCTGCCAGCTACTAGAAAATTTGCCTTCAGGCACAAAAACTAGAGTGAGACCTAATTGAAACCACCCCTGCCAAGGGAGAACTATATCAATACTCTCTCCACTAGAAAGAGTGTATTTACTTTGAACTATTTCCAGATTAGTCCATACGCTACTATCAACACCTGCTAGAACAATAGCCATCAGAGGAGCCAATCTCTCTTCTGTGCAGAATCTATCTATGCTTCTGTCCTTTCTCTCATCTCCATATATCATTCCTTCTTCTTCATTATATAATTCCACCCAGCCTACCTGCTGATCAAAAAGTAACTGTTGAGTTTTGGTAACTATACTATTTGCAATATTAGAACCTTCCGCTTGATCTAAAAATGCCCCTGTTACAACTGCTAATGAAGCTGCAAAATTTGCATTATCAGCAGCTGAAGCCCAACCATCATCTATTTTTACAGGATTAGAGCTAGAAATATCATACCAATATAGAAGACCATTCCATTTTGGTAAATTAATAATAGAGTCTAATGCTGTATCTAGCCTACCCAATGCCTGCTCTTGAGATATACTGTCTATTACTATATCGCCTTTAGCAACATCTGTAAGATAGACAAGCCAAAGGCCAATTTCTGTAGGATTGCAATATTTTGCTGGCTCTTGACCTAAGGTTAAATGGTTATAAGGAAGTTGAAGATCATCATCAATTATAACGTCAAATAACCTTGAATTTGTCTGTTGAAAATCATCAATATAAGCTTTGTCTTGTAAAAAGCTATCTATTACAATCTCACTAAAACCAGGCCACTCATCTGTCCCAAGATCTAACTGAGTTTCTTCTAATCGTTCATCTCCGTCAAACATAAAATCCATTCGAGCCTGACAAACAGAATAACTAAGGGACAAGAAAATTAAACTTAATTGTTTGATAATATTTAACTTCATAATATTTTATTTCCTCTATTTTATTTTACTTATGCAAAATATATGCCATATAATTGATTAAATTTCAAATAAAGTGGTTAAATTTACTGACTAATTAACAATCTCTGTACCCACACCTTCTTCTGTAAACACCTCCAGAAGGACAACGTGGGGTACTCGACCGTCTAAGATGTGGGTCTTTTTGACGCCTCTATCTAAGGCTCTAAGGCAGGATTTTACTTTGGGTATCATACCACTTGATATAACCTCTATTTTTATAAGCTCATCTACCTCTAAAACATGTAAGCTTGATATTAAGCTCTCTTCATCACTTTTATCTCTTAAAATACCTTTTACATCAGTAAGAAGAACTAATTTTTCAGCATTTAAGCTTATTGCTACCTCTGAAGCCATATCATCTGCATTTATATTATATAATTCACCATCTTTATCCAAACCTACGGGCATAATAACAGGTATAGTCTCTTTCTCAATCAGCTTTAAAATATTATCTGGTTTTATCTTACTAACCACACCAACATAACCTAAATTCTTTGATTCTTGCTTTACAGATACATTCTTATCTATCTTAGGATCAATGCACTGTGCATTCCCTCTAAAACTCTTAATCTCGCTAACTAGATTTTCATTCATATCTTTAAGAACTTTGTAGACCACGTGCATAGTCTTCTTATTTGTTACTCTCTTCCCTTCAATGAACTTAGATACTCCCCCCGATTGAGCTATCAGCTCTGTTATCTTATAGCCACCGCCATGAACAATAACTGGCTTTATACCTACAAGAGACATGAAGGCTATATCTTTTAATATATTGTTCTTTGCATCTTCGCTCAATAAGGCTCTGCCGCCATATTTAATGACAATAATCTTACCCCTAAACTTCTCAATATAAGGAAACGCTTCAACTAAAATATGGGCTTTTTTAATTAAATCTTCCATTAGCTATTTAACTTAACATAATCCGGAGAGAGATCAGTTGTATAGATAAAGAAATCATCTTTGCCTTTTTTAAAATCTAAAATAATTTTTACCTCTTTAGATTTTTTTAAATAATCGTCTACTCTCTTTTTGTTATTATACAGACTCAGACCATTTTTAACAACTTTGATATTGCCATAGCTTATATCGTAACTCCTTCCAACTCCTAAACTTAGAGAACCAACTGAAGATAGGATCCTACCCCAATTAGCACTATTACCATACAATGAACTCTTAAAGAGCATTGAAGATGCAAGTTTTCTACATATCTTCTCAGCTACAGTTCTACTTTTTGCAGATTTCACTTCTATCTTAACTATCTTAGTTGCTCCTTCACCATTTTCAACTATTCCATACGCCAAATCATAAAGTACTTTAAAAACACCTTTTATAAATTCATCTCTCTTACTAACAGAACCTTCAACATCAACAGAGCTAGCACTATTGGCTAAAGCAATAAAAGTATCATTTGTACTCTGATCAGCATCAATAGATATCCTGTTAAAAGTCAGATCAAGAGCTGATTTTACAATCTTAGCCAAAGAACTCTTTCTTATATTCGCATCTGTTAAAAGAAAAGATAGAGTTGTAGCCATATTAGGCTCTATCATACCAGCACCCTTCGCTATGCCTAATATAGTGACACCACTCTTCAATTTAAGAGCAGAGATCTTAGGGTATCTATCTGTAGTCATAATGGCTCTAGCAAAATCTTCTAATTTAGCACTCGATGCTCCCTTAACTAACTTAGGAATACTAGAGACTATCTTCTTCTCTTCAAGAGGAATTCCTATTGAACCTGTAGAAGCAATCAATACATCAGATTTTTTAGCTTTTATACCCTTAGCAACTTCAGAACATATCTTTAATGCCGCGTCTTCTCCTCTCTTACCTAGCCCACAGTTGGCGCAACCACTATTTACAATAATAGCTCGAGCGAAACCATCTTTAATGTTCTTTTTACAAACTAGAAGAGATTCAGACTTATATTCATTTTTGGTAAAGAATCCAACCGCATTTGCTTTTTCCTTAGTTATTATAATGCCGAGGTCTTTAGACTTTTTCTTAACATTAGAATTTATTCCATCAAAAATAAAACCTTCGGGTATAATCATGCTAGTCCTTCTTTCTCATCGCACCCCAATGCAATATTCATATTCTGTACAGCTTGAGAAGCAGCTCCCTTGCCTAAATTATCTATAGAAGAGATTATTAAAAATGTATTATCGTTTATAAAATTCATATAACTTAAATCACAGAAGTTGGTATAAGCAACGTTTTTTAACTCAGTAACTTCGCCTTTCTTAGACATTCTTATAAAAAACTCTTTAGAATAATATTTTTTGTATAAACTATAGAGATCTTTTTTATTCTTATTTTTAAATGTAACATAAATCATACTGATTATCCCTCTATCAACAGGTATTAACTGGGGAACAAAACTTAAATCCACATTTCTCTTAAATTCATCTTTAAAAAATGCCACGACCTCAGGCATATGTTGATGTTCATTTATCTTATAAGGCCGTAAATTACCATTGAGCTCAGAGAATATCGAACTTACAGATGCCTTTCTCCCTGCTCCAGAAGCACCAGTCTTAGAATCAACTATAACCTGAGCATTATCAAGCAATCCTTCCTTAACAAGAGGATATAATCCTAATATCATGCTTGTTGGATAACAACCAGGATTAGCAATAAAATTAGCATCTTTAATCTGATCTCTATTAATCTCAGGAAGACCATAAACAGCCTTCTTTAAGCTCTTCTTATCCAAATGTTCTACCTTATACCACTTCTGATAAGACTTATAATCTTTAAACCTATAATCTGCAGATAAATCTATTAAAAGATTTACTTTGTTTAAAATATCCGGAGCAAGCCTCATAGATACAGTATGCGGAAGAGCAAGAAAAACAACATCAACAGAATCTAAATCCTTTTTATTGAAATGCTCAACCTTTAGATCTAATAGATTCTTAAACTCAGGGAATATTGAATCTATTCTCTCACCTTTTTTATCCACTGCATTATCCCAGAGCTTATGTAGCTTAATAACTGGATGTTTAGAGAGGTAGTGTATAATCTCTTTACCGGTATAACCTAATGCCCCTATTATTCCTACGTGTACCATTCTAACCTCCTATAAATAAAACAATTAATCCTATTATACAACAGTAGTAGCCAAAAAATGAAAGCTTCTTTCTAAAGACCATTTTTTCTAAAAATAAAAGCGATGCTAAGCCAATAACAAAAGTTAAAACAAAGTAAAACACATATGAAATATTAATAACATTAAATGCTTGGAAATTACAGTTTGATTTTAAAAACTCATAAACCCCTGCTCCAATTATCGTCGGAATAGCTAAAAGGAAAGAAAATTTAAATGCCTCCTTTCTAGACAATCCAAGCAATAGAGCTGTTACAATTGTAATACCAGAACGCGATATTCCCGGTAAGACTGAAACCCCCTGTGAAAGACCTATTAGCAATGCCAGTTTAAAAGTCAAATTCTTATTCTGTTCTCTTCTTAATCTCGGCAAAAATAATAATACTCCGTTTATTATAAAAAATATTCCCAGAATATTTAAACCTTTCGCACTATACATAGCAACAACATTATTTCTAAAAAAAAGAGCAACTAAAACAGTTACAAAAAAAGCAACAATAACTTTAAGTAGATACACTCTGTCTTTTAATAAGATTTTTATTCTGGGATAAAAATAAAAGAGTATTGCTAAAAGAGTCGCTAAATGAAAAAATAGAGTAAAGACAAACTTATCAATATTTAAATCTAATAAATTGCTAAAAAAAAGAAGATGGCCCGAACTACTTACAGGAATAAATTCTGCAACTCCTTGGATAAAGGATAGAATTAAAAGATCCAGCTTCAACTATAAATCCTAACTGTCTCCTCAATAATTTTAGGATCAAACTGAGTCCCGGCATTGTTTTGAAGCTCTTTTAATGCCTCTTTAAAAGTAAGAACTGGACGATATGGTCTTTTAGATGTCATAGCATCGAGTGCATCAGCAACTGAAATAATCCTAGCTCCTAAAGGTATCTCCTCCCCTTTTAACCCCTGATGATAACCCTTACCATCCCAACGCTCATGATGGTATCCTGCAAAAACATATTTTTTAAATGAAGGGATTGAATCAAGCAGCTCAACCGTTACTGCAGAATGTCTTTTGACTATCTGCCACTCCTGTTCTGTTAACCAAGCCGGCTTATTCAATACCATGTGTGGAATAGACAACTTACCTATATCATGTAGATACCCAGCTCTTCTTATCATAGTTACTTCGTCCTGAGATAGATTCAATGCTCTTGCAATCTGAACTGAATAGTGTGTATCTCCTTCTGAATGCCCTATTGAATTAGAATCTATTTTAAAATCTATCAAATATCCGATAAATTCAAACAATCCATCCTCATCCTCATAATCAAGAAGTAACTGTAAATTTTTACTTTTAATATATTCCAAAATAAAATCCCGAGGTTTAAGATACAGCTCCATAAACTCCTTATCTTTTATAACCTCTTTCAAGATATTTAAAATATCAGGATCAAGCTCTTCGTTGGACTCTAAAATAGTGATGGCTGACTGAGGATTAATCTCGCTCTTATTTTGTCCATGCCTAGAGTAGATATCAAAAGCATCGGCTGCTCTTAGAATTCTACCCCCAAGTAAAATCTCATTTTTTTTACACTGGCGAGGATATCCTACTCCTTTCCACCATTCATGATGCTGAAATATATAGTCTGATATTCTATATTGACCTTGAAATAGAACTGGAAACATCCTTAATAAATGGACGCCCCTGTAAGGATGTTCAAAAATATCAGGATCCTGAATCTGCGCAAGTAAATCCGGGTGGTGTAAGATATGATTTCTAGAGCCCAAACCTCCCATATCATGCAAGAGGCCAGCGAAGAACATAAGATCTACCTCTTGAGGTAGGGTTTCTTTCGCTATTCTTTCAGACATAAGAGCTACCCTTACTCCATGCTCATAGCTACCTTTCTCGTCTAAATCCTGAGTTATTGAAAGCAAGTACAAAGTTTCTTTCACAAGATTTTCGTAATTTTTATTTACTTTCAATTTAGACCCTCGCTTTTTTTAATATTTCATTCAATCTCTTAGTCAAAAGAGGTACGACTTCAAAAAGATCCCCTACTATTCCATAAGTTGCAACTTTAAATATTGGAGCTTCAGAATCTCTATTTATAGCGATAATAACATCTGAGGATTGCATGCCTACTAAATGTTGAATCTGACCTGATATCCCACAGGCAATATACAACTTAGGACAGACAGTACGACCAGTCTGACCTACTTGGTGAGAATAAGGAATCCAACCATTATCTACAGCCGCCCGTGATGCTCCAACAGCAGCATCTAAAACTTCGGCTAAGTCTTCAATAATCTTAAAATTTTCGGGCTTACCCAGACCATATCCACCTGAGACTATAACATCAGCCTCTGTTAAGTTTACACTCTTACCTACTTCATCTATAATATCAATCAATTTTGTCCTAGAACTTAATTTACCATTATAATTTATGATTTCAACCTCTCCGCTTCTAGTGTTGTCAACCTCAGCCTCTTTCATAACTTTATGTCGTACAGTCGACATCTGCGGTCTATGATTAGGCGTAATTATAGTTGCCATAATATTACCACCAAAAGCAGGACGTGTTTGAAGTAAGATCCTCTCTTTAGGGTCTATCTCTAATCCTGTGCAATCTGCAGTAAGACCTGCTTCTATCTTAACTGCAACTCGGGACACAAGTGCACGTCCAATAGTCGTAGCACCTGTTAATACTATCTCCGGATTATGTTTTTTAATTAAATCAACAAGAACTTGAGTATAGGGTTCATCCAGATAATTCTCCAAGAGCTTATCTTCTGCTATCAAAACTTTATCTGCTCCTCTAGCTATTAAATCGCCAGATGCATCTTCTATATTATTCCCAAGCAATATCGCCCAAAGCTGAACTCCTAGACTATCGGCCAACTCTCTACCTTTTCCAAGCAGCTCATAGACAACCGGCTGAACCACACCTTTCTTTTGTTCTGCAAAGACCCAGACATTCTTATATGCTGAAAGATCGCGCTTCACCTCTTCTCTCTTTATTTCAATAGCTGAAAAAGGGCAAGCTTCAACACAGGCTCCGCAGAGATTACACTTGTCTAAATCTATTACCGCTTTTTTATCTTTAATCTCAATAGCTGAAAAAGGGCAAGACTTAATACATATCTTACAACCACTGCATTTTTCTATTAATACTGTAATCATCCTATCAAAACATCCCTTATTAAACCTGTTATCTTGTCAACCTTCTCCGATATGTCTCCTTCTAAGATCATACCCTTACCTCTAACTGGAGGTGTAAATATCTTTACTACTCTTGTAGGAGAACCTTTTAGTCCAATATAAGATTCGTCTAACCCTAAATCAGCCGCCGACCATACCTCTATCTCGGCTTTCTTAGCACGCATCTTACCTTTAAGCGAAGGGAGTCGAGGCTCATTGATCTCTTTTACTACAGTAAATACAGCAGGGAGTGGTGTCTCTATAATATCGTAGCCCTCTTCTGTCATCCGCTCAACAGTAGCTCCTTCTTTAGATAATTTTTCTATATGCCTAACATATGCTACTTGCGGTAGATTAAGCCAGGATGAGATTCCAGGTCCAACCTGAGCAGTATCACCATCTATTGCCTGCTTACCGCATATAATTAAACCATAATCCCCTATCTTCTCTATGGCTTTTGATAAAACATAACTTGTAGCCCAAGTATCTGAGCCTGCAACTTTTCTATCTGATAAGAGCACCCCTCTATCTACTCCTAGCGATATTGCTTCCCTTAATGCCTCTTCTGCTTGAGGAGGACCCATAGTTAAAGCAATCACCTCTACCCCATCCAATCTCTCTTTAATACGCAAACCTTCTTCAATAGCATAAGTATCAAAAGGATTGATAATAGATTCAACGCCTTCACGAATCAAGGTGTTGGTCTCTGGATCTATTTTTACGTTTGTTGTATCAGGAACCTGTTTTATACAGACTATAACTTTCACTTTTTCTTGGTCTGCTCCTTAATAAGATGAGACGCAATTACGCCTCGTAATATCTGGTTTGTACCTTCATATATCTGCGTAATTTTTGCATCTCTCATATATTTCTCTATTG
>CAZVIC010000043.1:0-9923 GCA_964627735.1 uncultured Planctomycetia bacterium | reverse complement strand
ACAGGGGTTTCATAAATATACACGTAAAGAGAATTTTCAATTAAAAATACAGAATATTTGTTATGGAAGTCATATATATAAATTGATAAAAATATTATTTTTAGACGTAGAATATAAGGTGGAAAATGATTTAATATTAAAATTATATAATAAATGGCAAGAAAAGAGTAAAAACTTTGATTCAAATAGAGATTTATTTAAAAATAAGAATGAGCAAGGTTATTTAAGTGGTAACGATGAAGCTTTATTTCGAAATTCAAGTTTAATGCCCGATTTTAAAGAATCAATAGAGGTAGAATCGAATAATTTTGAAGAGTATTTGTTAAAAGGTAGAGTATGTTCTGAAAATGGTGAATACGAAGAAGCGTTAGAATGGTTTAAAGAAGCTTTGAAGATAAAGACTCAGGATAGTAAGGTTTATTCAGATATTGGGATTTATTATTTTCAATGTATAGGTGAATATGGTAAAGCAATAGAATTTTTAAAGAGAGCGATTAAATTAGATTCTAGTAGACATGATTGCTATCGATTGATTGGTCAATCATATGAAGTAATGGAAGATTACGATAATGCTATGATATGGTATAAAAAAGCGATAGAATTTGATCTATTTGATTCCCAAAGTTATAGAGGATTATTAACGGTATGTGTAGCTCAAAATACATATAAAGATTGTATACAGTTTCTAAGTAGGTTTACTGTGAATAACCCAGTGGTAAATGATTTTATCCAGTTGTTGAAGGGAAAAAGAGGCGTAGATGTAGAAATAAAAAATTGGATTATATCAGATATAAATAGTATTATTAAAAAATGTAGACAATATGATATAAAAGTAATGATTTTGAATTATCCTGAAGAGAGAAAAGCGAATGTGGCGCTAAAAGAGATAGAGTGTAAGAATGGATTTTTTTTGTTGATAATGAGTCGATATATAAAAAAATTGTAAAAGAAAAAAGAGATAAATATTTTGTTAATGATGGACATTGTAATGCTAGAGGATATGAAATTATGGCAAGAAATGTGTTTGATAAAATCATGGAACAGAATTTATTAAAATAGGAATACAATGCAGAAAGATAAGTATTTTTTAGATAAATCTAATTGGTTACGACGACAGATTTTAGAGATGACTGTTAATGCTGGCGCTGGACATATTGCTCCGTCTTTTTCTTGTGCTGAAATATTGGTTGCTCTCCATCATGGTGGTGTTTTACGTTTAAATCCAAAACGTCCTGATTGGCCTTTAAGGGATAGGTTTATTTTAAGCAAAGGACAGGCTGCAGTTGCGCTATATGCTGTTCTTGCTGATTTAGGATTTTTTCCAGAAAAAGAACTCATGACTTTTACCTGCAATGGTTCAAGGTTAGGAGGGCATACTGAAGATACGATACCTGGAGTTGAAGCATTTACTGGATCTTTAGGGCATGGGTTGCCAATTGCCTCTGGCGTGGCTCTAGCAGCTAAAATGGATAAGAGAAGATATCTTACCTTTGCATTATTAGGAGATGGGGAGTGTCACGAGGGCAGTATCTGGGAAGCTGCGATGTTCTCCTCTCAAAATAGATTAAACAATCTTATAGCTATAGTTGACCACAACGGTCTTTCGGCGACAGATGTTTTAAGAGAATATTTAGATGTCGAGCCATTAATTGATAAGTGGAAGGCGTTTGGATGGGAAGTAAAAGTTGTGGATGGGCATGACATTAAACGGCTTATCTTGGTATTAAAAAATGTGCGAAATCGTAAATCTAAAAAACCTCTTGTGATTATAGCTAAAACTATAAAGGGTAAAGGCGTATCTTTTATGGAAAATAGCCCTATTTGGCACTACAGAATTCCAGTAGGAAAAGAATTAGAGGTTGCACGAAGAGAGTTAGCTAAAGATGAATGATAAAAAAAGATGGATAAAAGGTATGAGGGATTCTTTTTTTGATTCTCTCTTTGAAATTGCAAAGAAAGATAAAGATGTTATTTTGCTTACTGCCGATACAGGAGCAATATGTCATGATGATTTCAAAAGAACACTAAAGAAGCAATATGTTAATGTAGGCATAGCTGAACAGAATATGATTGGTGTTGCAGCTGGACTAGCTATGTCAGGTAAAAAGGTATATGTTTATGCAATCGTACCTTTTGCTACTGCTCGTTGTTTTGAGCAGATAAGAGTTGATTTATGTTGTATGAATTTAGATGTTACAGTTGTTGGTATCGGGGCAGGTTTTGATTATTCAACCTTAGGGCCTACCCACCATGGTATAGATGATATTGCCTTAATGAGGGTGTTGCCTGGGATGAAGATATATAGTCCTTCCGATAGCCTCATGGCTGATTTACTTGCTAAACAAACTTATAAAGAGAAGGGGCTAAGTTATATAAGATTAGATAGAACGGGTATACCTTTGGTGTATAGCAATAAGCAAGACATTGATATTAAAAATGGGTTTAATGTGCTTAAGAAAAGTAAATGTTTCTATATTCTAGCAACAGGGAGAACTGTTTTAACAGCATTAGAGGCTACAGAAAAATTGACTTCTGATATAGAAATAGGAGTTATTGATTTATTTAGAATAAAACCTTTGGCTATAGATAAAATTTGGAATATTATTAAAAATGTGCAAAATATAATTATTCTTGAAGAGCATTTCTTAAGCGGGGGTTTAGCAGAGATAATAGCGAATATTCTAGTGAATAAAAAAGAGCATCCTGTTTTAAGAGCGATGGGTATTAAAAATGAATTTTGTCGAAGTTATGGTTCACGTGATTATTTACTCAAAGTTAATTCTTTAGATGTAAAATCTGTTATTTTTGTTGTAAAAAATATGATCAAAAATTAATATGCTGGTTTTGGAGTTTTTGATTTTATATGTTTAAAAAGGGGGATTTTATGGTGATCAAAAGGATGTATCCAAGTAGGTTTAGGGGTAGGGTTGTATTTATCATGTTGTTACTTGTATTGATTCAACTTAATTTAAGTTCACTTATCATCAATAAGCAGATGCACAATATTGCTGAAGCAGAGATGAGCTCTTTAGAGGTAGATGTTGATGTTGCATTACGTTTAATGAATATTTTGTCTGCTACCTTAGGAAGCGAGGAATATAAGCATTTAAACGCAGATTTAAAAAACTTATTACTTAATCAAATAGATTATGCCTTAATAAGAGTTCAGCAGGTATAAATAGGTTTTTGATTTACAAAATCCATTTGCCCAAAACTTCTTTTATGCTATAATCCATAGTCAGATGCCGAGATAGCTCAGTAGGTAGAGCGCAGGACTGAAAATCCTGGCGTCCCCAGTTCGATTCTGGGTCTCGGCATTTTTCTTTTACTATCTCTTCAGTTAATCCTTATTAGTTTAAAACTATTTTATGCTATAATCTACGATTATGCCGGGGTGGCTCAGTAGGTAGAGCAGGGCTTTCGTAAAGCTCAGGTCAAGGGTTCGACTCCCTTCTCCGGCTCTGTTTTATTTGGATTGTTTTTAGCTAGTTTTTGTTTGGAGAGATGGTCTCTGTTTTAGAGAGGTAGTTCCAGCGCCAGGCTTCTTGGGCGATAGATTTAAGGTGGGATATTGATCCAGGTTGATATTCTATCTTCCAATCTCTAACTGTTCCTTCTTCACTAAGTTCACCAATTGGAATGTATGAAGATTCTAAGATGTTACATAAGTTCTCGTCTTCTATATCTATTATTAGGTTTCCTCTTTTTAATGAAGCAGAGCCGACATATTTGCCTTGCTCTAGACTGTCGGGACCCAATTTCCAGAAATCTACTTTTATGGTGTTAGAATTATCGAATTTTTCTATTGTTGAATTGAGGTTTCTCTGTATATCTATCTTATTTTCAGCTAGGTTTGCTAAAATACCAGCAACTTTAACTCGTTCAGCTGATATCAAAGTTATAAAATTGAGAAGAGCTAGGTATATTGCCAAAAATAATGCTATAGATAATATATTAGTTTTTTTCATCATTAGTTTTATATTAAGTTTATTGTTTATTCTTGTCAATCTGGATTTTATTCTATAATATCTTAATTCATGAAATATATTGTTGTGATTGACTACAATATGGGTAATTTACATAGTGTATCCAAGGCTTTAGAGAGAGTCTCTGAATCTCAATGTTTTGGAATTAAAGTAAGCAATGATAGGGAGGTTATATCTAAAGCTTCTGCTATTGTTTTTCCAGGTGTAGGTGCTTTTGGAAAGGGGATGGAGAATCTTAAGAAATTTGATTTAATAGATGTTTTAAAAGAAAGAATTGAAGAAGGAGTACCTTTTCTTGGGATATGCTTAGGTCTTCAGTTGTTATTTACAGAGAGCAAGGAACATGGAAGCTTTAAAGGGCTTGATATTTTAGCTGGTGATGTTGTTGGGTTTTCTAAAGGAGTTAAAGTGCCTCATATGGGATGGAATAATGTTAGGTTCTTAGGTAGAGAAGCAGACAAAGGTTTTAGGTTGTTTAAGAAAATTTCAGATAGAGATTATTTTTACTTTGTTCATTCTTATTTTGTCTTGCCTAACAATAAAGATATTGTTATTGCAGAAGTTGACTATGGAGAGAGTATTGCTGTAGCTGTTAATAAAGATAATATTTATGGTGTTCAGTTTCATCCTGAGAAGAGCGGAGATTCTGGGTTGGCTATATTTTCAAATTTTGTTGAAATAGTTAAAGGAGGTTAAGATGCTTACTAAAAGAATAATACCCTGTCTTGACGTTAAAGATGGGCGAGTAGTTAAAGGGATAAACTTTGTTAATTTAAAAGATGCTGGAGATCCAGTAGAACAGGCCAAAGTTTATAATAGTCAGGGTGCAGATGAACTAGTATTCCTTGATATAGCTGCCTCTTTTGAAAATAGAGGTCCTATGCTTGAAGTCATAACAAATACAGCTGAACAGATCTTTATTCCTTTAACAGTTGGCGGCGGAGTAAGGAGTATTGATGATATCAGAGAACTTCTTAAAGCAGGAGCCGATAAGGTCTCTATCAATACAGCAGCTGTTAAAGATCCAGGTTTGATTAAAGAGTCAGCTATTGAATTTGGTAGTCAATGTATAGTGGTGGCTATAGATGCTAAAAAAGAGGAAGAAGATAGGTGGAAAGTTTATACTACTGGAGGAAGAACATTATCTGGCCTAGATGCTGTAGAATGGGCAAGAGAGGTTGAAGAGTTAGGAGCAGGCGAGATTCTCTTAACTAGCATGGATAGAGATGGAACTAAAGATGGATATGACTTAGAGTTGACAAAGAGAATTGTGGCTGCAGTTAATATTCCTGTTATTGCTTCAGGAGGCGCTGGGGGACTTGATCATCTTTATCAGGCTTTTAATGCTACAGATTGTGATGCTGTTCTTGCAGCTTCAATATTTCATTATGGTGAGTGTACAATTAAAGAGGTTAAAGATTACCTTAAAGAGAGAGGGATATCAGTAAGGCCTAATTAGAGATATAATCTAATATTGAGCTTGTTGCTCTAGCTACAGCTCCTCTATTTCCTAACTTATCTTTGAAATTGTTAAGTTTTTCTTTTAGATTAGAATAGTATTCTTTATTCAGTAGTATTTTTTTAAGATGTTCTGTTAGGTTCTTGGATTTAAAGTTATGTTGAATAAGTTCTGGCATTGCTTCTTCTTTTAATATTAGATTAACCATCCCGACATGCTTTACTTTAATCATTGGTTTAAGGATTAGGTAGTTTATGAATGATGTTTTGTATATTACAAGAAATGGATTACCTATAATCGCGGCTTCAAGAGTTGCTGTTCCTGAAGCTACTATTCCTGCATGAGAGTAATACATTGCATTGTAGGCATCATCTGTAATAACTTTAAAAGAATTAACAATATCTTGATTTAAGTATTCCTTTAAGTGTTTTGGAATTAATAGTAGCGCATCTAGATCATGATTTTTTTTAATCTCAGTCAGCGATTTTTTTATTACAGGAATATGCTTCTTAAATTCATTCTCTCTCGAGCCTGGCATAAGGAACACTCTTTTTCTATTCTTGTCTAATTGATATTTTTCTAAAAACTCCTCTTCTGTTAAGGTGGGTTTTATTGTATCTAGAAAAGGATGACCTATAAACTCAACCTCAACTCCTAAATTTTTATAGAAATCTTTTTCAAATTCAAAGAATACAAACATCTTATCAACGTACTTTTTTATAATTTCTACTCTTTTCTCTCCCCAGGCCCAAAGTTGAGGACTTATGTAATATATTGTTTTTATATTTAGTTTTTTGACTTCTTTAACAAGCTTAAGATTAAATCCTGGGTAATCTATAAATATAACAGCCTCTGGTTGCTCCTCTTTGATTTTAGTTAATATCTCATGGAATAGTTTTTTGAAGAAAGAGATATTTTTTATAACATCAAAAAAGCCAACCACTGCGCTGGATGCTAAGTCGTAATGTATTTTTACTCCAGCAGAGCGCATCTTCTCTCCACCCAACCCATAAAATTTGATTTCGGGATCTCTATTCTTTATCTCATTAACCAAGAGACTGCCATGGAAATCACCTGATGGTTCACCTGCTATAATAAATATTTTTTTCATACTAGCTGCGGGAGATTAATCGTTCTATTTTTAATGCTGTCTTTAAGGCTAGACTTGCATCTTCTCCAGATACTTCCGGTTGAGTCCTATTTTTTACTGCATCTATAAAACTTCTAAGTTCAAGTTGTAAGGGTTGTTCTTTTTCAATCTCTATCTGTTTTTTTGTAATCTCTCCATTAACCTTGCGATATATGTTAACTTCTTGATTTTTATAGTCTAAAGATATATAGCAATTTTCTTTAAAAATTCTTATCTTGCGTAGGCTATCATCAGATACACGAGATGATGTTATATTACATACAGTTTTATTCTTAAATGTTATTCTGGCATTTGCTATATCAGGATGATCGGTTACTACCTTTAACCCCGTTGCTTCGATTTTTTTTATTTTAGAAGATACAAACTGAAGTATTATATCAAGGTCGTGTATCATAAGGTCCAAGACAACGCTAACATCCGTTGATCTTCTGCTAAAAGGACCTATCCTATGACATTCAATAAATTTAATTTCACCTGGAACATCTTCTATAGCGGCTAGGGCTTTATTAAATCTTTCTACATGGCCAACCTGTAGTATCCGCGAGTTTTTTTTAGCAATTGCGATTAAACTCTCTGCATCTTTTAATTTTATTGTAATAGGTTTCTCTACTAATACGTCTACTCCGTTATTTAAAAATTCTTTTGCTATTGAGTAGTGTGTTGAAGTGGGGGTAGCTATGCTTACCGCATCTACCCTAGAGAGCCCAGCTCTAAAATCGTTTAAATATTCAACTCCTAATTCAGATGCTAGTTTTTTTGCATTTACTTCCACGGTATCTGAAAGGAATTGTACTTCTACGTCTGGAAACTGGGAGTATATCTTACTGTGAAATGTTCCCAGATGTCCTATGCCTATAATTCCAACTCTCACTTTTTCCATTTAAAGAATTATAACCAAATTATAAAGGACTGGTCAATCTGTTTATCTTTATGCAGTTTTTAATTTTCTTGTATTGGAATAGGTAATTATTTTAAAATTACGAGAGTGAAGAACATTTACATTAAAAGTATTTTTGTAGTAACTATTTTTTTTGCTCTTTTTCAATATTGTAATCAGCGAGTCAATTATCCTAAATTAGCTTTCGTTGAAAAAGTCATAGATGGAGATACTATTTTACTTAAGAATGGAAAGTTAGTTAGGCTTCTTGGTTTAAATACACCTGAGACCAAGGCTAAAGTAGACGGTGAATGGAAAGAGAAAGAGAGCGTTTGGGGTAAGAGAGCATATCTGTTTAGTAAGAATATTTTACAAAGTGAGAAGATTAGAATAGAGTACGACAGAGAGAAAAAGGATATATATGGAAGATTACTAGGTTATGTTTTTCTAGAAGATAGTTTTATAAATCAGATTTTACTAAGTGAAGGTTTGGCTGTTATAGATATAAGGGCTCCCAATTTTAAATACTTAGATCAGTTATCTCTAAGTTTTAAAAACGCTAAAGAATGTGGAAGAGGTTTTTGGTTCGATCTAAAAATAATAAGCCCTAAAGATGCTTTTAAGTCTGAAGGGGATGTGGTTGCAGTTGAAGGAAAGATTATCGATGTTTATAATAGTGATAAATTGTTGTTCTTTCTTTTGCCTTCTGAGTTTAAGTTTGTTATATTCAAAGAGAGTTCTCCTTTTTTAAAAATTAAGGATATGATTGCTTTAAAGGATAAAACTATAAGAGTAACAGGTATGGTTAAAAGATATAAGAGCTCTTATCAGATGGTGATACACCATCCTTACCAATTGGAGGTTTTAAAATGAAGGATGTTGCAGTTGTTGGTTTAGGTCCTAGTGGTATGACAGCGGCTCTCTATCTTGCTCGTTCAAAGTTAGATGTAATATGTTTTGAAAAGGCATCTCCTGGTGGACAGATCGTTATGACTGATAATATAGAGAATTATCCTGGTTTTCCTGAAGGTATCTCTGGCTATGAATTAGCCGAGCTTTTTAAGAAGCAGCTTCAAAGTTATCCGATTGAAATAAAGAGCGAAGAGATTGTCTCTATTGAAAAAAAAGATAATCTTATTGTTAAAACTTCTGTTTCTGACTATGAGGTATTGAGTATTGTGATCTCAACAGGTGCCTACCCTAGAAGGTTGGGGATAAAAGGAGAAGATGTTTTTACTGGTCACGGTGTTTCATATTGTGCTACCTGCGATGCCAATTTCTTTAGGGGTAAGAGGGTGGCTGTATTGGGGGGAGGAGATTCTGCTGTTGAGGAAGCTATATTTCTATCCAAATTTGTAGAAAAGTTATACCTTATACATCGTAGAGATAGACTTAGAGCTGTTGGCGTGCTTCAGGATAGAATATCAGCTCTTACTAATGTGGAGTTTATTTTAGATAGTGTTGTAGAAGAGATAGGCGGTGATTCTAAGGTGGATTTTATTAAAGTAAATAATTTAAAAACTAAGGATAGTAAAAAAATAGATCTGGACGGTGTTTTTGTCTTTGCCGGCTATACTCCAAATACCCAGTTTTTGAAAGATTTTTTGCAATTAGATTCAGAAGGCCATATAATTACTGCAGATGATTTCAAAACTTCGACAGAAGGGGTCTTTGCTGCAGGTGATGTGAGAAGCGGCTCTCTTAAGCAGGTTATCTCTGCTTCCGGTGAAGGTGCTCATGCTGCGGTTAAAGTTTCGAAGTATTTAGATAAGATAAAAGGAACTTTGTATGACTAAATTTTTAAAAGGAGGATTGATATGCAAGAAGTTAGTGTAGGTAATTTTAAAAGCGAAGTTTTAGAATCTTCAATTCCTGTTTTAGTGGATTTCTGGGCTCCTTGGTGTGGGCCTTGTAAAATGATCAGTCCTATACTTGAGGAAGTGGCTGTTGATTTTGAAGGTAAGGTTAAATTTTCAAAGCTTAACGTTGATGAAAATACTCAGATAGCCTCTGATTATGGAATTATGAGTATACCAGCGCTTATTCTTTTTAAGGATGGAAGCCCAGCTGCTCAGATTGTAGGTGTTCAGCCTAAAGAAGGGATAGCAAAATTCATTGAAACCAATGTTTAAGAGGCGCCTCTTAAGAACTTTTTCAAAATAGAAGAGCGCGGTTCTACTGTTGTTTTTACAAGCTATTTTTGCTTAAAATTTTTCTGGAAATAAATTCCTTAATAATTTTTGCCATTCTTTTTGTAGTTTGTTGTGTAGCTTCTAATCTTTCTTTTTAACTTAATAGAGTTTTTTATTGATCCAATCTCCGACTAAAATCATTTTTTTAGTTTATTGTTCAATTTTCCCTTGACATGGGGGCCTGTAGTTCATAGAATACACTCAGTGGTATAAAGTGGAGCAAAGTGGAATATGTTTTACGGAGAATACGAACACAGTC
>CAZVIC010000042.1:0-9934 GCA_964627735.1 uncultured Planctomycetia bacterium | reverse complement strand
TTGACGGTCAAGAGAGATTCTTAGCTTCAATGGGAATATATCTTTTCCAAAAAGACATACTATTTGAGTTGCTATCCAATAATAATGATAAATTTGATTTTGGGAAAGAGATTATACCAGATGCAATCAAAGAAAAGAAAACTTATGCCTATATACATAACGGTTACTGGAAAGATATTGGTACGGTAAAATCTTTTTACGACGAAAGCCTTGCCTTTACTGTAGACATGCCGCCTTTAAATCTTTTTGATGAAGAGTGGCCTTTTTACACAAGGCCTCGCTACCTATCTCTATCGAAAATAAATGACAGTGAAATATTACATTCTAAAATTGCAGAAGGAGCTATAATTAAAAAAACAAAGATAACACATTCTATAATAGGTCTACGCAGTTTTATAGATGATGGCACAGTGATAGAAGACTCTATAATCATGGGTAATGATTTTTATGACATAAACACGGAGAATCCAATTGTAGGAATAGGAAAAAATTGCCTTATAAAAAAAGCGATAATAGATAAAAACGTCAAGCTAGGTTCAGGAGTAAAGATAATAAATAAAAACAATATCCAAGAAACAGAAAATGATTACTACGTAATAAGAAATGGCATTACAGTTATACCCAAGAACACAGTAGTACCTGATAATACTATAATCTAACAAAGACCAAACTAAACCTTATTAAAATCTAGCCTAAAGATTGCTCAAACTAAGAAAAATTTAAAAAATTATGTTTCCAATAATTCCTAATATAATAACCTGAGGTACAGCAATCAACGGAAGCCAGACAGCAGACCGTCGCCCTATATTATGCCAAATAAGACCGATTTCGGTATAATCAGTTACTACTCCAGCCATTAAAAACACAAAGCTATTTCCAAAAGCACCTGTTTTTTTAAACAGCTCAAAAGCCATGGGGGCTGAACCTTCTGAGCAAACTTCAATAATAGTTGCAAGAAGAAGCGTTAAAAGTAGCCCCACAAAAGAAGGGCCAAGATAATTTTGGAATAATCCTTCCGGAATATAAGCTCCTGTGATTGAAGCAAGACCCATTCCTATCAACACCCACCATAAAACCATATTTGACAAAGCTACCATACTTGAGACAACCCCCTTTGAATCTTTTTTAAAATTAAAACTGTACCTCTTAAAACGCAACATTAAATCCCCTTTGACAGAAAAATCATTAGATAGCTCTAAACTTAATGGATTTCTCTCAACTAAATTTTTACTCTCTAAAAATCTAAATATAAATCCAGTTATAATTGCAATAACTATTGCAGAGATAATAATATAAAGAGCTTTGAGACCAAAGAAACTTAAAAGCATTATTGTAAGAGTAATATTTGCCCAGGGACTCGCAAGAAGAAAAGATATTACAGCAGAAGTAGAAGCCCCCTTCTTGTAAAGTTGAATTGCAAGAGCTAAAATACCATGCGAACAAGCACTCATAAAAAACCCTACTATAACAGCATGGAAAATTGTTCTTTTTCTATTTCCGGAAAGAAAATAAGATATATACTCTCTAGGGATATAGTAATCAATAACTCCACCTAAAAAAATACCGAGAAGAACAGCCCACCATAATTTTTTAAAATAACCTATCAGGGAAATTCTAAGAGGCAAAAGAAGGGGTATAAAGTATGAAAGAAGAAGAACAAATAACAAAGCTGAAGAAACAATAAATAACTTATTCTTATAAAAAATACCACTACTACCACTACAATTTAAACTACCTTTTATAGAATAATTTTTGGTAAATTTATTTAAACAATTTTGAGAACAAAAATAATAATCTTTATCTTGATAATTTAGGCGAAGAGAACTTTTACTACTTACTTTCATCCCACATATAGGATCTTGCATAGTAAAATACTAATCTTTTTTAGATTTTCTTATATCATGAGACAAGATTATAGCCTCGGCTATATTCTTCATAGAGACTCTTTTATCCATACTAGAATTACGCATAAGCCTGAACGCTTCATCTTCGTCAAGATTCTGCTCTTTCATCAATATTCCTTTTGCACGCTCTATCTTCTTGCGTGCATCAAGTTCAGCTTGAACAATCTGAGTTTTAATAAGAAGCTCCGTATTTTCAATTGCAACAGCAGCTTGATCGGATATAGTAGTTAGAAGTACGATATCGCTTTTACTAAATTTATAACTCTTAGTAGTATATAAATTTATAACACCTATCAGGTTGTTTTTTACCATCATGGGGACACTAAGCATAGATACAAGACCCTCTTCTTTAGCTAGTTTTTTCTCTTTGAAAATTTTATCTTTTAAAACATCATCTACAATCTTTGGTTTTTTGGTCTTGGCAACAAAACCTACTATCCCCTCTCCAACCTTAAGAGTCCTCTCCTTTAAATATAGCTCGCTCAAGGCTTGAGTAGCACGTATCCTAAGCTCATCTGTATCTTTCTCTAGTAGCCAAAGAGAACATATTTTAGCTTCCATAACATTGGCAGTTAGAGTAACAATCAATTTTAAGACATCTTCTAAATATAGATCGGATGTTATAGCCTTACTTATTTTACTTAGAGTCTCAACGTGTTTTTTATAAGCCCTCATAAAATAGGCAGATATGTCTCTATCTCGTAATCGTGGACACGCTTTCTATATTCGTCCCACTCAATTTTCTTAGCCATTATTAAATTAGAGAAGATATGCTCACCTAAAGTCTCACGCAAAAGCTCACTGCCTTCAGCAATTTCGATTGCCTCTATCAAACTACCAGGTAGAACCTCCACGCCTAACTCTTTCATCTCTTCGATCGTCATATGATAAACATCCCTCTCAAGAGGACTCTGAAGTGAGTAACCATTCTCCATGCCTTTTAATCCTGCTGCAAGCATAGCAGCAAAAGCGAGATAAGGATTGCAAGCTGGATCCGGTGAACGAAACTCAATACGCATAGCCTTCTCTTCCCCTGGCTTATACATCGGAACCCGAACTAGAGAAGAACGATTACGATAGGCCCAACAAATGTACACAGGAGCTTCATAACCTGGGACAAGTCTTTTATAAGAATTAACCCATTGATTACAGATAAGAGTAATCTCTTTAGCATGCCTTAAAACACCCGCTATATAACCTTTGGCTTCTTTTGAAAGATTATTTTCATCCTCCTTATCAAAGAAAACATTCTTATCTTCTTTAAATAAGGATTGATGTACATGCATACCAGAACCATTCACACCATAGATAGGTTTTGGCATAAAAGTGGCATAAAAACCGTGCTTTTGAGCAATCTCTTTTACAACCATGCGGTATATCATAACAATATCAGCCATAGCTAAAGCGTCTTTATAACGCAAGTCTATTTCATGCTGAGAAGGTGCCACCTCATGATGGCAATACTCTACATGAATCCCCATCTCTTCAAGAGTTAACATAACCTCACGCCTTACCTCATTACCAGCATCTAAAGTTGTAATATCAAAATAGCCTCCTTCATCAAGAATCTCCGTGCTTTTTTCATCTCTAAATATAAAAAATTCCAATTCGGGTCCTATATTAAAAAGATAACCTAAATCTTGAGCTTTATCTAAAATCTTTTTCAAAATATATCTTGGATCCCCTTGATAAGGTGTTTTATCAGGATTTAAGATGTCACATAACATGCCAGCCACTGCCTTCTCACGAGGTCTATAGGGTAATATTGCGAAAGTAGAAGGGTCAGGCAGAGCAATCATGTCAGATTCATCTATACGGGCAAAACCTTTAATAGATGAACCATCAAAACCCATACCATCTTCAAGGGCATCAGAAAGCTCCTCACGTGTTATAGTAAGACCTTTCATCTGGCCAGTTATATCAGAGAACCACAAGCGTATGAACTTAACATCTTTCTCTCTAACTAACCTTAGAACTTCTGGTTTATTCAATCTTTTACCTGACATATATTAACCTCCTTTTGCTCCAATAATTTTAAACCAGATGAATTTATTAAGCAAGCTGATTTAAGATAATAAAAAAGCCAGAGGTTGTTTAAAAAAGACCTCTGGCTTAGTTATAATTAAATAATTCTTATTTTACAAAATCCTCTTTCCAGGCTTTGTTTAATCTAGAGACTTCTAAGTCCAGCAATCTCTTTCCACTCTTTGCTATTCTAATCCTTGTTCCTCCAGTACGCCCTATTACTTTAGAAGGAACTCCTATTCTTTTTGCCTCAGATAAGATCTTATCAACATCCTTAGACTTACAAGAGAGGACTATTCTAGATTGAGTCTCCGAGAACAAGAGTACATCATCTCTTAAATTAGAGTTGATTTCAATGTTGGCACCTATTTTTTTATTACCTGAGATACAGGACTCTGCTATAGCAACAGCCAGCCCGCCTTCAGAACAGTCATGCGCTGAAATTAAGATCTTTTTCTCTATTAATAGCAAGATCACTTTCTGAAGTTTTTTCTCTAAATCAAGATTGATAGATGGAACTTTGCCTATCTTTTTACCATGAATAGTTTTCAGGTATTCACTACCGCCTAACTCATTTTTAGTGTTACCTAAAAGAACAATCATATCATTTGACGACTTAAAGTTCTGCGTCATTGGTTTCACACCCTTATCAATAACCCCAACCATACCTACTAAGAGTGAAGGATCGATTGAACCTTTAGGGTTCTCGTTATTGAAACTCACATTTCCGCTAACAACAGGGATTCCAAATTCTTTTGCTGCTTTACTCATGCCGATAACAGATTGCCTAAACTGCCAGTAGACACCTTCATTGTAAGGGCTGCCATAATTTAAACCATCTGTTATTCCTAAAGGACGAGCACCGCTAACAGCAAGATTACGTGCTGCTTCAGCTACTGCAATCTGGCCACCCTTGTTAGGATCGAGCAAAATATAGGTTGAATTACCATCCACAGTTACGGCTATCTTTTTACTAGTTCCTTTAACAGATAGCACAGCAGCATCAGAACCAGGTCCAACATTAATATATTTAGCAGATGTCTTAGATGTCTTATATAACGACTCTTTGCTTCTGATTGTTGGTGCATTAAGAAGCTTCAATAGTGTATTACTCAAGCTCTTAGGCTGCTTAATATTATCCAGGTTAAGCTTTGAAATATTATCAACATAAGCAGGCTTCTTAAACTTTCTAGTGTAGACAGGAGCTTCAACAAGTGCTGCAGGAGTAACTTCAGCTACAACCTTGTCTCCTTCTTTAACTCGTAACACCTTCTCTTTTGTTACCTTGCCGATAAGATCGCAAGGCACACCCCATTTTTTCAAAACAACCTCTACTTTTGATAAATTATTTGGTTTTATAATCGCAAGCATCCTTTCTTGAGATTCAGAGAGCATAACCTCATAAGCTGTCATCTTCTTTTCGCTTCTTGGTACAGAGAGTAGATCTATTTCCATACCCATAGAAGCCTTGTAAGCTGTTTCAGAAGTAGAACAGGTTAACCCGGCTGCACCCATATCTTGCATACCTATTACAAGATTCTTCTCTATAAGTTCAAGGCAAGCTTCACGTAAGACTTTGCCCATCTTAGGATCTCCAATAGCAACTGCACTGCTCTTTTTTGTTGCATCCTCAGTAAGCCCACTAGAAGCCATAGCTGCACCTTCAACTCCATCGCGACCTGTAGCACGACCGATAATAAGGACAAGAGAGCCTACGCCCTTAGCTTTGGCTGTAACAATATCCTTATGTTTAACAACTCCTACTGTAAAAGCATTTACAAGTGGATTACCCTCATAAGACTCATCGAAATATATCTCGCCACCTACAACAGGCATATCTACCTTGTTAGCGTAATCAACAAAACCTTTAGCAATATTCTTAAGCAGGTATTTTGTACGTGGTTTATTTAAATTACCTAGCCTTAGAGAACCCAACAGAGCAATTGGCCTAGCCCCCATAGTAAAAACATCTCTTAAACACCCTCCTCCTCCTGTTGCTGCAGCCTCATAAGGCTCAATTGCAGAAGGATGATTATGAGACTCGATCTTTATGGCTACACCTATTTTGTCACCCATATCAACGACCCCAGAGTTTTCACCTGGACCTTGAAGAACATTTTTCCCTTTAGTAGGCATAAACTTAAACACCTTCTTAGAATTCTTGTATGAACAATGTTCGCTCCACATAGCAGAAAACATCCCTAACTCCGTATAATTAGGCTCTCTCTTCATAACCTTTTTTATCATCTTATACTCTTCATAACTGAGTCCCATCTCTTCGACAATATCTTTTTTCATCTCACTCTCCTTGAATGTTAGCTAATTAAACTAATCCTTGAGCCATCATTGCACGGGCAACCTTCAAAAATCCTGCAATATTAGCACCATTTACAAGGTTCCCAGGTGTACCATGCTCTTCAGCTGCTGCTCTTGCTGATTCGTGTATATCAACCATTATTCGATGTAATTTTTTATCTACCTCTTCAAAGCTCCAGCTTAATCTCTGTGAGTTTTGAGCCATCTCTAAACCTGACGTAGCAACTCCACCTGCATTGGCTGCTTTACCTGGGCCAAAAGAAACACTGTTCTTTAAGAACAGTTCAACAGCTTCAGGGGTAGAGGGCATATTTGCGCCTTCTGCAACTGCAATACAACCGTTTTTAATAAGAGCTTCGGCACCTTTTTCATCAAGCTCATTCTGCGTTGCAGAAGGAAGAGCTACGTCACACTTGATATTCCAGATACCATTACAACCTTCATGATACTCCGCCGATTTATGCTCACTAACATACTCTTTGATTCTCTTACGCTCAACCTCTTTAATCTGCTTTACAGTATCAAGCTTAATACCGCTCTTATCATAGATAAACCCATTGGAATCAGACAACGCAACTACTTTCGCACCTAATTCTTGGGCTTTTTCAGTTGCATATATAGCAACATTACCAGATCCTGACATAACTACGGTCTTGCCCTCAAAAGATGTACCCCTATCTTTTAACATCTCTTGACAAAAATAGACACAACCATAACCAGTTGCTTCGGTCCTAGCTAAAGAACCACCAAAATCAAGACCTTTACCTGTTAAAATACCATTAAATAACTTTGTAAGTTTCTTCCATTGCCCGAACATATACCCTATCTCACGACCTCCGACACCGATATCTCCAGCTGGAACATCAGTATCAGCACCGATATGACGAGAAAGCTCACTCATAAAGCTCTGGCAAAATCTCATAACTTCAGAATCAGATTTACCTTTAGGATCAAAATCGGAACCACCCTTACCTCCACCCATCATAAGACCGGTAAGAGAGTTTTTAAAAATCTGCTCAAAACCTAAAAACTTAATTATCCCGATATAAACTGAAGGATGTAATCTAATTCCACCTTTATATGGCCCTAAAGCAGAATTAAACTGCACTCTAAAAGCTCTGTTGACATGCATCTTACCTTTATCGTCCTGCCAAGGTACGCGGAATATGATCTGACGTTCCGGCTCAACTATTCTCTCTAATAACGCAACATCTTCAAACTCAGGATGTTTATCAACTACTGGAATAAGTGACTCTAAAACCTCAGTTACAGCCTGATGGAACTCTACTTCTCCTGGATTTCTTTTCTTTACCGTCTCTAAAACATTTGCTACATAATTCTTGCCTGACATTTGATGCCTCCTTTAATTACCTGTTGGATAGATATTCAACTATAGACCTAGTAGCTTTTTTGGCCATACCCATAGCCTCAATAACCGTACCTTCTCCCCCCACAATATCACCTCCTGCATAGACATGTGGAATGGAAGTCTCCATAGTCTCTCCATTTACAATTACATCCCTATATCTACCCACTTCAAGCTCAGGAGTTAAAGATGTTAAAACCTGATTTGCACTTAATCCTACAGCTATAACAGCAACATCGCAGTCTAGCTCAAACTCACTACCTTCTATAGGATTAGGTCTTCTTCGACCAGATTGATCAGGCTCCCCAAGCTCACATTTTATAGCCTTTATCTTTTCAACATAACCATTTTCATTGCCTATTAATTCAACAGGTTGAACTAAAAATTCAAATTTGATACCTTCCTCTTTAGCGTGTTCTATTTCAAGACGCCTTGCAGGCATCTCAATCTCTGTTCTCCTATAAGCTATAGTAGTATTTGGCTCTATGTTATTTAATTTTTGAAGACGCAGAGCAACGCGAGCAGAGTCTATTGCAACATTACCACCACCAATAACTATCATGTTACGCCCTACATTAATAGGAGTATGAAACTCAGGAAATTTATAAGCATTCATAAGATTGACTCGTGTTAAAAACTCATTAGCTGAGTAGACATTGCAAAGGTTTTCACCTTCTATGCCTAAAAAAGACGGAGTACCAGCACCTAAACCTAAAAATATTGCATCAAACCCTTCATTAAAAAGCTCATCTAAAGTCTTAATCTTTCCTATTATATAGTTAGGTCTAAATTCAATACCCATACTCTTGAGAGAATTAATCTCATCATTTAATATCTCCCGTGGCAATCTAAAAGGAGGGATTCCATATTGAAGAACTCCACCCATCTTATGGAGAGTCTCATATATTACGACCCCAATTCCTTCACGTGCCAACTCTCCAGCACAACATATCCCAGCTGGACCTGAACCAACAACTGCCACATTATATTTAGACAGTCTATTACCTTTACTGTTTGAATCTATATTCTCTCTAGCCCCATAATCACCTATAAACCGCTCTAAAAAATGAATATTTATAGCGCGTTCAGAAGCAAACGGTTCACCTTTCTTAGTTAAAACACAGGATTTTCTACATTGATATTCCGCAGGACATACCCTACCGCAGATAGAAGGAAATTTATTTTTCTCTCTTATTGTAAGATATGCTCCCTTATAATCTTTATTCTGAATTTGACCAATAAATTTCTTTATATCTATTCCAACAGGACAACCCTCTATGCAAACAGGATTATTACACTGAAGACACCTAGAGGCTTCTTCTATAGCTTGATCTTCGGTGTAACCTTGAACAACCTCATCAAAATTACCGATTCTCTCTTTTTGATCTAATTCTTTAACTCTTACAATTTCTTTCATAGCTTTTTTAAATTACAGATATGGACCTCTTTATCTACATAAACATTATTTCTCTTCTTTAGAGTTTCCCAATCAACGCTATGTCCATCGAATTCAGGACCATCTACGCAAGCAAACTTCGCCTTTCCATTTATATTAACACGACACGCCCCGCACATTCCAGACGCATCCACCATCAAAGAGTTTAAAGAGACTAAAGTCTTGACCTTGTGATCTTTTGTAGCATCTGCCACCTTTTCCATCATTGGAATAGGACCTACTGCATAGACTATATCGATTTTTTCTTTATCTAAAAGTTCCTTCAAAACACCTGTAGTAAAACCTTTGATACCATAACTTCCATCATCGGTAGCTATAAAAAGCTTATCCGATATCTTACTAAGCTCATCTTCTAATATAAGCAACTCCTTAGTCCGAGCACCTATAATCACTTTAACCTTATTCCCTGCTTCTTTAAGTGCTTTTGTAACTGGAAAGATCTCAGCTATTCCAACTCCTCCTGCAACAAGCACAACAGAGCCGTAATTTTTGATCTCAGTTGCATGGCCTAAAGGACCCATTATAGCATACAAAGAATCACCAACATTGAGCTCACCAAGCAGTTTAGTAGAGAACCCTATCTCTTGAAATATTAGTGTAATAGTGCCCTGCTCTTTATTGACACCTACAACAGTTAAAGGTATTCTCTCGCCCTCTTCTTTGACCATCAAAACAACAAAGTTTCCAGCCAAAGCTTTTTGAGCTAGGTCAACCGTCTCGACTTCAATGCGGACAATGCGCACTCCTTCAAAATCCGATAATATTTCTTTGGCTAATATCTTCATTTTTAGCTTAAAACAAAGAAGGCGTCCACTATTTCTAGCGGACGCCCTTGTCCTTTCGTTTTTAAATCATAACATATTATTA
>CAZVIC010000041.1:0-9961 GCA_964627735.1 uncultured Planctomycetia bacterium | reverse complement strand
ACCTCTTCTTTAAAACTTGACATCTAAAGATAGAGGTGTATAATTTCAACTAATTCGTTATTAATTTCACGAAGTAACTATGACTAAATTATCACACAATACGATATCTAGAGTCTTCCTTTATATAAGGATACTAGAGGGGTTAATCAAAAAAAAGAAACCCAGTATATCTAGCAAGCAGCTTGCAGATTTTGCAGGATCAAGCGATGTACAAGTCAGAAAGGATATATCCAATTTCGGAAAAGTAGGGACTCCTGGGATAGGCTATAATACAATTGAGCTCAGAGATACGCTAGTAGATTTTATTTTAAAGAAACATGTTGTCTCAGCTGTTTTATTTGGAGTCGGTAATCTTGGGACAGCTATTCTTAAGTATCCCTCTTTTTACAAAGAGCGGATAAAGATAGTTGCTGCTTTTGATAGATCTGATAGCAGGATTGGTAAGATTATAAATGGCGTAGAGGTATTTTCTGTAACCAGCGCTGATGAAATTATAAAAGATAAAAATATAGATATTGCTATTATTGCTGTGCCTGAAGATTCTGCCCAAGGAGTGGCCGATATTATAGTTGATTCGGGATTAAAGGGAATAGTTAACTTTTCACCCACCACAATAAATGTTCCTAGTGGGGTATTTGTAAAAGATATGGATTTTACAATAGAGTTTTTATCGCTCTATTGTGATGCTTATATGGTTAATGGTAGAGCCAATAAGAATAAAAAAAGTTTAATCTTTAGGAGGTGAGAGATGGCAAAGATATTAATGGTAGATGATGATCTAGAGTTTTTAGAAGCAAGTAAGAGCCTATTAGAAGGGAAGGGCTATGAAGTTAAGACTCTAAATAATGTTAAAGATGCCGAGATTTATATGCAGGACGAAGAGCCTGATCTTATCTTGCTCGATATCATGATGGAAGAGGCTGATGATGGAATAAATTTTGCACATAAGTTAAGAAGAGGTGATTTTAAAGGTCCTATTATTATGCTCAGCGCTGTAGGTAAGGTTACAGGTTTTGAGTACGGAAGATGTGATGCGGTTTTGCCTTGCGATGATTTCCTTGAAAAACCAATAACACCTCAGGTTTTAATAGAGAAAGTTAATAAACATATCAATATTAAATAGAGAGGAGTTTAAAATGGCAAAATATTGTGCTGCTAAAAAAAGAGTCGCTAAAGGTGCTAAAGAGTGTGGGCTTTGCGATGAGTCTCGTTCTGAGCTGCTTCCTATCCTAGAGAAGATTCAAGATAAGAAAGGTTATATATCAGATGATGATATGCAGCAGGTTGCTGATAAGCTAGGAATACATCCTGTTGAAGTCTATTCTGTTGTTACATTCTATTCTTTTCTTAGTTCTAAAAAAGAGGGTAAACATACGATAAGAGTGAGCAACTGTATCTCTTCTGTCATGAAGGGAAGTAAGAAAATAGTTAAAGAGCTTGAGAAAGAGCTTAAGATAAAAGTTGGTGAGACTACAAAAGATAAGAAGATAACTCTTAAAGAGACAAGCTGTATCGGCATGTGTGATATGGCTCCTGCTATTATGGTAGATAATAAATTAGTAGGAAGAGTGACAACTCAGAAAGTAAAAGACATAGTAAAGGAGCTTAAGAGATGAAGAGAGAAGGAGCAGTAATATTTAGCGATATAGAGCTGGGTGAGGCTTTAAGAAAGGCTCTTAAGATTGGACGTCTTGAAGTCTTAGATACTGTGCGTGATTCCAATTTAAAAGGGCGAGGAGGAGCTGGTTTTCCAACAGGTGTTAAATGGAATCTTGCTGCAACTTCATCTGATAGTGAGAAATACATTGTTACTAATGCTGATGAAGGTGAGCCTGGGACTTTTAAAGATAGGATTCTTTTAACGGAATATCCTGAGCTTCTATTTGAAGGAATGATTATAGCAGCCTATGCAATAGGAGCAAGGAAAGGTTTTCTCTATCTTAGGGGAGAGTATAAATCTTTCTTAGCTAATCTTGAGAAGGTTTTAGAAAGTTTAAGAAAGAAAAATATGCTTGGAGATAAGATACTTGGTAATAAAGATTTTAATTTTGATATTGAGATTAGAATTGGTTTTGGAGCTTATGTTTGCGGTGAAGAGACCGCCCTTATTGAATCGCTTGAGGGGAATCGTGGTGAGCCAAGAAATAGGCCTCCTTTCCCGGTCTATACTGGTTATAATGGACATCCTACAGTTGTAAACAATGTTGAGACGCTCTCAAATATAGCCCATATAGTATTAAAAGGACCAAAGTGGTTTAAGAGTATTGGGACTGATGTCTCAGCTGGCTCAAAGATAATAAGCGTATCTGGAGATTGCAAAAAGCCAGGAGTCTATGAAGTTCCATTTGGGACTTCAATAAAAAAGATATTAGGTTTAGTCGGAGCTTTAAATACAAAAGCTGTTGTTGTAGGTGGGGCATCAGGGATCTGTATCGATAAGAGCCAGTTTAACCACAGAATAGGATTTGAAGACTTGCCTACCGGTGGTTCTATAATAATATTTAATGAGACCAGAAGCCTCTTAGATGTTGTTGAAAACTTCCTGGAGTTCTTCAAAGAGGAGTCCTGTGGCCAATGTACCCCTTGTAGAGAAGGTATCCCTGTTTTAATCGAAGGTGTTGATATGCTTAAAAGAGGAGAGTGTTGCAGCTCTTATCTTAAAGATCTACTTTCACTATCTGAGACAATGCAATTAGCTTCAAAGTGTGGCCTGGGTCAGTCTGCACCTAAAGTGTTTGTCTCTATAATAGAGAATTTTAAGAAAGAGTATAAATTATCTAATAAAAAGAGAGAGGAGCGAGTATTTCATGGATAATAAAAAGAGACCATTTTCAGAGAAGACATCTAGAGCTCCTGTCAGTCAGAGAACTCAGAGTTTTGAAAAGATTGCAAAAGGATCACTTGGTGCAACAGTTAAAGTTGTTATTGACGATATAGAATTACATGTTCCTATGGGTATAACTATTTTAGAGGCAGCAAAGTCAATAAATGTTAAGATCCCTACTCTCTGTCAGCATGATGATCTCTGTCTTGCTGGGGTATGTAGGGTCTGCGTTGTTGAGGTTGAGGGCCAGAGGACGCTTCAGGCATCCTGCTCTTATCCTATAACTGCACCTATAAATGTTAAGACTTACTCTCCAAGAGTACGTCGTGGAAGAAGAAATATTATTCAACTGTTACTTAGAAACCATTATGGTGAATGTTACTCTTGCTCTAAGAATAATAACTGCGAACTTCAGTCTTTAGCTAAAGAATATGGTATTAGAGCCTATACATTTGGTCATATTGAAGAGCCAAAATTTAAACAGGATGATTCCAGTTATTCTGTTGAACGTGATATGAATAAATGTGTCTTATGTCGTAGGTGTGTAAGAACCTGTATAGATATGCAAGAAGTTGGGGTGCTTGAGGCAACAGAGAGAGGGTCTGAGACAAAGATATCGACCTATTTTGATAAGCCTCTCAATGATGTTATATGTATCAACTGTGGTCAGTGTATAAATAGATGTCCCACGGGAGCTTTAAAGGCAAAAGATCCGGCTGAAGATGTTTGGGGAGCTATAGATGATCCAACTAAACATGTTATTATTCAGACTGCTCCATCACCACGTGCTGCAATAGGTGAAGAGTTTGGCTTGGCTCCTGGAACTAGCATGACAAAGCAGCTTAACACAGCTCTTAAACGGATGGGATTTGCCAAAGTCTTTGACACTAACTTTACAGCTGATCTAACCATTATGGAAGAGGGCACAGAACTGCTCTTAAAACTTAAAGCTGCATTGGTGGATAAAAAGAAGGTAGCTCTACCTCAGTTTACCTCTTGCTCTCCTGGTTGGGTCAAATATATTGAGCATTTCTATCCTGATAAACTTGCTCATGTCTCAACGGCTAAGAGTCCCCAACAGATGTTTGGGGCAATAGTTAAGACTTGGTATGCTAAGAGAGAAGGGATAGATCCTAAAGATATAGTAAGCGTATCTCTAATGCCTTGCTCTGCAAAGAAGTTTGAATGTGAGAGACCTGAGATGGATGATTCTGGATTTAAAGATGTAGATTTTGCACTCACAACTCGGGAACTTGCTGGCATGATAAAAGAGTGCGGTATGGATCTGCCTAATCTACCTAAGTCTGAATTTGATAATCCATTGGGAATAGGAACAGGAGCAGCTCTTATATTTGGTGCTACAGGTGGTGTTATGGAAGCTGCCATAAGGACGGTATATGAGATAGTTACAGGTGAAGAGGTTCCATTTAATAAGCTGCGCATAACTCCTGTTAGAGGTATGGAAGGTATAAAAGAGGCAGCACTTCCAATTAAAAAAGCAATTGGAGAGTGGAAGTTCTTAGAAGGCGCTACCTTAAAGGTTATGGTTGGCCATGGTACTGCTAATGCTAAGAAGATTATGGATATGTTATGTCGAGGTGAGTTAAAAGATTATCATTTTATTGAGATTATGGCCTGTCCCGGTGGATGTCTTGGAGGAGGAGGTCAGCCTATTCCAACATCTCCTGAGATACGTGAGGCTCGTGCAAAGGCAATATATAAGGAAGAAGAAGGCCTGCCTTATAGAAAGTCTCATCAGAATCCGGTTATAGAAATGATATATAAAGAGTTTCTAAAAGATGGTCCTTGTGGTCATCTGAGCCATAAGTTGCTTCATACCAAATATACCCCCAGGGGTAAGTGGATCGGTAAGAAAAAAGTTGCCAAATAGCCTTTATGAGGTTTAGTATAGTGATTTAAGGAGGTGTTCTATGCAGTATGATCCTAAAGGAACTATGGATGAGTTTAACCGCTTGATGGTAGATATCAAGAATACGGTGCCTAAAGAGTATCAAGCGTTTATTGAAGAGAAAAAAGAGATAACTTCTTCCGGAAAGTTGCCAGAGAAAGATAAATGGCTCCTGCTTTTAGTCTCTTCTGTCACAGCAAAATGTCCAGTATGTATTCCAAGAGCTGTAAGACATTGCCTTGATGCTGGCTGGAGCAAAGAAGAGATGCTCGAGGCTTGTATGGTTGCTGTATTAGTTGGTGGTTCCAGTGTTATGACCTTTGTTACATTGGTAACTAAGACAATAGAAGAGCTTTCAAAATAAAGTTAATTGGCGTTTTTGTAATATATAGGATTGCTTTTTTTGGTTCCTTTGTTAGAATGATTAAATCATCGTGAGGGATTTTTTGTTTTTAATTTCTTGAAAGGTTAATGAGATGGATTTAAAGAATACCCCCCTTAGCAATATTCATAAAGAGTTAGGGGCGAAGATGGCTCCTTTCGGAGGATTCCTAATGCCTATTCAATACCAGGGCATAATAGCTGAACATGATTGGACTAGAAACTCATCTTCATTGTTCGATATCTGCCATATGGGTGAGTTTATAATTCAGGGTGACTATCTTAGGAGTGGTTTTGATAGGATAGTGACAATAAATCTTAAAGGGATGCCGATTCAATCCTGTAGGTATGGTTTTATGTTGAATCCTAATGGTGGAGTAATAGATGATTTGATAGTCTATAGAGTTGAGCAAGAAGAGTGGATGGTGGTTGTGAATGCTGCAACTGTTGATAAGGATGAGGAGAACATAAAGAAACATTTAGATTGGGACTCTCATTTTAAAAATATATCTTCTAATATTGCAAAGCTTGATCTTCAAGGTCCGCTATCATTAGATGTTCTTAAGAGCATTATAGGTGAGACTATAACAAAGCTCTGTTACTATACATTCGATGATTTTATGATTGAAGGCGAAGAGTACCTCATAAGCAGAACCGGTTATACCGGAGAGCTTGGTTATGAGATCTATGCAGCAGCCTCTCACGCTCAGAGCCTCTGGAATATGTTTTTAAAAGATAAGAGAGTTAAGCCTGCTGGGCTTGGATCAAGAGATATATTGAGACTTGAGATGGGTTATCCTTTATATGGGCATGAATTAAATGAAGAGATAACACCACTTGAAGCTAATCTTATGAGATTTGTTGAGATGGATAAAGATTTTATAGGTAGAGATGCACTCCTTAAGCAGAAGAAAAGAGGAGCAAGTAAGGTCTTAGTTGCTTTAGCTGCTAATAGTAGGCGTTCACCTAGAGAGGGTTTTAAAATCTTCTCTGGAGATAAGGAGATTGGTTATATTAGTAGTGGATCTTTCTCTCCTTCCCTTGGTTCTGGAATAGCTCTTGGATATATAAATCCTGAATATAATAAAATAGGTTCAGAGGTATTGATAAATTCTGAAAATATTCAGATAGAGGCTAAAATAGTTAAGAGACCAATCTATACTCAAGGTACATATAATAAGGAGGTAGCTCATGGATTTAGTTGAAGGTTTACTCTATACAAAAGAGCATGAATGGGCGAAGATTGAAGGCAATAAGGCTAAAATAGGCATAACAGACTATGCTCAAGAGACACTTGGTGATATTACTTTCATTGAACTTCCTAAGGTGGGAGGTAAGATAGAGCAGTTTAAACCTTTCTCTTCCGTTGAATCTGTTAAGGCTGCAAGTGATATCTATGGTCCTTTAAGCGGAGATATTGTCGAGGTGAATGAATCTTTAAATTCTCAGCCTGAGCTTTTGAACTCATCTCCATATACTGATGGCTGGGTAGTGATAATAGATATTAAAGATGAAGGTGAAAAAGATAATCTTATGGATATAGAATCTTATAAGAATTATTTGAAGGAGATTGCTCATTGAGTTTTATTCCTCACTCTCCATCTGAAGTAAAGAGCATGCTAGGTAGTATCGGTCTTAAATCTATAGATGAGTTATTCTCTGATATACCTAATAATCTAAAGCCTAAATCTTTCAATATCCCAGAAGGTAAATCAGAGTTTGAGGTTGTAGAATACCTAAGAGGGTTATCTTCTAAGAATGCAACATCTCTGATCAATTTTTTAGGGGCTGGATTTTACGACCATTATATTCCATCTGCAGTAGATGATATTGTCTCTCGCAGTGAGTTTTACACCGCTTATACTCCTTATCAGCCGGAATGTTCTCAAGGTTGGTTGCAGGCCATATACGAATATCAGACTGCAATATGCCAGTTGACCGGAATGGATGTAAGCAATGCATCGCTCTATGATGGTGGGACAGCACTCTATGAGGCTTGCATGATGGCGATACGGATAACCGGACGTAACAGAATAGTTATGGATAGCGGTGTCAATATGACTTACCGTAGTATGCTTTATACTTATACTTCTAATTTAAATATTGAGTTTGTTGAGACATCTGTTGTCCATGGTCAAAGTTCGCGAGAAGAGATCTATAAACATTTAGATGATAATACTGCTGCTGTTATAGTCCAGAATCCAAATTTCTTTGGTGCAGTAGATGACCATTCAGATATTGTTAAAGAGGCCCACTCTCATGGTGCTCTATTGATTCAATCTGTCTATCCTTTGTCATTAGGGATATTAAAAACACCCAGTGAGATCAATTGTGATATTGTAACTGGAGAAGGTCAGAGTTTAGGAATTCCATTATCATTTGGTGGCCCCTATCTTGGTTTTATGGCAACAAAGAAAGAGTATCTGCGTAAGATGCCTGGAAGGATTGTAGGTAAGACTGTTGATGAAAAGAATAGAACTGGCTATGTCTTAACCCTTCAGACTAGAGAACAGCATATAAGACGTGAGAAGGCGACCTCTAATATTTGTTCCAATGAAGCACTCTGTGCTCTTCGGGCAGTAGTCTATCTCTCTTTGATGGGCAAGGTCGGCTTTAAAGAGCTTGCAGAATTAAATTATCAGAAGACAGAGTTTGCAAAGTCAGTGATTGATAAGATTCCAGGGGTTGAAGTCAAGAGAAGCTCCCCTACTTTTAATGAGTTTACAGTCTTATTGCCTAAGAATGCTGATGAGGTTGTGAATAAGATGGTTGCCAAAGGTTATGTCTGCGGTTTTCCCTTAGGCAGGTTCTATAAAGGTATGGATGACTATCTATTGGTTGCGGTGACTGAGAAGAGAAGCAAAGAAGAGATAGTCAAGTTGGCAGAATCTTTGGAGGCTGTACTATGCGATTGATATTTGATAAGAGCGTAGAAGGGAGAAAGGGATTTAAGATAGCTAAAAAAGATACTCCTTTAGATAATTCTTTCCCTAAGGAGTATAGAAGAAAAGAGGATGCGGAGTTACCTCAAGTATCAGAGCTTGATGTTGTAAGGCATTATACTAATCTATCTAGGATGAACTTTTCTGTTGATACTAATTTTTATCCTTTAGGGTCTTGTACTATGAAGTATAATCCTAAATTTACAGAGAAAATAGCAAGATTTCCTGGTTTTACAGATCTTCATCCTTTAATACCTCAGTTATTGGGCGGAGGATTACTTGCCCAGGGTTCACTTGAAGTAATATATAGAGCTGAAGGGTTGCTCTCTGAGATAACAGGTATGAGTGCATTTACTACTCAGCCTATGGCAGGTGCACATGGAGAGTTAACGGGAGCCATGATTATGGCTGCCTACCATAAGTTCTGCGGTAATAGACGTAAGTATGTAGTGGTTCCGGACTCTTCTCATGGTACCAATCCAGCCTCTGCTGCAATAGCAGGTTATGAGGTTATTGTTGTACCGACAGATAAGAGGGGCTGCATGGATATAGATAAGTTTAAAGAGTATTTAAATGAAGATCTTGCCGGTGTTATGTTGACCTGTCCTAATACACTTGGTCTTTTTAATTCTAATATTAAAGAGATAGCAGATTTAGCTCATAAGGTTGGAGCTCTTATGTATTATGATGGTGCCAATCTAAACGCTATAATCGGTAAAGCTAGGCCTGGAGACTTAGGTTTTGATATTGTCCATTTAAATCTCCATAAGTCATTCTCTACTCCTCATGGCGGAGGTGGACCTGGTTCAGGGCCTGTTGGTGTAGCAGAAGAGCTGGTTAAATTCTTACCTATCCCAAGAGTTGCTAAGAGAAAAGATGGAAGCTTTGCTTTAGACTATGAACATTCTGAATCGGTTGGGTATATTGCTCCTTTCTATGGCAACTTCTCTGTCTTACTTAAAGCCTATGCTTATATGATCTATCTAGGCAAGTCCGGGTTAATAGACGTCTCAGAGAAAGCTGTTTTAAATGCAAATTACATAAGAGTTAAACTTAAAGATTATTTTAAGATCCCATATGATAGGGTTTGTATGCATGAATTTGTTTTGTCTGCTCAAGAGCAGGCTGAACTTGGGATCAGAGCAATAGATATTGCAAAATATTTAATAGATAATGAGATCCATCCTCCAACAATATATTTTCCGTTAATTGTTAAAGAGGCGATGATGATTGAGCCTACCGAGACAGAGTCTAAAGAGACATTGGATAATTTTATAGATGTTATGATAGAGGCAGCTAAGTTAAGTAAGGAAGATCCCGAAAGACTTCATAGAGCACCGGAAAATACGCCTGTTTCTAGGCTTGATGAGACAAAAGCAGCAAGGGATTTAGATTTAAGATGGCAAAAAGCTTAAAGAGGTTTCGTCTTATTCTCTCTGGTCATTCCGACCCCTATTATAATATGGCACTTGACCAGGCGCTTATAAACTCAGTATCCAATCTAGGTAGTCCTCCTATATTTAGAGTCTATGGCTGGAGGCCACATGGAATCTCATTTGGTTTCACTCAGAAGATTGAAACTATTCTTAATATAGATAGATGTAACTCCGGAGAGATTCCTTATGTTCGCAGAATGACAGGCGGTAGTGCTATACTACATAAAGACGATATCTCCTATAGCCTTATATTTAAGAAAGATGATTTAGGTATTAAAGGCGGAGTATTAGACTCCTATAAAGTTATAAACTCGTTTCTAATTCGATTTTATGAGAGCTTAGGTCTAAAAGTAGATTATTCTGGGGATAAGGACAGCAGCATTGATCTAGGAGTCTGTTCCCTTTTTAAGGAGAGATATGATATAATATGCAAAGGTCTTAAGATAGGGGGCAATGCACAGAGAAGGAA
>CAZVIC010000040.1:0-10361 GCA_964627735.1 uncultured Planctomycetia bacterium | reverse complement strand
CATTTTCAAATGTTAATTTTAGAAGTGTATACTCAACAGATGGCAGAATTTTTTGTAAAAGTTTTAAAGTTTTCATAATACTTCTACTATTTTCATCCATTTTGCTACTGTTGTTGTAAATGTCTTTCATGTATTCTATATCAAACATGATAGACCAAAATGTTTTAGCATAATGAGATGGGAGTTGTTCACCTTTATAATAGTGATTCATAAAATTATCTGCTTCAATATTCTCTATTTCGTCTCTGAATTCTAAAGGCTCAATAAATCTATGTTCCAGAAGTCGAGATTTGGGCTTTGTTTCATCAGACCGAAGAGTAGCAATGACTATTGTATTTTTATTTACATTATGTAGCTTTTCATAAATTTCCCATATTGGGTCTTGCAATGAAGTAGACTGGTAGTAGTCTATATCATCAATAAACCAAATTAACTTTTCTCTTTTTTGGTTAAAATAATCAGAGATTTTAAGGCTATCAACATTTCTAAAAGCTGAATATTTTAATGCAAGAACATAACATTTTTTTTGTTTTCTTAATACATCAAAGACTAACCTTGTTTTGCCGACTTTTGATTTACCTGTTATTAAAATATTCTTATTTTCCTTGATAAGCTTTTTGAGATCCTCTTGTTCTTTAATGGGAACAGAATATAGGTTTTTAAAGAAACCATTAGCGGGTTCTTGTATTCCAAAGCCATCGGAAAAATCTGTTAAGCGTTTATAATCAAGGTCTTCGGTTTTTTTAAAAAATTGGATATATTCATTATCGTTTTCTGTGAAAAGGGTTTCTGCTGATTTTTCATCAGATTTTTCAGAAACAGAGTTTAGTATTCTAAGGGGGTCGTGAATTTCAATATCTCGCCAAGAAAGACCAAGTTTGTACAGCGCTCTTTGCTGAGGGGTACCTTTTATCTCTCTGTTAAAGCTAACAGAAAAAAGAGTTTTTAGTTGATTCATTGCTATTTCAGACAAATCAATTTGTGATTTTTTTGAATAGAGATAAGGGCATAATTCCAGATAAGGGTCTTTTAAGCGTGATGTCCACACAATATATAAGCCATTACAGAAACAGCGTTTTGAATCTGTTATGTCTTTTTTTCCATAAGGCCTATTTCGCCATTGTTCATTATTGAAATGTTTAGCACCATTTTCCCAGATGCTTTCCCAAGAAATAGGGTTATCGTTTTTCTTTTTCTCCATTAGTTTTGCAACAATGGCTATAACTATGAGTTGAAAATTTCTATCTTTTTGATTTCTGGAAGTAAAATACTTTTTTTGGTTGTTTCCAGAATGTCCTTCTTTTTTAGAAAAATCTAAAATTATACTTTTCCTGTCATAGTCAAGCTCAAATCTTTCTAAATCAATTTTGAGTTTAGAAATACTTCTTACCATTGCATTTTATCCTATCTAATAAAATCCTTGCTGTTAACTAAACCTATTAAGGAAGATTTTTAGAAAATAATTAATCTACCGCATTATATCACAATATGCTGCTTCATGAATACAAAAATAGCTGTTCTTGTTGTTAATAATTGCCCCTTGCCGTTAACCTCTTAAAATTAAGAAGGATTTAAAATCTATGAACGGCATATGAGCGGCGCACTGCAATGCCTTCTAATTTTTTAAAAGCCCTAGATTGATACTGGTGAATACTTGCCCGGCTTTTTCGCATGATAGTAGCAATTTCATCATAGTTTCTTATGTGATTTTGTTGGCGGTCGTAGATTAGTTCTAAAGATTTTAATGTTGTTCCTTTTTTATCAGACATCAGTTCGCTACTACACTCATTGACAAATTTGCAAAATTCATCAATTACTCGCTGGTGATAAAGATGCTTGGAACCTTTTTGAGCACGGTATCTAAGAAAAGGAAATGAATACTCCATGTCACTCGCAAATTTTACTAATTCTGATAAGCGTACTAAGTCGTCTATGGCCATAGCATAAAGGGAAATTTCTTACTATTTAAAGTTTTCGGTTTTTGTAGTTACTAGAAAGAGATAAATGAAAAGTATTTAAAAAATTAAGGAGGATGCCATGAAAAACTTATTAAATCAAGTCTTAAGTGGGGAGATTACAGGCTTTAATCTTTTCAGCAAAGAACTAAATGATGACCGACAAGCTGTAATTTACGGCCATACAGAGAAAGCACATCTTTCTCTGCTCTTTAAAGAATTAAAGAAATGCGGTCTTTTGACTAAGCATTCAATAGTTAAAAGGGAATCTGTTTATTTATGGGACTCATCGTGGATTCCAAGCTCCAATACTCAAATTGTGTCAATAGATAGAAAAGAGATTGCTGTTGAGTCTGGTTATCTGGTCAGGTTTTTTCCAAAGGGAAAAGGAATTGCTAAATCCTTAATTGAATTTTTGACAAATCGATGCTGGAGCAGAAAAAAATTCTGTATTGCAGGCTCGTGGGATGTACCTTATTTGGGCGTGGGTGCAGGTGGCATAAAACATCCAGAGTTTATTTCAAGCAAAGAACTATTGCTAAAGGGGGATGATGGAACTATTCAGTCCAGCTTTGTTCCGGATAAGTTTAAAACAGGCTTAGCGAAAATATGGGAAAAGTTTCTTTTCAGACCGTTTGCAGAATTTGTAGGGGCATAGCACAAGGTTGAACAAAAGTCGGCTTGACCGACAAAAAAAAAGGAGGTTTGAGATGACACATATAATTTGCAGAAAAACCAAAGATGAATTAGGGGCGTCTTACGCTGTCAAAGTTCCTGCAAAGGTTTATGAAGCGTATGGAGAGGAATTTTTGCGATTTCACTTCAACTTTTTAATTAGTCAGGCGCTGGCAGATTTGATTGTTACGGAAAGTTATCAGGATTGGAACGGATTTAATAAACAACTTGCGTTTCTTAAGTGTGAAAAAATACCGCATTATGCAGAAGTTCTCAAGCGTATTCTCCCACCTTTTAAGGAAGCTGCTCAGGAGCACAAAGAAGATGGCGAATAATCAGGTAGCAGAGGTTGTGTTTAACGTTAAGTAGCGGAAAAGTAAATTGGATTAAATCAGTAGATAAGGAATAACCAGTGAACAGCAAAAGACACAGACAATATAAGAAAGGAGCAGTAAAAAAGCAGGGTAGATCTGTGTCTAATGCTGGAATAAGCAAGAATTCTAAAAAGCACGATGCATATGTTGCTGTATGGACATTAACGAAATTAGGCTGGTCTGCCAGAAGGATTGCGAACCTAAAATTGCCCACTTCTCATCACACTGTAACTGATTATTTGGCAGAGGGTTGCGACCTAATTAAAGCAGGTGAATTGCCCATTCTTGCTAAAAGTGAGGGGGCATTAAGAATGAAGTCATTTGCAAACCCAGAATATTTGCATGGGAAGATAAATCAGAACCCATGCGGTGGCGGGCGAAGAGTAAAGTCGCATATTTATGACAGCGAATACAAAGATAGTTTTTATGGTGATGGAGAAAATTCTAAATGATCGGAGGTGATTAAAGTGATAGAAGTCAAAAACATGTTCAAGCTGAATAAAAAAGATTCATCGCTTAAAGCGTACGTTGCGGTTGTCTTAGATGAAAAATTGCTTCTCAAGGGCATAAAAGTCGTTGAGGGTAAAGATGGCTTATTCGTAGCCATGCCACAGCAACAGGGAAAAGACGGCAAGTGGTATGAAACTGTAACATTTCTTACAAGCGAAGCAAAGGAAGCATTACAGGAAGCAGTGCTTAAGGCTTATGAAGCTAAAAAGTCTTAAGAAATAGACATGGTTATCCGCCTGATTCCAGTGACTCTAAAGAAGTTCAGTTTACTTGAGTCAAGCGGATATGCCAGACAAAAAAGATTTTTTCAAGAGACGTTATTAAGATTCCAATAACAGCATACAACAGAATGAGGCGAAAGAATGAAGGAACTGCGGGAAAACAATGGAATACGAAAAATACATGAGAGCATTTGCAGAAATATACGTTCCGGCAGTTGAAAAATTCGCCAAATTTACGATAGATAACTGGTTGAGATTTGTCCATGTGCTTTCTTGGATAAAATTTTACTTGGTAGAAGGTTGGGAATGGCTGGGATATTTTAAAACAGAAGCGTACTTTATGTTCCTTGATTTTACAGATTTTATCAAAGCCTCATTCAAAAAAGGCTACAAAATAGGCTTCACAAGAGGCATGGGGTTGATGTTAAGCAGTATCCAAAATTTCTTAGAAAGGAGGATTTTTATGAGAAACAAAATCTTAACAATTTTTATAACAGTTATTTTGGCAAAGATTATCTTTTTGCTCTACAAGGGCGATGCTCTGAGTGATTTCATTCCTATTATTGAAAGCGTTTCAAGCAGACATTTAAGGGCTCAGGATTTCTTTCTTGTAATAGCTGTATTGATATTTCGTATTATTTTTGCCTACAGCGGGATTAACTTATCATCAATACGGAATATTCCCTGTTTTTTAAAACCTGCGCGCCCGCTAGATTTAGGTGTTTTGGTAGCCGTTGGTTTTGCAACCTATTATTTCGTTTATCCTTATCTATACGAAATTTTCAGGCAACCATTATCTGTAATGGCAAATACTCACAGCTCATTAAGAAGAATGATAATAATGTCTATACCTTTAATATGGCTTTGGATAGTTGCTTTGCTTACCAAAAATATGTGTACCAGCTATACAGCTCCACCGGCTCAGCCAGCTAATACTCAGACTTTACCTGTTCCACCACAGTGGTAGAACAGGAAATATTAACTTTTTTAAAACAGGAGGTTCAAAATGAGCGGAACACAAACATTTAATGACAAAAATCAGTTTCAGGAACAAAGAGGTTTTAGAAATCCTTTAGCAATAAGGCAGACACATCTTCTTGGCGCTGATGAGAAAAGAAATGTTTTAAAAAAAGCCGATGTTTTGTTGATTGACATGTCGGGTTCAACAATAGACCCAATCGGCTATGGTGATAACAGGCAAAAAATTATCGGCATAAAGGAGTCAACCACAGCTTTTATTGGAAATTTGCCAGCAACATCATTTATTGCGGTTTTTGCTTTTGATGGATTACACAGGCTTTTATATAGCATGGCTCCAGTAGGCGCAAACAAGCTCCAAATAATCCAGCAGATTCAAAGGTTGCAGCCGGGAAGCACAACAGCAATGGAAAATACTCTTATTGCATCAGAAAAAGAGTTTATGTCTGTTCCGCAAGATTATACAAAAAGGTTATTTCTTTTAACAGACGGAATCCCTGATACTGATCCAAGAGAAGCTGCTGAGAGTATAAAGCAAAAAGGAGTTCAGCTTTATACGATTGGGTTTGGCGATGGCCTTCAGATTGACTCTAATCTGCTAAGTGAAATGGCAAGCAAGGATCCTTCTGGCAAGTCTTTATATTTTCACTTTAAGGACTCAAAGAATCTTACGGGGTTTATGACGAGAATGTCAAAACGGCTTTAAAAACAGGAGGTTAAACATGAACGTAACAGGTGTAATGAAATCTATACAAGGTAAAAGACCCTTTCAGCAGGACAGATGCGGTTTTATGCAGATAAAGGATAATGCATTTTTAGTTGTTGCTGACGGAAACGGTGGAACAGGTGGTTGTGAGCTTGCCAATACAGCAGTTAAGTCTGTTATTTCAGAATGCTGTCTCAGGTTTTCTGAAAAAGAGAATGCGAGAATTACTTCAGCAGATTCCCTTGAGAAAATCGGCCTTGAAATAGTAGATAGAGCTGCAAAAGAGGTGATGTGTGTAAAAAAGGCTAATAACTGGGATAGGGCAGGCACTACCATTACATTGCTCACTCTTAATAATAAGTTTGTTGCTGTGTTTTGGCTTGGAGATTCCCCTGCTTATATTTACAGGAGAGGAGCTGTTGAGAATCTGATTACTCCTCATACTTTAGCCGAAGAGTTAATCAAGAACGGGCAATCAAGGGAATCGGTAAAGCAACAGAAATCTATACAGTCTATTTTAACGCAGTGCGCCGGCCACGAGCCATATAAGCCAGAGGCTAAAGTTATAGAAAATGAGTTGCCGTGTTTTGTTATGGCAGGGAGTGATGGCTTATCTGGCTTTCTTGACGAAGAGGCTATCCTGACAGTTGTGCAGGAAAATCTTTTTTCTTCCGTTCCTTTGCAGGAGATTTGCGATGCTCTTGTAGCAAGAAGCTATCTGCATGGCTCAGATGATAACATTACTTTGGTTATGGCTAAATATTACAAAAATGCTGGCACGAATTTGGAAAAGAAATTAGACATGATGCATGATTAAAAACCAAAAGGAGAGAAATCATGGATAACAAAAACCTTAATCAGAACGAGAATCAGAATGCAGATCAGCAGGAAAATCTGAATCAGGATTTAGACCAGAATGTTAATCAAGAGCCTGTTCAGCCACCTGTAGAGAAACAGGAAGAATTTGTTATTGTCATTAAAAACAAAGAAACCGGCCTAGAAACTCTTTACCCGCTTGAAGAAGGTAAAGAGGTCATCGTGGGCGCAAATCCTGAGTCTTCGGTATGCGTGGAAGATCCTTATATCTCTTCACAGCATTTTTCTTTGAAGCTAATAGACGGGAAGGTTGAGGTTGAGGATTTGCAGTCAACCAACGGAACTTATCTTTTGCTGAATAAGTTAGTAACTATTCTTCCTGAGAGAGTTCTTTTAGCAGGCAAGACAACCTTTAAGCTTGAGAAAAGGATGAGTAATGAGAGCTGATTTTTACGCTGTTCGGGGTAGCATACTTAACAGGCGTTATATTGTGCATGATATTGTTGGCACTGGCGCAACAGCCATCGTGTTAGCGTGTCAGGACACTAAAACCAAAGATAAAAAAGCTGTAAAACGATTCTTTAAAGAAAAATTAACAAAACCTCTCGAGCGAAGAATTTGCTCTGAGCCAAGGCTTAATTTAAGAAGCAATTATGTGGTCAAGGCAAATCAGTATTTCTATGACGGCTATTTTAATCTGGTTATGCCTTATGTTGAAGGCCAGACTTTAAGAGATATTTTAGATGCACATGGTAGTCTTGATAAAACCCATGCTCTTTATACGGCTCTTTGTCTGGCACAGGCTGTTTGTGCTTTATATGCTGCCCAGATAGCTTCTACTGACATTAAACCTGAAAATATTATCATTAGTAATGATGGAATTGCCAAACTCATTGATATTACATGCTATGAGGAAATAAATAACCCCCCTTTATTATCACAGGGGACAGAACCATACGCATCCAGGGAATTATTGGAGCGTAGATGCCTTACATCATACACGGATATTTACTCAATTGCTGTTGTACTGTGTGAAATGCTGTTCGGTATGGAAAATCTCGAAAAGATGCTGGTGGTTTGGGATGTAAGTATAAAGACAAAGATTATGCCTTCTGTTCGCCATATAGAGAAGGAGCATCCTGACCTAGCACCGATAATTGAAAAATCAATTACTCCTTATCCTAATGATAGGTATAAAAATGCGAATGAATTATTTAACGATTTATTATCAGCTTATACTTTGATTACAGGGCAGGCTTGTCAAAAAGAAAAAAGGTTTGTTTTGGTTTGTCGTAACGGAAAAGAGCTGTCTATAAAAAAAGGAACGATTGTTCTTGGCAGAAATGATGTTGACAGCGTGAATTTCCATATATCAGAAAAGCATTTTGAAATCGAATTTGACGGTGATTCTTTAGTCAGAATAAGGGATAAAGGAAGCACGAATGGCACTGTTGTAAACGGTAAAAGAGTAAATAAGAGATGGAAAAGACTTTATGATACAGACATTATACAAATAGCAAATGTCCAGATGAAAGTGAGGCTTTGAAAATGAGATTGCAGACCAGAGATAAAAAAATATTAGACTATATGCGTCAATTCCGATGCTTGACCACAGCGCAAACCGCGACTCTCTTTATTATGAATCTCAAAGTGTGCCAACGGAGGTTGCGAGCATTATGTAAAGGGGGCTATTTGGATAAAAGGCCTATTCCAAGCACAACAGGACACAGCCCAAACTTATTTTATTTAGGAAAGGAAGGGCTATCTTTATTAAAAGTCAGGGCTTTAAGGCCGAGATTTGGTTTGCTCTTTTCTCATCAGATGAAGAATTCTGATTTGTTAATAAATGTCTTTAATGCTTTTAGAGATTCTTTTATCAAGGTAAGTATACTACCCGAACACCTAATAAAAAAAGCACAATTAGATGTTATTCCTGATGGAGCATTTTCTTTGACTAAGAATAAAAAGAATGTTTTATTTTTACTTGAAAATGACTCTACCGAAACAGAAATTACCAAATCCAGCTTATACCACATGGATATAGAGACGAAAGTAATGAGGTATATAGATTTGTTTAGAAGCAATGACGTTGAATTCTATAACAATTATTTCAAGTGCAAATTTCAAAGATTCAGGGTTCTTGTAATTGTAAGCACGCAAAAGAGGTTTAAGGCTGTAAAAAGCCTTGTTAAAGAGTATGACGAGCATGGTTTTGCGTGGATTACCACGTTAGAGAAATTTAGTAAAAACCCGTGCGGGAATATTTGGCAAGTGCAGGCAACAGAGAAAGCAGATTTATCAATAGTGTAACCATTGCTTTAAAAAAGAGGTAAAAAATGAAACACAGGATAATTAAAGGTGATTGCAGGAAAGTCTTAAAGAAATTGCAGGATAATTCTGTTCATTTGGTTATTACATCACCGCCATACAATGTGGGTATTGGTCGGGAAGGGTGGACAGACAAACTGCCTGATAAGGAGTATCTAAAGCTGACAAAAATATGGCTAAAGGAATGTTATAGAGCCTTAGCAGATGGTGGAAAGATTTGCGTCAATCTACCTCTTAATGATACTTCTAATATTGCTTTTCTGCATTTAAAAATAATGAAAGAGTTAGGATTTACTTTTAAGGCAAATATCCTATGGGTCAAGTGGGATCGAAAGAGAAAGGAAAAGTTTGCGATAAGCAAATGGAGAATAGAAAAATTCCAATTTCCTAATCAGCCTAATCCTATTCTTATAAATGCCTATGAAATCATCCTTGTGATGCAGAAGAATAAGGGGTATTCCATAGGAAAAAAAGATTTAACCTTTAATGAATTTAGAAAATGGAAATACAACGTTTGGTTTATCAGGCCAATAGTTGACAGGACTCATCCTGCCCCTTATCCTGTTGAGCTGGCTAAACGGCTTATTAAATTATACTGCTTAAGAGGACAGACTGTTTTAGACCCGTTCTTGGGAACAGGAACAACAAGTATAACTGCTATGAAATTAGGCAGAAGCTCTATTGGTATTGAGATGAGTTTTGAATATGTTGAGATGGCTAAAGAGAGATTAGAAGATTGTGTTGTGATTGAAAATAATTAAGGAGCAGTCATGTCAGCATTATTACCATTTTTAGAATATTTTGTAACTGAGGCTGTGAAAAACGCCTCTATGCATGAATTAATTGACAGGGATATAAATAAAGCCTGCTCTGAAATTCAGCAGACCCCTATTGATATAACGCCAAAGGCATTTGCTCAAAGTCAGCAGGAGTTCTTATATAAACAGCCTGAAACGCTTTTTGTTTATCCTTCAAGAATTGACTCTGAAAACTATTTATTAAAATCAGAACAGTTGGTGGAGTCAATACACGGTATTCGACATCAGGCTGTATTTGAAATAAGGGGTAATAAGAAAAAAATAGAGTGCTGTTTTTATGGTGATAAGTCTGATATTGAAATAATTGATTCAAGCGTAAAAAATTTCTACCCAAAATCAATAACAGACAAAGGAACAACAAAAGAGATAACAGGTGATTTTTATGTATATGACTTTTTACCTGATGCAGCTTTTTATAAAGCCCTAACCTCTCATAATGGATTTGTCATTAGTCCGTTGAATCTTATTCCCCAGCTACTGCTCAATATTGACGAAAACCATACAGGAGTTTATCAGGTCTTATTTAAGCCTCTTTCCGGCTGTCATGAATTAGTGAAAGATGCCTGCGATATAGAATGGAAGGCTTTGCAACAGACTGACAGGCAAATTCCCCCAAGCCTTCAGCCTACAAGCAAGAAGATAGAGTATAAATCTCCGGATTTTAAGTCGTATTTTGCAGTCTGTATAAGACTGATTCTGCCAAAAGACCTTATAAGTATCGTCAAGAGCTTTATACATAGTTATTCTTATGGTTCTAAGAATTTTAAGATGCATGATAATTCTCATTATTCACAAGAGCAGATAAAGGAAATGGCGAATAAGAGAGCTTCACATCACTCAGGCTTTTTAACGAATTCTCATGAATTGACAGGGTTGCTTCATATTCCGTATCAGGTTTTAGAGGATAAAACATTTACTGAGATATTTGAAAGAGCACCTGTCGGGGACAAGCCTGTAAAGACTTTAGAGTATAACGACAT
>CAZVIC010000039.1:0-10448 GCA_964627735.1 uncultured Planctomycetia bacterium | reverse complement strand
CAATAATTATAATTTAGAAAATTTAACGGAAAGGATGTGATAATTAGTGGCAAAGGTAGAAGTTAGATCAAACGAAAGTCTAGATCAGGCATTACGACGTTTTAAAAGAAAGGTTGAACAGGAAGGCCTGATGAAGATTCTGCGTGCTATTAGACATTATGAGAAGCCTAGTGAGATTAAGCGCAGAAAGATGATGAAGAAAAAACGCAGGAGTAAATAAACTCCTTTCCTCATACTTTAAGTGTTTACCAGAATCTATAGAAAACATATAAGGTTTTTATCTCTTCTATTTTTTCTTTCTGCTATTCCGTTATTTAAAGATAATTTAAATTATTTTAAGGAGTGGGTTATGAAGAGTATGGATAACTTTTACAATGATGTTAGCTTAAAAGAGTACGACAATGGCCTTAGATTTATTTACAAGAGTTTCCCGTCTGAGATAGCTGCAGTTTCAATATGTTTTGGAACTGGTAGTTCTGATGAGGCTGAGTTTTTAGGTTCAGGCTTGGCCCATCTTACAGAGCATCTTGTATTTGAAGGTAGGCATGATTTAGAGGACAAGATGAGAGAGTACGGAGCATCATCTAATGCTTATACTACTTTTGATCATACGCTGTATCATTTTGAAGTACCTAGAGAGAACCTAAAGAAGACTCTTGAGGTTTTTATTCCTGCTATATTTAATCCTAAGATAACAGAGGAAGTTTTCTCTAGAGAGAAAGAGGTTGTTTTAAAAGAGGCTAAGTTTAGAGACGACAATCCTTCTGCCCGAATCTCTAAGATTGCTTTTAAAAAGTCTTATAGAGATCATCCTTATGGTTATCCTATAATCGGCGAGATCCAACTTATAAATAAAATAAGCTTAGATGGTTTGAAAAAATTCCACAGTAAAAATTATGTGCCTAATAATGTAGTTATATCTATTTCAGGTGATTTAGACTATGAAGAAATCGATAGCTACTTAGAGAGTTTAACTTCTAAGTTTGAATCTGGCTGTATTAGAAAGGAGTCTTTTCCTGATGAAGCTAGGAACCACTTTTTAGATTATCTGGAGTATTATCCAGGTAGGCTTAGCTATCTCTTTCTGTCGTTTTCAGGTGTCTCTATGTTTCATGCTGACCTTGAAGAGTTGGATTTGCTATCTGAATATCTTAGCTGGGGTAAAGATGCTCCACTGTATAAGAGTTTTATAGAGAGTGGTATATGTTATTCGATAGATACAATCAATTACTCGCCTTATTCTCAAGGGTTATTTGGAGTCTTTGTTGTTCTTGAGAATGAGAATATAGATAGATTTAAAGAGGAATTTAAAGTTTTTATTTCTAAGCTCAAGAAAGGTGAGTTTGATGACAAAAGGATTCAACGCCTTAAGAAGAAAGTTTCATTTGAGTTTTTGCAAGTACAGGAGACTCCCATAGATATTGCTCAGACTCTATCAAGAAGCGAGATCTTAACATCAGATTATAAATATGATTTAAAATACCTAGATAGGTTTTTGATGATAGATAAGAGAGACTTAAGTAGGGTAGTTAAAGATTATTTAAATCTAGACAAGGCAGTTGAGGTAAAACTTATGCCTGAGATTAAGGAAGCCGATAAAGATAAGGCTGAGTATAAAGAGAGAACCTTCGAGAAGATAGATTATGACAATGGTCTTAAAGTCATTCTCTCTGATTCTGATACTTCTCCTCTTACTGCAATTACGGTTATTTTTCAAGGAGGTTTAAGAGCAGAAGATGAAAGCATAAATGGTATTTCTAAAATATTACCCAACCTGCTTGTAAGTTCTGAGGTAGAGCATAGATTTCTTGATTTAGGGGCTATTGTTGGTCCAATATCTGGAAACAATAGTATTGGTTTTTCAATTCAGACTCCAGAGATAGAGATAGCTAAAACACTTAGTTTAGTAGCAGACCTCGTGAAGAATCCTAAGTTTAAGAAGGATGATTTAGAGGTTATTAAGAATATGCAGGTTGGAAAGATAAAAGGCTCTGAAATCAATCTCTTTTATCAAGCATCTAAGGTTATGCGTGAAGCTATATTTAAAGAGCAACCTTACAAGATGATGCCAGATGGAACAGTGGAATCTTTAGCTTCATTGAGCATGGAAGAGATATATAGTTTTAAAAATAGGATATTTACGCCGGCTAATTGCGTAGTATCCATTGCAGGCGATTTGGATAAAGATAGTATTAAAAAGGTTTTAAAGAAAGAGCTAGGAGAATGGAAAGGTGTTGAGCCAATATTTTCAAAAGCAAGAGATGTTTATCCAAGTGAGCAGAGAAGAGTAAATAAGTTCATACCTCAAAGAGAGGTATTGATTGAGATTGGCTTTATGGTTCCAGAGATATTTTCAGGTGATAGATATGTTATGGATTTAGTTCAGATGATGGTCACAGGTCAGGGATCGTTGTTCTTTAACAGGATTAGGAGAGAGCTAGGCGGTGCTTATACTTTAGGCGGAATGTTATTTTTAGGTCCTGATCCTGGGGTTATGAGTTTTTATGTTGCAACAACACCAGAGGATGAAAAGCAAGTTTTAGAGAAAATGATTCTGATATTAAATGAGATAAGAAGTGGTGATATTGCAGATGAGGAGATAGTAGATGCCAAGGAGATGTTGAGAAGTCGTTATCTAAGAGATATGACAACTAACTATTCAGTCTCTTTTCGAGTGGCTGTAAATGAGGTTCTAGGAATTGACTATAAAGAGATAAATGAATACTTAGATAAAATAGCTGCGATTAGTAAAGAGGATGTAGTTAAGTTCTTGGAGGATTATATTGATCCTTCAAAAGCTACTATTGTCAGGGTAGGCAAGATTGAAAAAGAGTAGAAAAAATAATTAAAGAGGTGTAAAATTTAAAACATGGAAGAAGATATGAAAGACAAAGTTTGGGAAGTAAATTTTATTAATTTTATAAATGGCTTGGGTTTAGAATGTTTAGTGGGCTTAGGCAAGATAGAGAACCCTCTCACAAAACGTAAAGAGGTTAACCCTAAACAGGTGCGCTATATTATAGATACCTTGGATATGCTTAAGGAGAAGACAAAAGGTAATCTTAAAGACGATGAACAGAAGATGATAGATGAGCTCTCTTCCTATCTTAAGATGGTCTATGTGGAGATTCAGGATGAACTTGGTAAGAAAGGTAAAGATAAAGAAGAGCTTAAAGATGAAGAACAGGATTTAAACAAAGTAGAGGAAGATAGCAGTTCAAAGATAACAGAAGAAAAAGTGGAGAAAGAGGATGATAAATAAAGAGTTACTTGATATTTTAGCCTGCCCTAAATGCAAGGGCGATATAGAGCTTTTTGGAGAGAAAGGTCTTCTCTGTAAATCTTGCAAACTTTTATATCCTATAAAAGATGGAATACCTATAATGCTTATTGACGAAGCTCTCTCTTGTGATGGGAGCGAAGAAGAGGTGGTCGATGGCTAAGGTACTAGTTGTTCACGGTCCTAATTTAGGTCTATTAGGTGAAAGAGAGCCTGATATTTATGGAACTTTTACGTTAGAGGAGATAAACTCAGAGTTAAAATATATCGCCAGCGGTAATAATTTAGATATTGAGTTTTTTCAGTCTGACTCAGAGGGAGATATAGTTTCAAAAATAGGTGAATCTAAAGATGTTATTGATATTATAATCATTAATCCTGCAGGCTATACACATACTTCCGTAGCAATAAGAGATGCGATAGAAGCATCTAGTCTACCTGCTATTGAGGTCCATCTTTCAAATATCTATGCTAGAGAAGAGTTTAGAAGTAAGTCGCTCATAGCGCCAGTCTGCTGTGGTCAGGTTTCGGGATTTGGTAAGGATAGCTATGTTCTTGCTCTTGAGGCTGCTCTTAAGATCTTAAACCTCTCTTAAAGATGTCTTTAAATCAAAAAAGAATTTCAAAGTTAAGATCTAGTATCTCTCTATCTGGATTTGATTCTATTCTTTTGTTGGATTGTAATAACGTAAAGTATCTTTTAGATTTAGATATAGATGCATCTCTTTTTATATCTCAATCTGGTTCTGATAATTTTATTATATCTGACTCGAGGTACAAAGAAGAGCTTAGAGGGATAAAGGCTCCGGGGTTTAGGAAAATTATAAGAGATAAGTCTCACCTGGATGAATTGATAAAATTATTAGAGGCAAAAAAGAGATCTCGTAAGATTGCTATTGAAAGCAATATGCCCTTTTTAGGTTATATTAAACTTAAAGATAGTCTTAATAGGTGCAAATTCCTAAATTCTGATTCAATAGCTGATTTGAGAGAGATTAAAGATGACGATGAGATAGAGAGAATATCTAAAGCGGTCAAAATAACAAAGAGTTCTTTAATCTCTTTAAATAAGAGTCTTAAGAGTGGAATTACTGAACTTGAGATCCAAGGATGGCTTGAGCTTGAATTTAGAAAGCGAGGGGGTAGCGGTTCTGCCTTTCCTTCTATAGTTGCTTCTGGGGCTAGGAGTGCCTTGCCTCATGCAAAGGCAAGAGCTGAAAAAATAAGAAAAAAAGAGGGACTCTTGCTAATTGATTGCGGAGCTGTATTTAGCGGGTACTGTGCTGACTTGACACGCGTCCTCTTTTGGGATAAAATTCCCAAGATAGTTAAAAAAGCTTATGAGGCAATTGAAGAAGTAAGAGACTTTGTTTTTTCTTCTATATCTGAAGGCGTTGGGGTGGGAGAGATTGCAACTAGGGTTGATGGTTTAATTGAAAAAATAGGATTTAAGTCTGCTATAAGGCATGGCTTAGGGCATGGAATAGGCATTGAAGTGCATGAGAAGCCATTTTTTAATAAGAATTCAAAAGAGATATTTAGAGAAAATATGGTTTTAACTGTTGAGCCAGGATTATATTTTCCAGGAATTGGTGGTGTTAGGATAGAGGATGTTGTTGTAGTTAAAAAGAGAGGACTTAAGGTATTGTAATGATTCCTGCTAATCAGATAAAGACAGGTATGGTGATCAAAGTAGAAGGAAGACTTTTTTCTATTGTCAGTTTTTCACATACAAAGCCTGGTAAAGGTGGAGCTTTTTTAAGAGTGAAACTTAAGGATATTTCAAATGGACAGACATTAGAGCGCACTATTTCTACGGATGAGAAAGTTGATAATGCTTATGTAGAAGAGAAGCGAATGAACTATATATACAGGGATTCTCAGGGCTACCATTTTATGGATGATGAGACTTATGAAGACGTTACTATGATAGAGGAAGATCTCGAAGGAATGAAAGGTTTTCTTAAGGAAAATTCTCATATCAATGCAACAGTCTACGAGGGTAAGATAGTTGCACTATCTTTACCTCTATTTGTTGAATTAGAGATTGTTGAAACTGACCCCGGGTTTAAGGGCGATACGGTTAAGACAGGGACAAAGCCAGCAAAGCTTGAGACAGGTACTACAATACAGGTCCCTCTTTTTATAGATAAAGGCGATGTTGTAAAAATTGATACCAGAACCGCTGGATATGTAGAGAGGGTATAAAAATGGATATAAAGAAGATCAAAGAGATGGTCGAGCTTATGAACAGAGAGGATCTTGTTGAAATTGAATTAGAGGAAGATGGTAAATGTATAAGGTTGCGTAAAAAAGAAGAGCAGTTGGTCAGAGAGGTGCAGCCTATCTCTCATCAAGCTCAATCTCAGAGTCAGGCTAAGGGTTCTGATAAAACAGAAGATGAAGCCTGTTATATTAAATCTCCCATGGTTGGGACTTTTTATAAGTCTCCTGCTCCGGATATTGCTCCTTATACTGGTGTAAATAAAAAAGTAGTTATAGGGGATACTGTATGTATCGTCGAAGCTATGAAGTTAATGAATGAGATTAAATCTGAATATAAAGGCAGAGTTGCTGAGATTCTTGTTGAGGATGGTGATCCAGTAGATTTTGGCCAGCCTCTCTTTAAGATCATACCTGAATAAAAGATATGTTTGAAAAAATATTAATCGCAAATAGGGGTGAGATAGCACTGCGTGTAATACGTGCTTGTAAGGACTTAGGTATTAAGACAGTTGCTGTTTATTCTGAAGCGGATGAAGATTGTCTTCATGTTAAATTTGCAGACGAAGCTCTATGTATTGGTCCTGCGCCTTCTAAAGATAGTTATCTTAATATTCCGGCTATAATAAGCGCTGCAGAGATCACAGATGTTGAGGCGATACATCCTGGGTATGGATTTTTAGCAGAAGACTATCATTTTGCTGAAGTTTGCAAGTCTTGCAAGATCTCTTTTATAGGTCCAAGTTCTAGAAACTTGCAGTTGATGGGCGATAAGCTTAAGGCTCGAGAGGTCGCAAAGAAGTCCAATGTTCCAGTTATACCAGGCTCCGATGGCCCTGTTACCAATAAAGAAGAGGCGATTGCAGTTGCCAATCGTATTGGTTATCCTGTCGTAATAAAGGCTGTTGCCGGAGGCGGAGGAAAGGGAATGCGTGTCTGCCATAACGATGTCAGGTTGGTCTCGGCCTATATTACTGCTCAGAGAGAAGCTGAAGGGGCTTTTGGAAGCAAAGATGTCTATATTGAGAAGTTTGTTTCAAACGTTAGGCATGTTGAGGTGCAGATTTTAGCTGATAAGCATGGTAATGCTGTCCATCTTGGAGAGAGAGATTGTACGGTTCAAAGAAGATTTCAGAAGTTGATTGAAGAGAGCCCATCTCCCAGAGTCGATAATAAGCTTAGGAAAAAACTTGGAGATACAGCCTTAAAACTTGTAAAGGCTATTAATTATGATAATGTTGGAACGGTTGAGTTTGTACTTGATGAAAATGACAAGTTTTATTTCCTTGAGATGAATACAAGGATACAAGTTGAACACCCTGTTACTGAAGTTGTAACGGGAATTGATATTGTTAAAGAACAGATTAGAAGTGCTTCAGGCGAGAAACTTAGACTATCACAGTCAAAGATTAAAGTGGAAGGTCATGCTATTGAGTGTAGGATAAACGCCGAAGATCCTTACAATGGTTTTTTACCTTCTCCTGGCAAAGTGGAGAGACTCTATTTTCCTGGAGGGTTTGGATTGAGAGTTGATACCCATGTTTACTCAGGTTACAATATTCCGCCTTTTTATGATTCGTTGATCGCTAAGATTATAGCTTATGGTAAGACAAGAGACGATGCTTTGATAAATATAAGACGTGCTTTAGATGAAATCTTAGTCAAACCGCTTAAGACTACGACTCCTTTTTTAAGAGAGGTTGTTCAGGATGAGAGGTTTTGTCAGGGTAACTACTATACTGATTTTGTAGAAAAGTTTTTACAGAAAGAGGAGAGTTAGACTTATGGAGTTTAAGAAAGACAATGATGGAGATGTAAAGATACATAATGAGGTTATAATTGTTATTGTACGTAAGGCTGCACTTGAAGTTGAAGGTGTAGAGAGGATTGCCAGTGGATTTAAAAAAGGATTGCTATCTTTTTTAGGTCGTAAAAAATTTTCACGCGGTGTAACTATCGATGAGGCAAAGGATGGGGAATTAAAGGTCTCAGTTGCAATAGTTGTTGCTTTAGGTGTTAATATTCCTGATATTGTAAGTAAGGTTCAATCTAGTGTAAAAAGAATGCTCGATCAGATGATAGGTGTTATTCCTGAAAAAATAAATATTGAAGTAGAGAGAGTCGAAGATAAGTCTATTCATGGATTAATAGAGAAGATAAGAGTTGATAAAAAGTTGCCAAAGGAGGATAAAGATGAAATTGAGAGCTAAGTTTGTTCTTTTGATGTTTGGATTGTTCTACCTTGTAATAGGGGTATTCATGGTTCTCTATGCTCTTGATTTTATTTCTCAGCAGGATTTAAGTTTTATTTTATCCGAATTTGAGCAGCTTATTCCTTTAAAGCTCCTCGTGGGTCTTGTTGGAGCAGTGCTTATTGTGTTTGTATTCGCATTGCTTAACTTTGTATGGTCTGGAGTGGCTGCAGAAAAAAACATAGCTTTTAAAACAGAGTATGGAGAGGTCTTAGTCTCTCTATCTGCTATTGAGGATTATGTTAGAAAGATAATGAGAGACGATCCTGATGTAAGGGACTTACGTAGCAAAGTAACGGTTAGAAAGCGTGGTTTAGTCATCTCTCTTAAGGCTGTTATGTTGTCTGAGGTTAATATTCCTTCTATAACTGAGAAGATACAGTCTGAATTAAGAAGTAAGGTTCAGGAGATGCTTGGTATGGAAGAACCAGTTATTGTTAAGGTCTTTATATCTAAAATAGGCGAAAAAGATAGAAAGAAGAAGCTTAAGCAGGGAGAGGAGCCTCAGGATGTAGTTCCTCCTTATAGAGAGTTCTAGAAAAGGAAAGGAGTAAAAGATGAAAAGTATTGGTATTTTGACCGGCGGGGGTGATTGTCCCGGCTTAAATCCGGTAATAAGAGCTATTGTAAGAAGAGGTTTGATTGAAAATTATAAGATATTAGGTGTAAGGAATGGATGGAAGGGTTTGCTGGAGAAAGATACTATCAATCTTGATATAAATTCTGTGTCGGGTATTTTACACCGAGGGGGAACCATCTTAAGGACTTCTAGAACAAACCCTTATAAGAATGAAGGAGATATCCAGAAGGTTGTTGAAAACTTTAAATCTCTTGGAATCGATGCTTTGATACCTATAGGAGGCGAAGATACTTTAGGTGTGGCTGCAAAACTATACCGTGATTTTAAACTTCCTGTTGTTGGTGTTCCAAAGACGATAGATAATGATATTTCAGGTACAGATTTTACTTTTGGTTTTGATACAGCTGTTAATATTGCAATGGAATGTATTGATAGGCTTCATACTACAGCCGAATCTCACAATAGAGTTATGATTGTCGAGGTTATGGGTAGACATGCAGGTTGGATTGCACTCTATGCCGGACTTGCTGGCGGTGCCGATGCTATTTTAATACCCGAAAAGCCTATAGATGTAGATGAGGTATGTTCTTTGATAAAGAAACGTCACTCCAGAGGTAAAGACTTCTCTGTTGTTGTTGTTGCTGAAGGAGCTAAATTTAAAGAGAGTTCCGATGTGGTTCAAGATAACGAGCTAGACTCTTTTGGCCATGTTAAGTTAGGAGGCATAGGTCAGCAGCTGGCAAACAAGTTGGAGGATAAGACAGGTTATGAGACTAGAGTAACAGTCTTAGGTCATATTCAGAGAGGTGGATCACCTACAGCATATGATAGAGTCTTGGGTACAAGGTATGGAATCAGAGCTTTTGAGCTGATTGATGAAGGCAAGTTTGGACGTGTTGTAGCATTAAAAGGCAATGAGATAATCGATATACCAATTGAAGAAGTATTGGGTAAATTAAAAACCGTGGATGATGATATTTATAATATTGCAGCTACATTTTTTGGTTGATGAAAGATATAATTGAAAACTATTTTAAAGAGAGCATAGAGGTTAAAGAGCGATTCTTTAAGGATAATATTGACAAAATAGAAAAGGTTGCAAAAAAAATAATAGCTACTTTTGAAAACGGAAAGAAATTAATTGTGTTTGGTAACGGAGGCAGTGCGTCTGATAGTCAGCATATTGCTGCTGAGTTTGTTGGCAGATTCAGAAAAGAACGTAAGGCCCTTCCTGTTATCTCATTAGCTAGTAACATTGCTTCCCTTACAGCCTTGGCAAACGACTATGGATATCAGTCTGTCTTTAGGAGACAGCTCGAAGCTTTTTACGAGCAGGGTGATGTAATAATTGCTATCTCAACAAGCGGTAGTTCCTCTAATGTGGTGGAGGCTTTAAAGTTTCTGAAGGATAACGATGGATATGCAATATCTTTTACTGGAGGAGACGGTGGTAAGATGAAAGAGCTCTCAGATGTTAGCTTCATTGTTCCATCAGATAAAACTTCAATTGTTCAAGAGGTACACATAACACTGGCACATCTCCTCTGTTTTTTAGTCGAAGAAGGTTTATTTTAATTTAATTTCAAATTTTAATATGAAGAACAAAGTTCTATCCCGCGATGCTTTATTGAAAAAAATCAGGAGCATCAAAGAAGAAGGAAAGACGTTGGGTTTTACCAATGGCTGTTTTGATATTCTTCATCCTGGTCATATTGATTTTATAGCTAAGGCTAAAAAGCATGTTGATTACTTAGTGTTAGGGCTTAATTCTGATAGTTCAGTTAGAGCTATTAAAGGTAATAGTAGGCCTATAAATAGTCAAGATTTTAGAGCTAAAATCCTTTCGGCCCTAGAAGATGTTGATTATATAGCTATATTTGATGAACCGACTCCATATGAGATTCTATCTTTAATCAAGCCCGACTATCTTTTTAAGGGGGCAGATTGGAAAGATAAGGTTGTAGTGGGAAGAGATATATTGAAAGAGTATGGCGGAAAGGTTAAGCTCTTACCCTATCTTAAAGGTTACAGTACAACGTCTATTCTAAAGAAGATATGCAAAAAGAACTCTATCGTATAGTAGACGCTAATTTTAATAGAGCAAGAGAGGGCT
>CAZVIC010000038.1:0-10768 GCA_964627735.1 uncultured Planctomycetia bacterium | reverse complement strand
TCTATCACGAGACAATTCTATATTTTGACCTGCCATTTTTATCTGCTCAGAGTCTGAAATTTCTAATTGTGGATTGATAAACACGAATAAGGTACCAGACTCAACATCATATACAGCATAGGGCAAATTAATAGCAGCGTCATTTTGTATATCTATTTTTATATCATCAAGATTAGTACTATCTGAGATACGATATAAATAACGCTCATATATAGTTTTATTTTCAAAAATCATCTCTTTTGTATATGATAATCTCATTCTACGAAAAATAAATACTAAATTTTGATTATTACTCAGAAAATTAAAACTTAGTGTTAAGAAAAGAAATATTGCATATTTCTTTATGAGGACATGCAGCATATATTATCATTCTCCAACTATGCCTAACACTTCCTGAATCGCTATATCTAAATCATCATTTACAACAACATGAGTATATCTATCCTGAAATCCTAATTCAATCTGCGCCTGCTGCAACCTCTTTTGAACCACAGACTCTTCCTCTGTACCTCTACCTCTCAATCTTGCTTCTAAGACTTCTACAGAGGGAGGGGCAATAAATATAGAAACAGCCCCACGAGTCATATCCTGTATCTGCAAGGCACCCTGAACATCAATTACAAGAACAACATCTCTACCTGCACTTAAACTCTCTACAACAAAAGGCATGGGAGTACCATAATAATTTCCTGTATATTGCGCATGTTCAAAGAATTCACCTCGTGAAATCATCGCTTCAAACTCTTCTTGTGTAATAAAAAAATAGTCTTTACCATGCTCTTCTCCCGGACGAGGCGCACGAGTTGTTGCAGATACTGAAAACATAAGATTTTCATTGCCATTCATTGCCCCCTGAACTACTGTATCTTTACCAACCCCAGAAGGGCCAGAGACAATAATAAGTTTGCCTTCATAAACAGAAAGATCTAATATATCACCTTTTAATCTTCTTAAACATTGCTGCTGATTTTCTACAGTACCTATGGAAACGTTAGCTAATAAAGATAGGGCTATAAAAATAAAACTGCTTCTAAAGAAATATCTCATTGTCCCCCTCCGCCTGTTTATATTCTTATGGAGAATAACCTAAATATCCAACTCCAATTGCCTGAGCAAAGGCTGGATCTTCAGTAATATAAATTGTAATACCTAAATCTTTATATTCATTATCTAATATCTGCTGGGCTTTCTGTGTAACTACATCGCCAAGTGGACCTGTTACAACTTGACCAAAGATGATGACATTCTCTATTCCTAGATAGGTGTTGTGCTGGACTGCAGAATGAGCAAGATAAACCCCTACTGTCTCAAATATCTCTCTAATTTGAGTCCTTATCTCCGGGGTAGTAGTTTCGTTTACATACATCTCTTGAACAGTAAGAAGAACCTTCCTTTGATCTAGTTTTCCAGAAGATGTTAAGAAATCTGAATGGGTTACATCTAATATTCCTTTTTCTTCAACCATTCTTACGACAGATCTTTGAGAAAGGTATTGTTGCAATGCACCTGGCACTTTTGTTACAGAATGTGCAACAGGATTATCGCTATAAAGTTGTGCAACATCCATAACAACATTACCACCTTCAGTAAGCATATCTGTAGCGATTCTCCCGCCCTGATCTATATATCCTGTTGCAAGCCCGGTTCCCAAGCTCCAAGCTATAGCATTGTTTATTCCTAATTCTGTTGCCGCCCAAGCAGCACCAGCATCTCCGTCATTTATTATCTTGATTCGATCAACAGTTAATCCAAGTGCAACCCCTAAATTAAAGCCAAATACAGCAACTGCTTCTTTAACCTCTGGATCAACATTTGGACCGGATAAACCCAATCCTGCCACCATGGGGCCAGGCCCAGTAAGCCTACCATTGTATATGGCTAATGCTACGCTTATACCTAAGCCAACAATATTCTCGGGTTCAACACCTAAGGAAATACTCTGTTCAACTAGCATTTCTAATTCTTCTATACTATTCTCATCCTTGCTCTTCTCTTGCTGCATCTTAGCAAACAAAGCTCTATAAGCTTGGGCTATATGGCCTGGGCTTATATCTTTTACCATTTCTAATGCAACATAATGCCGCGCAAAATCAACAAGAGCTAAAGCATGCCTTCTATGTTCTTCTATTGACTCAAATTCCTGCACATTCCATTTTAATTTCTTCTCAAATATAGATTCTCCGTCTTTTAATAATGAAACTTTTACATCTGAACCTCCAAAATCTAAACCTATAGCATATCCATGCATCTGAGACTTATCAATCATCTGTATCCTACTATCAGCACAATCAAAAAGACTACTTACAGCCTGAGCTGATGCTATCATATCTTGATCAACTTGACTTAATTGAGAATTATTTCTTGCAAACTCAAATTGATTTGTTTCGTTGACCGTTCCTAGAAAATCTCCAATATCAAACCCAGACCTACCCGTAGAATAAAACTGCTTTATAACTTCATCGTATAAGTTTTGGTTTGCATTGATTACAACTTTCTGCCCTCTATATAAAGTCAGAGCATTATTCATCTCCAGCATAATGTAGGTAGCAACCGTTTGAAAATCTGCCTCCGTACTTAAAGCACTTCTTGCAGGAACATCTATTGAGACCTTAACTGCACCTAAAGCCCCTCTATCGATATATAAATCAATAGTCTCTGTGCTAACAGCAGAATTAGATGTGATTCTTTTAAATTCATTCACCCAGCTAGTAATAGACATAAAACTAGATCCATCTCTTAGTGCTGCTAAATTTATAGAAGGTGTTTTTGATCTTCTTGTAGAACTATAAGTATCTACATTTGCATTAAAAAAATTTGAAGTAAAAAGAATAGCAATTACCATAAAGCAAAACATCTTAGCTGCCATTTTCTTATCTACAAATTTTACTTTCATATTATTGCTCCTTACAACTTAAGGGTTAGAAACACCTTGAGCATCTTCTACTATCTCATCAACCGCTTCATATATAGCTTCCGGACTAAACCTTATCCTAACCTCTTCACCGCCATGCACGCCGAAACCAGCCGGATAATCAAGCCAATCATCTGCATAGCCAGCCGCCTCTCCTTCTGTGCCTGGCCAATATATCTGCAAAGCATCGTATTCTAAATAACGTACACCTATGCCCATTTCAGTTAATTGTGCTTCTACATCACTCTGGAGTTCAGCACCATAACCAAGCAATGGATCGTTTGAGTCTTCTACTACAGCAGAGAATCCTCTCAGAGTTTTTTCTCCAAACATAACGCTTATCTTTTTAGAGTCTCCTTCCGCTACATTATCGCTGACTAAGTTAAAGTCAAAATTCATAGAACCATCCGTATTAAAAGAAGGTCTGCCTGCAACAAACTGAGCTAATACTCCAGGATGATCTTCAAAGTCAGCACTTGAAGTCTTAAATAGAACAACCTCACTTATAACTTCACCTATGCTAAGTTCTGTTTTAGTAGCAATTTGCATAGACTTCTCAAGAGCCTTTAGTATCTTATGGATGTCTAATCCTACAGTCTCGCTATCCTGAAAAGGCTTGATAAATAATACTACCGGAAGACCCTCTGCTCTTCTAGCGGCAAGAGCCTCAGGAATGCCTTTGGTCATCAATACCGGAGCTACACTGGTAAAAGCGCTACCACAGGTTAAAAATATAACATCCTGGGTATTCGCTATATAACCCAATGCCTGCTCAGAGGCTACGATCTCACCACCTGGCTTAGAATCAGGTTTTACATCACCATCGTAGGTTATATCTCCATTAGAATACTGGATTCTTCCGTCAGACCCAACTATCTTCCTATAAAACTCGACATGATCTACTGGTGAACGCAAAGTTTGAGAAGAAGGAAAACGCGAAATATCGGTCTGTGTAGTTATTACAGAACCATCTTGACCTACCGATGCCAGCATAGCATCATTGTGGGCTACCGGAGCAGCAAAGCCTAGCTCTGTAACACCAAAAGTTCCGCCTATTACACGCCATACATCATTCAGTTTAGATTCATCTATATATCCTCTTTCAACTATATCTCCATTTTCATCTAACTGAGACTCGTTCAGATAACCCGCAACATACATAGCCCCAACAACTATAAGGTTGCGTAAAGACTGTCCATCTACTGCAAATACACCTCTATCAATAAATTGCGTATCAACAACAGTAGCTAGATCCATCAATTTTGATTTAAACTCCGCCCAATTCGCCGGTAATTCAGTGATTGGATCTATCGGGTTACCACCAGCATCGTAAGCATTAGAAACGCGAGAATTCTTAGCCAGCTCTCCTGCAGCAACGGCTCTTTCAACCTCGGAAAATGCCCATTGGAGCTTATCACTCATATGTACACTCTTTATCTCGCTAAAGACTTCTAACCCTACCCTTATAATCTCATCTCGATAGTTTAAAATGTTGTTATTTTTTGCTCCCGCTATCTTTATAGCTTCTAATAAGCCTTTACTTAAACCATTAACGGTACCGGTACCGGTACCGTTTAAAAACAAGTCCTCTGTGCCTTGAGAAAAGACAAGCGACTTCTGGGTAAGCTTTACAAGTTCCTTTACTTCATCTTTGCTTAATCCTAATTCTACTAAAGCACTTGTAAACTGACCGCTAAAATCCTTTACGCGCACTTCGAGAAACCTCTGCATTACAGGATCGGTAAAACCAACCCAGTTATTTATTATATCTCCCATACCAAAGACAGCTGTTCTGAAGTATGGTGATTCCTGAATAGCTGCAACTAACATAGCTGTTGAACCACCATCGTCTGTAACAGTAGATATCGTTCCTAAAGTAACTATGTCGTCTTGATTAAACATTGCTCTTATTACATCGGCTCCCTCTCTAAGTAGCGTTGAACCACCTAAAACCAATCTACGGACAGATTGTAAGGCAGTATAAGGCTCGCTAGAATCAAAGTAGTGCTCAACGCTATATATTGAAAGCGCCTTTGTGCGACGTAAAGATAAAGCACTTTGACTAAAATCAGAAGAAATAAAACCTTGAACACTAAGAAATGTAGAAATCAAACAGACTGAGAAACAATATAAAAACATCTTTCTGAAATCAACCTTTTTCATCTTTTCCCCCTTTTTATAATTATACCACATTTCTCCCCCTAAGACGCCTGTTTGGACGCCAAAATTTCTATTATAGAATTAAAATAGTCATACAGGTGCTGCTGAGCCTGAGCTTCTGAAATCATCACATCATCTATTCCTAAAGCAAGAATTCTCTGTTTTTCACTTTCTGTTAAAATAGACCAAAGACCTGTTTTATCTAAATCGTTCTTTTCTATATTTTCAATTATAGATTTTACTCTAACTATCTGGTTTTCATCGCCATGTTCAGATCTAAAAACACTTCCTATCTGAAAATTAATCCAATCATTCTTTTCTTGTATCTCTGTAGTCTGAATTGACTCAGATAAAAACGTATCAGATCTATTTAAAAGTACATTCATAAGTGGATTATCCAAAAATGATACTGCAATAGGTAATCCAAATAATGCTGTAGGAAGCCCTCCTATTTGCCATAATGCAAATTCCCATGCCAAGCCTATGACAAAAGGCAGATTTTTAGCAATGTTACCCATGGTAGCCCCGCCGATACCTGCTTTCCCGTCACCTTCAGCCATTATAGCTCTAATATTCTTGATATCTATAATTGGACGATAATACATATATTTCATTATAAAACTGGCGCTGCTAAGCCAATTAACAATAGCTCCCCCTGTTTTTTGGGCTATTTCAATAGCTAAATTCTTATCGCCACTATCTAAATTCATAGCTTTCATAACAGGACCAAAAATCATAGGTACTGCTATTAGCTGTCCTAAGATTACAGTACCTGCCAAAGCTAATCCTAGAGCTGGATTAACTAGACTCATAGCACTAGGGATAAATGCCGCCGCTGTATTAGCAGCAAGATATCCTGCGAATAACCAGTCTGCTATGCTTGATCTCCAGACACCATCCATAATTTCCTGAACACCAGGATCTGTAGTATCAATACCTCTTGGAGGACTAACAGGTTTGCCAAGAGCACTCATAAGCGCTCTGTATGCAGGGATAGTAGGTAAGAACACTTCTTTTATTGTCCTGATATCACTCTTAAACCATCTTCCAAACTGAGCTAATAACCCATCAAATGTCTGCATTCTCTCTTCATAAACAACAACATCTGTCATAAGTGCACCTGGTATATATAGAGATTCTGGATAATCATGGCTTGCTATTTTAGGGCCTAATTTTTCTTTCAGAATTTCTTGTATCAACTTTAATTCATCACGTACAGTGCTTAATAAATCATTGCTATCAGCCAAATTAATCATTTCATCAACCAGTAGCACCATCTCATTCATACTACTTATCAAAGGAAGTCTATCAACAGAATTATCTTCACTCTCAGTCTCAGATTCAGATTTTAATTGCAACTGAATAACAGCATCATAAAATAACTGTCCAAAAGAATCTGTTTCTTTTTTAAGTTGCTCATAAAGACTCGCTATTTCTGCATTATTAGAGCTCAATGCAACCATATCCTCGGATAAAACAGTCGTTATCAATCTCTCAACTTCCGGTTCTGCTTCATTAAGCTCTTGCGAGTTGATATTAAGCATAGCATCCATATAGCGAGGTATATATAATGCTCCGTCGCCTGAAAACTTTGTCCTCTTATACAAGTACCAGTTCACCAGCTGTTCCCAGTGTAATTGCACATCAGAACGATACTGGAATCTAGTTATCCAAGACTCATTGGGATTAGATGGTACAAGCATAGGAGATAATATTCCGTAATCAGTATTTTCTACCGCCCAAGCCATTTTTCGCTCCATCTGAGTTACGGTACCTTCTGCTGCATAATCTTCAAAATCAAGTACATAGAAAGTGTTAATTCTTTCCTCTTCTTCACCTATATGTAATGCTGAGACATCACCTACAACACCAGTTCTTCCTATCTCGTCAGCTTCCTCTTGAGTAAGAGTCCCTTCGGCTACCAAATCAGTTAAAACTTCCTCCGGAACTTTAAACATTGGTTCTTCAGTAGTTCTCTGATAAACACCATATTCAGATGATGTATAAGTATGCGGCGTCTGCCAACCCTGGTAAAGAAGTTGCATCAAGTCCTGATAATCTCCTGCTTTCCACAATATTTTAGTTGCTCCATTTCTCACAAAATAGTAAACACTGTCTGCACCATATTCCCTCTGTAATGCTAGGATCCCTCTTATCTCTTCTTTAATAAGTTCATGATTAAAAGTATCTGTTGCATATCCAAACACTCTATTATCCCTATCATTATTACCTTCTATAGTTTTCCTTAAGTTAAACATCCCTTTATCTACATCTTTTTGATCTATAGCTATCGGAGGAACAAGAACCATCGTCCTTATATCGTCTGGCTCCATCTCGGGCATTACCAAAGACTCCTGACTTAAGTTAGCAGCAAGTACGCCTTTTGTAGAAAACTTAGCTACACCTTTTAAAAGGGAATACATAACAGCTCCCATCGGCAGAAGAACAAAAGGAGAGATAGCACCAACTATTGGTAAAAAATTATATGCTGCTAAGAAAAGTCCTGTTTCAAATAAAGCTGTTGCCTTAATAGCACTATTAAACCATTTAATTCCGCTAGTATTAGGCTCAGCGCTAAACGCCTCTGCTCCTTCTATATTAGACAGTGCACCTGCTAGCGAAAAGACAGATACATCGGGTATAGAAATATCCCAACCTGCTTCACCATCGGAATTCTCATCTAAAACATTTAAATCTGTTGTAGCATCGCTACCTTCTACCGTATCTATGTACAGCTCTTTTTCTCCTGTTGTAGGATTTAAAATAAGACTTACAACTATTGCTTCTCCTTCATCATTTCTACTGACCATAAAGAATCTGTCAATATTTTCAAGATTTTCTTCTAAATTATCTAAAACATCCAATCCTGTCGCTACCTGTTCTGATTTGCAATCCATAGATAAAACCATATCTTCTAAATTAACCGACAATGTGGTAACATCACCATTTCGTTCAATATTAATAGTACCTGTGCTTTCCATATAGCTTTTAGCAAGCATCTCATCCATGCTTAAAACACCATCTGCAATAGCTTGCTGAAAAACAGATTCGTCAGATAATTGATACGCTGTAACATTTCCTGCATCTGTTTCTACTGCCCATTTGTTCCCGTTTTCTTCCACTAATTTAAAAGAATAATCTAAAGTGTATCCTTCTTCACTTAAAGCATAAATCTCTTTTGAAATTGACTCCTGATTTTTGTTTATAACGGAAATACCATTATCTACGATGGTTATCATGCTGCTGTCTTGTAACTGAATGAGTAATTCATTGATTTCTGCAAGATATATGTTAGTAGCTCCGTTAAATCTTTCAAAAAGAGCTCCAGACTCATCCATGCCTTGGAAAATAACAGTTCTATCTGGCTCTTGTGAAACTATAAACACTTCGCCTTCTTTAGTAACCTTAATTGTATAACTATGATCTGGCTTACCTGTTTCTTCTAAACTCTCCGGATAAACCTCATAGATGTTGAATATCGCATTATAATATCCTTCGTCTCTCGTTATAACACTAACAGTATTTCCATCCCGTTGCATAACTGTGTTTTCAGATCCGTTTACAACAACTACCCTACCAATATCACCCTGAACTTGAGCATCTATACTATATGGTAAATCCTCACTACCATCTACCTGGATAGAAGTTATTTTGCTAGGATCAAAACCTGTTTCAGTAATACTCTCGGTATCGGAATATCCTATCCTTAAACCACCGATGACAACAGCGTCGGACTGGATCTCTACCCCATCTGCTAAAATAGCACCTCTCTCTCTCCTTGCAACAAATGAACCCGAATTATTAGCAGAAGGAAGTTTTATGCCTAAAGCAATCTGCTCAAAAATAAAGACCTGTATAATTATTATACAAATTGCTTTAAATATATTTCCTTTTCGCATATTCATTTCATCTCCAACTCGTTAACAATTGAATTATAAAAACATAGAGTATATTTTTTAAATAACGTTTTCATAATTCCAGATCTCCCCACTTTAAAATCGTTCCTGGATTACCATCCCATATAGATTCTATAAAATAACTTAGTGGACGCCTGAAAGTTTCTCCAGGACAATTTGAAGTTGTAAAATGTACTGTTTCACCTTTTATCTCTGTTATAATAATGTAACTACCCTGTTCCAAATGAAGGTCAAATTGTGCATCGGGAGTAACTAGAGGTATTCCAACCCTATGCACTATTGTTGCATCCTGTGTCTGAACCAATAAAGCAGCAGGAGAAGAGTTTATCTGATTTTGAATTAAATCAACCTCCAAATCTAGACTGTACTGCTCCTCTTTCTCCATCAGATATATCCCGGCCAAACTAACTTCTCCCTCTATTGGTTCTACAATAATTTCTGTTATTCTACTCCAATCTGTTATATCGTCAGATTCAAGGTAGATCTGGCATCCATCTTCATATCTATCCTTCAAAGCATAGCCACTGCCATCTTTATCCCAAAAAACACCTTCTAAAAGCCACGTGCTCCAAGTTTGATTCATCAATCCCGAACCAACCACAGAAGGTACATCCACATCTAAAAGCTCATCATCATCTATGCCTTGTCTCTGATAAGGTCCCCAGAGAGGTAAGCCTACTCTATGCCACTCTTCATCTGAAGTTAAATCTTCTACTCTAAATACAGCCTCTTCTCCCTCTAAATTTCTAAACCTTATTCTGAAAGAAGAATCAACATCTCCTGCTTGTGCTAATACTCTAAAAGTGTTCGGGGCAGAAAAATCCTGAACAACCATATCTAAGACAGTAGGACTTTTAATAGTTAAGGCAGGTACTCCACCTATAATATCAACCTCATCTGTATCTACATTAGAAACAACAATATAATCTGCTATTCTATTTGAATCTAGAGGGTTGCCGGTACTACCTTGAGCTTTTTTGATATATCCTTCAGGGTGATATTTTCCAGCTCGTGCCCCTTGATACCAAGGCTCTCTGATAACAACCTTATCAAACTGCCAGAAATAATCCCAAAATATATCAGCGTCAATCTCAGAATGTATTATATCAAATACTCTACCATATGTTTTCTCCAGTACGCCTCTCGTTCTTCCCCCAAGCATAATTAAATAACCACTGCGATCAAGTTTCTGTTCTATCTCCTCTTCACTCATATCGTATAGCTCTTCCATGAAATCTCTCAAATTTGCCTGAGACGGTTTCTTCTCTAGTATTATCGCAGCCATAGTGCCCCAGAGGAAACCTGCATTATCATAATCATTGAGATTCAGAAACTCCCCGTTAAATATATATTCTTCTACCTGAGGTTTTGTCTGCCGTAAAATATATAAGACCTTGCTGTAAACATCAGCAGCAAAATCCCAACCTTTCTCAGCTATAATATCTAAAAGACCAGGGGTCTCACCTGCACTTTCCAAAAGAGCCCAAACAGCACCTGCTTCTAACGGATTGAGATAGTACTCTCCCGCAGGAATTATATCGTAACCGGCCAAATCACTTATATCTACAGCATCGGGATTAGCCGTCTGCATCTGCAACAGTTCAATAGGACTTTCAATGGTACTAGATTGAGTCTGTATAGATTGATCATAATCAGATAGCAATAAAAGCAACTCCTCTGCCCAGTCAACATCTAAAGATGTATATTGTTGCATGCCTACGGTAAACTTCTCTAAAATATCAGCATATGAAAGCTTCGGTATAAACTGTTGGGTTTCAGA